>NZ_JABFAX010000017.1:0-29194 GCF_017168395.1 Micrococcus sp. KRD128 | reverse complement strand
AGATGTGTATAAGAGACAGCCTTCCCGGCCCGGCTCGCGGAGGATCCACGCGGCTTCCCCGCGGGTGCCGCGCCCGGGATCACGGGACTCGTCCCGGGCCCCGAGGCGTAGACTGGAGGCACTCGGCCGGGTCCGCCCGGGGCCCGTCGAGTCTGACTCGAGGAGGTCGCCATGTCCGCCCAGACCCAGCCCGCCGCCCCCCGCCGCGAGGATGCACCGCTCGGCGTCCTGGTGGGTGTGGACGGCTCCGACCAGTCCGTCTCCGCCGCCCGCTGGGCCCAGCGCGAGGCCGGCCTGCGCGGCGAGCCGCTGACCCTCGTCACCGCCTACTCGATCCCCGCGTACTGGGGCTACGGCGCGGACGCCGGCGGCGCCGTCCTGGACGACTCCCGCCTCCGCGAGGGCGTGCAGGCGCTCCTGGAGGAGGTCGCCGGCAAGCTCGACGCCGACGGGGTGCGTCCGGAGCTGCGCGTGGAGATCGGTGACGCGGCCGGCGTCCTCGTGGAGCTCTCCGCCGAGGCCTCCCTGCTCGTCTCGGGCGCGCGCGGCCGCGGCGGCTTCATGGGCCGTCTGCTCGGCTCGGTGGCCGCCGCGCTGCCCGGCCATGCGCACTGCCCCGTCGCCCTCATCCCCGCCGGGGTCGAGGCCAGCCGCGCGGGGGACAGGACCGCCGTCGTGGTGGGCGTCGACGGTTCCGAGCAGGGCCGTGCCGCCGCTCTCGAGGCCGCCGAGGAGGCCCGCCTCCGCCAGGCGCCGCTGAAGCTCGTGTGCGCCGTCCCGCCCCTGGGCGCGAACGCCGCGTGGCTGGCCGTCAGCCTGGACGAGGAGGCCCGCGAGCGGGAGCTGCGCGAGCGCCTCGACGCCGGCGCCGCGTGGATCGGCTCCGAGTTCCCCGGCCTCGAGGTCCTCACCGAGCTCGTGGACGGCACCCCCGTGGACGTGATGGTGGACCAGACCGCCACCGCCCGCCTCACCGTGGTGGGCACGCGCGGTCTGGGCGGCTTCGCCGGTGCGATCGTCGGCTCCACGAGCCGCGGAGTCGCGGACCACGCGAAGGGCCCGGTGCTCGTCGTCCCGTTCCGCGAGGACGTCCGCCTCGGCCGCCGCGCCTCGTTCGGCCCGGTCCAGGACCAGCCGGAGTCCTGACCGGCGCTCAGCCCCAGCCGAGCTCGTGGAGGCGCTCCTCGGAGATGCCGAAGAAATGCCCCACCTCGTGCATGACGGTGACGGTGATCTCGTCCTCGAGCTCGGCGCGGGAGGTGCAGTGGCGGGTGAGCGGGCCGCGGAACACCACGATCCGGTCCGGCATCTGCCACGCGAGCTCGGCGCGCTCGGTCAGCGGCACGCCCTCGTAGAGGCCGAACAGCTCGGTGGCCGGGTCCTCCCAGCGCTGCGGCTCGTACTCGTCCTCCACCACCACGACGACGTTCGTCAGCAGCCGGGCCAGCTCGTCCGGGATGCGGGTGAGGGCCGCGGAGACGGCGTCGTCGAACTCCTGCTCGCTCATCCACGTGGCGGCGGGCTGCTCGGGCGACGGGCGGTGGTCCACGGCGGCTCCTGGGGGTGCGGGGCTCCGCGGTGCGGAGGGCGGCCGGCCGGCGGCCGGACTTGCCGGAGGGTGTGCGGCCACCATAGACTCCCAGGGTCCACCTCGGGAATCTCGACATCGGACCTGCCCCTATCGTCTAGAGGCCTAGGACACCGCCCTTTCACGGCGGCGACACGGGTTCGAATCCCGTTGGGGGTACGCAGAACGGCAGCCCTCGGCGGCCGGAACGGCACGTGGAACGTGGATTTGCACGACGCTCGGAGGCTCTGCTAGAGTTTCCACTCGTTGCGAAAGCGGCGAGAACAACAGAACATGGCCCTGTAGCGCAGTTGGTTAGCGCGCCGCCCTGTCACGGCGGAGGTCGCGGGTTCAAGTCCCGTCAGGGTCGCTCGGATCGTCCGATCACCGGCATTCGGAAACGGAGTCCGGTGACGCATGGTCCTGGTGACGAAGGTCGCCGGGCTCTGTAGCTCAGTTGGTAGAGCGTACGACTGAAAATCGTAAGGTCACCGGATCGACGCCGGTCGGAGCCACCACTTCGAGAAGGCCCCCCGCAGACGCGGGGGGCCTTCGTCGTCCGGGGCGACGGGCCGCTGACAGGCGGCGACCCGGTGGGGACACTGGGTCGATGGCCGATTCCCTCTCCGCCCGCGCGACCGGTGGCGAGACCGCGCTCGTGGTGATCGACGTCCAGCACAGCTACTTCGAGCATCCCGCGCTGGCCGCCCATCAGGCCGAGCTGACGGCGGCGGTCGTGGAACTGCTCCGGACCGCCCGCGAGGCCGGCCGTCCCGTCTTCCTGGTGCGGACCGAGCACGCGCGGGACCGCTCCACGTGGACGTTGAACATGCTGGCCGACGGCGAGGGCTTCGCCTTCCCGGGCACCCGGCAGGCGGCTCTGCTCGACGGGGTCGCGGCGGCCGCCCCGGACGCCGTCGAGGTCGTGAAGACCCGGGACTCCGCCTTCCACGGCACGGGACTGGCGGCCGAGCTGCGGGGCCGCGGGGTGGATCGGCTCCTGCTGTGCGGCGTCTCCACCCACAGCTGCATCGCCGAGACCGCCACGGCCGCGTTCGCCCTCGACTTCCACGCCGCGATCGCGACGGACGCGATCGCCTCCGAAGAGCCGGCGCTGGCCTCGGCGATGCTCGACTTCCTCCGCGACGAGATGCGTCAGCCGCTCCTCGGGCAGGACGAGGCACTCACCCTCCTGCGCACCGGCCTCGTCCCCGACCGGGGCTGAGGGGCGGTCACAGGATCTCGACGTCGCCCTCGTCCGCACGCGTGCGGTCCTGGGCGTCCTCCTCGATGTGCATGGCGGCGGACTCCGCATTGCGCAGGGAGTCCGGGGCACGTCCCTCCCCGGCCCGGTGCTGCGGGTCGTCCGAGCCGCCGCGCACGGGCTGGCCGTCGCGGCCGTCCTGCGGCGCGGGGTCGCCGGCGGCGTTGGGATCGGCGAGCAGGTCCGTCTCGAGCTCTCGTTCGTCCTCGCGGTCCTCGAAGGGGACGTCGGTCATGGTGCGGTCCTTCCTCTCGCGGGCGGGCCCGTCCGGCGCCGCCGTCGTCGTGGTGTCCCACACCCTAGTGAGGCCGCCCACGCCTCACCAGGGGACGCCCGCGCCGGGGCCGTGGGCGCGGTCACCCCACCGGGTGAGACCGTCCACTCGGCCGCGTCTCAGGCAGGGAGCCGGCGTGCGGGACCACGTAAGGTCGGGAGGATGAGCGATCCGACACCGCCCTCGACCGAGCCCATGATCCCCGAGCAACCCGGGAACCATCCGTCCTCGGCGACCGCCCCCGACGCCGGCGTCGCCCCTGCCACCTCCGCCGCGGCCGCCCGCGACCGCGTCCTGCTGCCGTGGGTGTTCTGGCCCTCCGCGGTCATCGTGCTCTCCTTCGTGGGGGCCACGCTGCTCGCCCCCGACCAGATGACCGTGGGCATCGGCCTGGTCCAGCAGGCCATCATCACGAACTTCTCGTGGTGGTACGCGCTCGTCGCTCTGTTCTTCGTGCTGTTCTGCGGCTACCTCGCGTTCTCCCGCAAGGGCGGGATCACGCTGGGCAAGCCCGATGAGAAGCCCGAGTTCTCCACGCTGTCCTGGTTCTCCCTGCTCTTCGCGGCGGGCATGGGCATCGGCCTCGTGTTCTTCGGCATGACCGAGCCGCTCATGCACTTCACCGATCCGCGGCCCGACGTGGCGGCCGCCAACCCCACCCAGGCGGAGGCCGCCCAGTCGGCGCTGGCCACCACGTTCCTGCACTGGGGCCTGCAGCCCTGGGCGATCTACGCGGTGGTGGGCGTGGCGGTCGCGCTGGCCATCCACCGGCGCGGCCGTCCCCTCGCGCTGCGCTGGGCCTTCGAGCCGCTGATCGGCGAGCGCCGCGTGCGCGGCGGCTGGGGCCACCTGATCGACAACATCGCCCTCATCGGCACCGTCTTCGGCGTGGCCACCTCGCTGGGCCTCGGGGTCACCCAGATGTCCGCGGGCCTGCGCGCGCTGGGCATCGTGCCCGAGGACAGCCCCTGGCTCGAGTACGCCATGATCGGCGCGGTCACCTGCGTGGTGCTCTACACCGTGGTCTCCGGCGTGGAGCGCGGCATGAAGTGGCTGTCCAACACCAACCTGATCCTGGCCGCCGGCCTGCTGCTGTTCATCGCGATCGTGGGACCCACCGCGTTCCTGTTCAAGGAGATGGTGCAGTCCCTCGGCTCCTACATGCAGTACTTCTTCGCGAACTCGCTCAACGTCTCCGCGTTCTACGGCGCCGAGGGCGACGCGTGGCAGGCCGGCTGGAGCGCGTACTACTGGGGCTGGTGGATGTCCTGGACGCCGTTCGTCGGCATCTTCATCGCCCGCATCTCGCGCGGTCGCACCGTGCGCGAGTTCATCGCGGGCGTGCTGCTGGTGCCCACCCTGGTGGGCGTGGTCTGGTTCGGCATCCTGGGCGGCACCGCGATCTTCCTCGAGACCACCCGCCCGGCCGGGTACACCTCCGTGGTGGGCGCGGACGGCGCCATCGACTCGAACACCGCGCTCTTCCAGGTGCTCGAGCAGCTGCCCGCGGGCACGATGCTCGTGGTCGGCGCCATCATCCTCTCGGGCATCTTCTTCATCACCTCCGCCGACTCGGGCTCGCTCGTGATGGGCATGCTCGCCACGGGCGGCGACGTGAACCCGAAGGCCACGGTGAAGATCTTCTTCGCCATCGCCACCTCGCTCATGGCCGCGGCCCTGCTGGCCGCCGGCGGCCTGTCCGCGATCCAGGTCCTGGCCATCACCATCGGCCTGCCGTTCTCCGTGATGATGCTGCTGATCTGCCTGGCCACGTTCCGCTCGCTCGGCTACTCCGTAGCGCGGGTGGAGGCGGTGCGCCGCCAGGCCATGCTGGCCTCCATCAAGGACCGCCTGGGCCTCGAGTCCGACGACGACGAGGTGGTCGACTCCGGCCCCGTGGCGGCCTCGCAGTGGTGGGCCTCGCTCAGTCGGGACCACCAGCAGCGGATCGCCGATGTGGCCGCCGGCGTCCCGGCCTCGGAGGGGCCTCGCCGCACCCGGCTGCGCCGCCACGAGCACTGACGTCCGCCCCCGGGCGCCCTCCCGGCCCCGACGAGAACGGCCCCTGTCCCGCGCGGGACAGGGGCCGTCGTCGTCGTGGGGGGTCAGTCCTCGTGGGACTGGCGGGTGCGGACCACCGGCAGGGTGCCGGTGCGGTTGTGGGCCGCGGCCGACGTGCGGGTGCCCGTGACGAACCAGGCGAGGGTCAGGACCGCGACCCACACGAGACCGATGATGAGCGCCTGGCGCGAATCCGGGATGGTGGCCATGGTGATCACCACGGTGGCCACGAACGCCAGGCCCAGGTAGGTGCCGACGCCGCCCAGCGGCATGGGGAAGGGGGACGGCTCCGCGCCCTGCTCCGCGACGCGCCTGCGCATGGCGCGGTGGGACAGGAAGATCATGGCCCAGGTCAGCACCACGGCGAACGAGGCGACGCCGGCCACCAGGCTGAAGGCGTTCGGGTCCACGGTGATCAGCACAGCGCCGAGCACCATCACGCCCAGCGTCACGGCCACGGACAGCCACGGCACGCCGCCGCGGTTGGTGTGGGTGAAGGCCCGGGGCGCCTGGCCGTCGTGGGCCATCGCGTAGAGCAGGCGACCGGACGCGTAGATGCAGGCGTTGATCGCGGAGACGGCGGCCGTGAGCACCACGAAGTTCAGCAGGTGCGGGGCGAAGGGGACGCCGAGGCCCTCGAAGATCTGCACGAACGGGCTGGCCTTACCGTCCACCTGGTTCCAGGGGACGAGGGCCATGATGACCGCCATCGTCAGCACGTAGAACAACAGGATGCGGATCGGCACCGTGTTGATGGCCTTGGGCAGCACCTTCTCCGGGTTCTTGGCCTCGCCCGCGGCCACGCCGAGGGTCTCGATGCCGCCGAAGGAGAACGTCACGATGGTGAGCGCGGTCAGCACGCCCAGGATGCCGTGCGGCAGGAATCCGCCGTGGTCCACGAGGTTCGCCAGGCTGGCTTGGGTGCCGTCCGCGGTGGAGGCGCCGGTGAAGAGCAGGATCACACCGCCGAAGATCATCGCCACGATGGCGCCGACCTTCACGAGCGTCAGCCAGAACTCGGCCTCGCCGAAGTTCCCGACGTGCGTGAAGTTGATCAGGCCGACCACGAGGATCGTGGCGGCGACCCAGGCCCAGGCCGGGACCCCCGGGAACCAGAACGCCATGTACGTGGTGATGGCGGCGGTGTCCGCGATGATCACGACGGCCAGCTCGAAGACGAAGGTCCAGCCGGTCACGTAGCCGGCGAAGGGGCCGAGATAACGGGAGGCGTAGGCGGCGAAGGAGCCGGAGACGGGCTCACGGAGCGTCATCTCGCCGAGGGCGCGCATCACGAGGAACACGGCGGCGCCGGCGACGAGGAAGGACAGGATCACGCCCGGCCCGGCGGCCTGGATGCCGCCGGCCGAGCCGTAGAAGAGGCCGGTGCCCACCGCCGTGCCCAGGGCGATGAACATGATGTGCCGCTGGCTCAGGCCGCGGTGCAGCTGCCCGCGGTCCGTGGTGGCCGCGTCGGGCTCGGCGACGCGGGAGCCGGAGGGGGAGGTGCTCACGTGAAGTCTCCGCTCGAAGGGGGGTGGATCAGGACACGCCATGGTGACTCGTGACACAGCGTTCATGCCACTTTGTCCGGTGTGATGCGAGTCATCGTGGACGTTACGTCGAGTTCATCCGACCGTGCCGGATGATGTGGCCTCGGCCACCGCTGATTCCTCGCGGAAGGTCTGTGGTGCCCCGGCGGGTCCCGGGGCGTGCCCGGCTCAGTCCATGAGCAGCCACGCGGCGGCGTCGTGCGCGAGCTGCCCGTCCTGCACGGCCTCTGCCTCCTCGAGGGAGAACAGGGCCCGGGAATGGCCCGCGGGCAGGTCGACGGGATCGGTCGACAGGTTCGCCATCACGAGCACGGTGCGCGCCGGGATCGGCTCGCCCGAGCCCAGGTGCCGGCCACCGCCCGAGGTGACCGTGAACGCCAGCACGCCGCGTGCGGGGTCGTGGTGCTCGGACCACGCGAACGTGCCCGTGCCCAGGTCGAGCTCGCCGCGGATCTGCAGCAGACGCCGGTACAGCTCGAACACGGAGCCCTCGACGCCGACCTGCCGGTCCGCCGCCAGCGCCCGGAAGGACGCGGGCTGGGGCAGCCACGGCGCGGCGACGCCCTCGGCGGCGGACGCGGGGCCGTCGTCGTCCGCGGGGGTCGAGAAGCCGTAGGACGGCTCGTCCGCGGCCCACGGCAGAGGGATGCGGCAGCCGTCGCGGCCGGGCTCCTTGCCGTCCGTGCGGAAGAAGTACGGGTCCTGGCGGTGCTCGGCGGCGAGGGTGGTGTGCTCGGGCAGGCCCAGCTCGTCGCCCTGGTAGATGTACGCGGAGCCGGGCAGGCCCAGCTCCACCATCGCGGCGGCGCGGGCCCGACGGCGACCGACCGCCTCGTCTGGCTGCTCGTCCTCGGCCGTGATGCCGGCGGGGTAGGAGCTCGGGTCGGCGAGGCCGTAGCGGGAGGCGTGGCGCACCGTGTCGTGGTTCGAGAGCACCCAGGTGTTCGGGGCGCCGACCCGACCGGCCTGCTCGAAGGACCGGTCGATCGCGTGGGTCAGCGAGGCGGCGTCCCAGCCGGCCATGAGATAGGTGAAGTTGAAGGTCTGGTGCATCTCACCGGGGCGGACGTACCGGAACATGCGCGAGAGCGGGGCCACCCACGCCTCGGCCACCATCATCGGCTCGTGGTCGTAGGAGTCCAGGACCCGCCGCCAGTCCCGGTAGACCTCGTGGACGCGGTCCTGGTCCATGAACGGGGTGAGCGGCTCGAAGGTGTCCGGGTCGAACGTGGGGTCGGCGTCCTCGCCCGCGTCCGTGACCATGCCCATGCGGGAGTGCTCGGCGTCCGGGTAGCCGGGCTGCTTGATGAGCCCGTGGGCCACGTCCACCCGGAAGCCGTCCACGCCGCGGTCCAGCCAGAACCGCAGGATGGAGCGGAACTCCTCGCGCACCTCCTCGTTCTCCCAGTTCAGGTCCGGCTGCGTGGTGTCGAACAGGTGCAGGTACCACTGGCCCGGGGTGCCGTCCGCCTCGGTCACGCGGGTCCAGGCCCGGCCGCCGAACGTGGACTCCCAGTTGTTGGGGGGCAGCTCGCCGTGCTCGCCGCGGCCCTCGGCGAAGTGGTAGCGGGCGCGCTCGGGGGAGCCGGGGCCGGCGGCCAGGGCGGCCTGGAACCACGCGTGCTCGGACGAGGTGTGGTTCGGCACGAGGTCCACGACCACGCGGATGCCGGCCTCGTGCGCGGCGGCGATCATCTCGTCCGCGTCCGCGAGCGTGCCGAACCGCGGGTCCACGGCGCGGTAGTCCGCGACGTCGTAGCCGGCGTCGTGCTGCGGGGAGAGGTAGAAGGGCGAGAGCCAGATCGCGTCCACGCCGAGCTGGGCCAGGTAGTCGAGGCGCGAGGTCACGCCGCGCAGGTCGCCCATGCCGTCCCCGTCCGCGTCCGCGAAGGAGCGCGGGTACACCTGGTAGATCACGGCGTCCACCCACCACGGGGTGACGGGCCGGTTCCGGGCTTCCGAGGGCGGGGTGCTCAGGCGCTGCGTGGTCATGGGATCCACCCTAGGCCCGACGCCGGGGCGCGCGCCCCGCGTGGGCGGCGTCGGCGGCGTGGTGTGCGTCTCGAGCACCCGGGTCGGCCCCACCCCGGTGCGCCGGCGGCCGGCTCAGGTCAGCCGGGCCAGCATCCCGACGGCGGCCCAGCGACGGTTCAGCCGTTCCTGCGCGACGCCGGCGGTCGCCTCGTCGCCCTCCTCGAGGGCGTCGATGAGCGTCCACAGGTCGAAGACGGAGTCGTCCGGCCACACGTGCCGCGTGAGGCCGCCGTAGTCCAGCTCGACCCACGAGTCGGGGTGGAACGCGCCGAGCCACTCCACCATCACCGTGAGCTCGCCGATCAGCTCCGCATCCGGGGCGTGCCGCGCGAGCACCGCGGCCGCGTGCCCGGCCCGCTCCCGGGCGGCCACGATCGGGGCGCGCCGGTACGCCGTGCGCTCGCTGTCCACGAGGCGCTGCACGGGCTCCTCGGGGTCGAACACCGTGAGCCAGCCGTGCGGCACACCCCACGTGGCGGTGCGCGTCTGCACGCGGTGGTGGTCCGACGCGCCGTCCTCGCTGTGCGGGTCCTCGCCCGCCGCGTCCGGGTCGGGGGAGAGGCCCCACTCCTCCTCGAGCGCCACGAGGGCGCGGCCGCGGTTCATGGCCCGCGCCGCCGGCGGGATGGCGGCCTCGTGCAGCCGCGGCAGCATCGTCTCCTCGAGCATGGCCGCGGCCATCTCGGCGCGCAGGCCCCGCTCGTCCGGGCAGTAGAAGGCGGAGCGGTGCTCGTCCTGGAGGACCCGCACCAGGTCGTCCTCGCCGGGCTCCGGGAACGGGTCGGCCACGGGCCGGGCCAGGCGGCGCCGGGCCCGTTCGGCCGCCTCGGCCTCCACCTCGGCGCGCGTGCGGTGGCCGCCGGCGATCAGTCGCGCCTGGACCGCGTCCGGGAACGCGGCCAGCGGCTGGAAGACGCGCAGGTGCGCGGTGCCGCGCGCGACACCCGGGGGCGGGCCGTCGTCGTCGTCGTGGGTCATCGCGGGCTCACCCGTGGTTCAGCCCAGCTCGACGACCACGGGCGCGTGGTCCGAGGCGCCCTTGCCCTTGCGCTCCTCGCGGTCGATCCAGGCGTCCGTGACCGTCTGTGCGAGGGCGGGGGAGCACAGCTGGAAGTCGATGCGCATGCCCTTCTTCTTGGGGAAGGCCAGGCCCGTGTAGTCCCAGTACGTGTACACGCCGGGGCCGGGGTGGCGGGGGCGCACCACGTCCACCAGCCCGGCGTCCTCGAACGCGTGGAACGCCGCGCGCTCGGCCGGGGAGACGTGCGTGTAGCCCTCGCGCTGGAACAGCTCGATGTCCCACACGTCCTCGTCCTGCGGAGCGATGTTCCAGTCGCCGGCCAGGGCGAGCCGGGTGTCCGGGTCCTCGGCGAGGCGAGCGGCCGCGTGCTCCTGGAGCACGCGCAGCCACTCGAGCTTGTAGCCCATGTGCTCGTTCTCCAGGCCGCGCCCGTTGGGCACGTACAGGCTCCACAGGCGCACCGGGGCGACGCCGTCGGCCGCCTCGGCGCCCACGGTCGCCCCGATGGCGCGGGACTCCTCCTGCGGGTCCACGCCGCCCTTGCCGAAGTGCGGCTGGCCGGGGAAGCCGCGCTGCACGTCGCTCAGGCCGACGCGGGAGGCGATGGCCACGCCGTTCCACTGCGAGGTGCCGTTGTGCACCACCTCGTAGCCGGCGCGCTCGAAGAGCTCCCAGGGGAAGTTCTCGTCCCGGCACTTGGTCTCCTGGATGGCCAGGACGTCGATGTCATGGCGCTCGAGGAAGGCCTCGACGCGGTCGGCGCGGGCACGGAGGGAGTTGACGTTCCAGGTGGCGATCTTCACCCGGCCAGGCTATCGAAGGGCGCGGACACCGTGGGATCGGCGCCTCAGCGCCACCAGTCGTCGTGGATCGTCACCGGCGTGGTGCGCTTGTGGCGGCTGCGGAGCCAGATGCCCTCGAGCTTCTCCGCGACCTCGGTGGGGACGTCCTTGCCCTCGAGGTAGTCGTCGATGTCCTCGTACGTCATCCCGAGTTCGGCCTCGTCCGTCTGGCCCGGCGTGCCGTCCAGCAGGTCCGCGGTGGGCACCTTGTTCCACAGGGGCTCGGGGGCGCCGAGCTCGCGGCCCAGCGCCCGCACCTGCCGTTTGTTCAGGCCGGCCAGCGGCAGGACGTCCGCGCCGCCGTCGCCGAACTTCGTGTAGAACCCGGTGACGGCCTCGGCCGCGTGGTCCGTGCCGATCACCAGCTGCCCGTGGGCGCCGGCCACCGCGTACTGGGCCGTCATGCGGATGCGGGCCTTCACGTTGCCCTGGTTGTAGTCCGAGATCGGCTCCCCCACGGCCTCGGCGAAGGCGGCGGCCAGACCCTGCACGGGCTCCGCGATGTTCAGGGTGACGTCCTGATCCGCGCCCACGAAGTCCATGGCCGCCCGGGCATCCGCCTCGTCGTGCTGCACCTTGTAGGGCAGGCGCACGGCGGTGAACCGGGGGTTCTCGCGGGAGGGCACGACGTCGGCGCCCACCCCCGCCTCACCCGGCGGGGTGGTGCCGGGGCCGCCCAGGGCGACGGCGTCCGTGACGCCGAGCTGGGCGCGGCGACGCTCGACGGCGAGCTGGGCCAGCCGGCCGCCCACGGAGGAGTCCACGCCGCCGGAGATGCCCAGGACGAAGCCGGACGCACCCGTGGCTGCGAGGTAGTCGACGAGGAAGGCCACGCGCCGTTCGACTTCGGCCGCCGGGTCGATCTCGGGGAGGACGCCCTGCTGGGCGATGATCCGCTGCTGGAGTTCACGCATGCCGGTCAGCGTAGGACCGGCCCCGCGCACGGGGACAGGGGCGGTCGGCGACGGCGGCTCACGCGTCCGGGTGCCCCAGGTTGCGGGCGATGCGGCGCAGGACGCGGACGGCGTCGTCGATCTGGTCCCGCGGGACATCCGCCGTCGCCTCTGCACGCAGGGCCTCGACCGCCTCGCCCACGCGGGCGCCTGCGGTGCGTCCCGTGGCGGTGAGGGTGTAGAGGTCGCCCTCGACCGTCACCCAGTGGGACTCGACCAGCTCCTCCATCTGACCGGGCACCGCGCCGCGCTGCTCCTCCTCGAAGCCGGCCTCGAGCTCGGCGCGGGACTGCGGGGCCACCGTGAGGGTGTTCAGCAGCTGCCACTGGGCGCGGGTCAGGCCGTGCTCCTCGAGGCTCTCGGCCACGCGCGCCGCGATCAGGCCCTCGGTGAGGGTGAGCCAGTGCGCCAGGGGCAGGCCGGAGGGGTGCTGGACGGGGGCGTCGTCGTGCGGGATCTCGCTCATGGCCCGAGCCTAGCCAGGCCGGGACGGAAGCGGCAGGGGTGGCCGGGCCCGCACTAGCATGGGCGGCATGACCGACGCGCAGACCCCCACCGTCCCCACGCCCGAGCAGGACCGCGAGCGGCTCAAGCAGCTCATCCAGGAGCTCGCCGTGGTGCACGGCCGGGTGACCCTGTCCTCCGGCAAGGAGGCGGACTACTACGTGGACCTGCGTCGTGTCACCCTGCACCACGAGGCCGCCCCGCTGATCGGCCGCGTGATGCTGCGCCTGCTCGAGGAGAACGGGATCGAGTTCGACACGGTGGGCGGTCTGACCATGGGCGCCGACCCCGTGGCCACCGCGATGATGCATCAGGCCGGCGCCACGGGCCGCGCGCTCGACGCGTTCGTGGTGCGCAAGGCGCAGAAGTCATACGGCATGGGCCGGCAGGTGGAGGGTCCGGGCGTGGACGGGCGCCGCGTCGTCGTGCTGGAGGACACCTCGACGACGGGCGGCTCCGCGCTGACCGCCGTCGAGGGCGTGCGCAACGCGGGCGGGGACGTCCAGGCCGTGGCCGTGATCGTGGACCGTGCGACCGGCGCCGCCGAGCGCGTGGCCGAGGAGGCGGACGTGCCGTACCTGTACGCGTTCGGCAAGGACGAGCTCGGCCTCGACTGAGCCTCGGACCGCCCCGCGCGCCGCCCGCCTAGAGCCAGTCCGCGCGCTTGAACAGCACGAACAGCGTGAGGGCCACCGCCAGCATGAGTCCCAGGGCGAACGGATAGCCGAACGCCCAGTGCAGCTCGGGCATGCCGTCGAAGTTCATGCCGTAGACGGAGCCCACCAGCTGCGGCGCGAAGATGATCGCCGCCCAGGACGAGATCTGCTTGACCTGCTCGTTCTGGGCGATCGACTGCTCGGACAGCCGCTTCGACGCCAGCGTCGAGTCCAGCTCGAGGGCGCTGTGGAGCATCTGGCGCATGGTCGTCACGCGCTCGTTGATCTGGACGGCGTGGTCGTGGACGTCACGCAGGCGGCGCAGGTTCTCCACCTCGTGGCGCGCCTGATCGCTGAGCTCCTCGTCCTCCCAGGCGTGGGCGTCGTCGCGCCGGGGCAGGGCGTCGGCGTCGAGGTGGCGGGTGTCCTCGTGCAGGCGGGTGCGCACCTCCGCCTGGAGCTGCTCCACGATGGACGGCAGCGCGCGGATGGCGTGCTGGAAGTTCAGCACCTCGCGGGAGAGCTGGTAGATGCGCCGGGAGACGTGCCCGTCGCCGGCGAAGACCTGGTCCTCGATCTCCTCGATGTCCTGTTCGAGGCCGTCGGCCACGGGGAAGTAGTCGTCCACGACCCGGTCCAGGATCTCCAGGGTGACCTGCCACGGCCCCATCGCGAGGCGCTCGCGGCCCTCCGTCTCCAGGGATCGACGCACGGCGGCCAGGTCCGGCTCCTCCGCGTGACGCACCGTCACCACGTAGTGCTCGCCGGTGAAGACGCCCAGCTCGCCGAACTCCACGGTCTCGGTGCGGTCGATGTAGCGGGCCGGGTGCAGGACCATGAACGAGTCCTCGCCGTAGCGGTCCAGCTTGGCGCGCTCGCCCCCGGCGAGGGCGTCCTCGACGGCGAGCGGGTGCAGACGCAGCTCCTCCGCGACCGCTTGGAGCTCGGCCACGTCCGGGCGGTACAGGCCCAGCCAGGCCATGCCGCCGGTGCGCTCGCACTCCTCCCAGGTGTCCTCGAGGGTGGAGGGGTCGTGGACGCGCCGCCCGTCCACGTACACGGCGTTGTCGATCATGCTCACTCGGACATTCTCCCCGACGGTGGCCCCCGGCGTATTCCAGGATGCGCGCGCTACGGTGGCGCCATGAAGACTCCGCGCCATGCCCCGCCCGTCGTCCGTGACGGCAAGACCCTGCTCCCCGCCCACGCCGTCTCCACGGCCCCGGTCACCGCGTTCGGTCTGATCGGCGGCTACCTGACCGCCCGGGAGACCGGCATCCGCCCGCTCGGCGGCGTCGTGCTGGCCGCCGCCGGCCTGTACGCCGGCCGGACGTGGCTGGCCACGCGGGGGCCGGCCGTCGCCGGAGGCCTGGCCGCCCTGTACCTCGGCGGCTTCGGCGCCTCCCACCCGCTGGCCAAGAAGATCGGTGCGTGGCCGGCCGTGCTCTCCGTGGCCGCCGTGTCCGCCGGGGCCGCCTGGGCCGCCGTCGACCGGTCCGAGGCCGGCCGCTGAGCGAGCCCGCGCCGGCCGAGGACGGCCCCGCGCCCCGCGAGGTCGGCGTCGGGCCCCGCGAGGTCGGCGTCGGGCCGTGGCTCGGCCCGTGGCCGGAGGACCCCCGCTACGACCCGGAGCTGCTCGCGCACGGCGACCGCCGCAACGTCCTCGACCGCTACCGCTATTGGCGCCTCGAGGCGATCCTCGCGGACCTCGACGCGCGGCGGCACCCGTTCCACGTGGCCATCGAGAACTGGCAGCACGACCTGAACATCGGCACCGTCGTGCGCACCGCCAACGCGTTCAACGCCGCCGGGGTGCACATCATCGGGCGGCGCCGCTGGAACCGGCGCGGCGCCATGGTCACCGACCGCTACCTGCACGTGCACCACCACGAGACGGTGGAAGCGTTCACGGAGTGGGCGGCGGGGGAGGGGCTGCCCGTGCTCGGGGTGGACCTGTTCCCCGAGTCGGTGCCGGTGGAGACCTTCGACTTCCCGCGCGCCTGCGTGCTCGTCTTCGGGCAGGAGGGGCCGGGGCTCTCGGCGGAGGTGCGCGCGGCGTCGAGCGCGGTGCTGTCCATCGCGCAGTACGGCTCCACCCGCTCGATCAACGCGGGCGTGGCCGCCGGCATCGCGATGCACGCGTGGATCCGGCAGCACGCGGCGTCCCCTGAGTCCGGCGCGAGCCAGACGATTCCAGGCGCGAGCCAGACGATTCCGCGCTGAAAGGAGCCTTTGGGCCGCAGATTCGTCTGGCTCGCGGCGCAGGACCGCGCCGACGACGCGGGACCGCGCCGACGACGCAGGACGACGCAGGACGACGCGCGGTATCGGGCGCGGAGCGCCGTCAGCCCGCGAAGGGACGGGCCGGCAGGCCCGTCACCCCCGGACGGACGGCGAACAGGGCCCCGGCCAGCGGGTCCTCGCCGCGCTCCAGGTTCTCCCAGGAGGTGGTGATGTAGAGGGTGCCGAGGTCGTCGCCGCCGAAGGTGCAGGCCGTGGTCTTCTGCACGGGCACCTCGATCACCTCGTCGAGCGCCCCCTCGGGCGTGTACCGGTGGATCTGCCCGTGGCTGATCACGGCCACCCAGATCCCGCCCTCGGCGTCCACGGTGAGTCCGTCCGGCTTGCCCTCGCCGTCGAGCACGTCCACGAGCACGCGGCGGTTCGTCAGGCCCTCCTCGCGGGAGTAGTCGAACACGGCCACCTGCCGCGTGGGGGTGTCGTTGTAGTAGGCCCGTGTGCCGTCCGGGCTCCACTCGAGGCCGTTGGACGTCGTCGCGCCGGTCAGCACGACGTCCACCTCGCCGGCGCCGCCGTCGGGCCCGGGGGCGAGCCGGTAGAGGTTCGCGGCGCCGGGGGTCTTGGCGTACGCCATGGTGCCGCAGTGGAACCGGCCGTCCGGGTCGCAGCCGCCCTCGTTCATGCGGATCCCGGCGTCCGCGCCCCACAGCTCGGGCAGCGTCGTCAGCGCGCCCTCGGGCGAGATCAGGGCGAAGCCCCGCTCCACCGCGACGACGGCGCCGCCCCCCGCACGCGGGCGCAGCGCGGCGGCCACGTCGCCGACGTGCGTGCGGTCCACCGTGCCGTCGGCGCGCAGGGACAGGACGTCCCCGGCGAGCATGTCCACCCAGCGCAGGCCGCCGCCGGCGGTCACGCCCTCGGCGGCGCTGCCCCACGAGGCGGCCCAGACGGGGCCCTCGCCGTGGTAGGTGATGGGATCGGTGACCTGCTCGGCGCGCATGACTGCTCCTTCGGTGGGCGGGACGGTCCTGGCCCCGACGCTAGCCGAGGCTCAGAACCACCCGCACGAGTCGGCGGTCCAGCGGTCGGCGAGGGTCGCGTCCAGGAACGCCCCCATCCGCGGCAGCGCGGCCACGTGGCCGCCCACGTGGGTCGGGGTGAGGAGCGGGTCGAAGCGCACCCGCGCACCCTCCGCGCACCAGCGGCGGCCCAGGTCGCGGCCGGCGCGGTACGGGATGACGTCGTCCGTGACGGAGTGCGCGATCATCACCGGCACATCTGGACGGCGGCCCTGCGCGCCGATCCGCTGCTCGGCGAGGATCCCGGCCAGCTCGGCGTCGGAGCGGACGAGCTCAGGGAAGTCCTGCCCCGTGTGGGTCAGCGTGGCGGAGTCGAGGTGCGCGTAGGCGAGGCTGCCTGCCATGCAGGTCTCGGCCGCGCCGGTGAGGGCCGCCAGGCCGGTCTCGTTGAGGTGCGTGGCCGGGTCCACGTCGTACGCGGCGAGCTGCCCTGCCATCGCGTAGAGCAGGAAGGCCGCGTAGAGGCCGCCGTCGATCCGGCCCGCGACCTGCACGAGGTCGGCCGGCGGGGCGCCCGCGTAGGCGCCCTTGAGGTCCAGCTCCGGGGCGTAGTCGGGCGCGAGCTCGGCGGCGGCCGCGCTCGCCCCGCCGCCCTGCGAGTAGCCCGCGAGCGCGACCGGCGCGGTCGCGGTGACGCCCGACCCCGACACCTGGGCGGCCGCGCGCACCGCGTCGAGGACGGCGTGTGCCTGGGCCTCCCGGACCATGTAGGTGTGCGTGCCCGGGGTGCCCAGGCCCTCGTAGTCGGTGACCACCACGGCGTGGCCGCGGCTCAGCAGGGACGTGATCCCCACGCCTTCGTACTGCGCGCCGGTGGAGAGGGTGCGGGACGGGGCGCAGCGGTCCGCCGCCCCGACCCCGAGCTCGAGGCGGCGTGGGGCGGGCACGTGTGGCCCGCGGCCCGCATGCACGCGCACCTCCTGGCGGCCATGCCCACGCAGACCTTCCCCGGTGTGGACGAGCGCGAGGTCTTCGAGTTCCTCCAGGCCCAGGAGGAGCGGGAGGGCTGAGGACGACGCCGGCCCGCACCCTCACGCCAGGGTGCGGGCCGGTGCGGCGGACGGCGGGGTCAGCCGATGCTCTTGCCGGCCGAGTTCAGCTCGGTGCAGGCCTGGACCACGCGGGCGGCCATGGCCTCCTCGGCCTTGGCACCCCACACGCGGGGGTCGTACTGCTTCTTGTCGCCGACCTCGCCGTCGACCTTCAGGACGCCGTCGTAGTTCGCGAACATGTGCCCGGCCACGGGGCGGGTGAACGCGTACTGGGTGTCCGTGTCCACGTTCATCTTCACGACGCCGTACTCCACCGAGTCGGCGATCTCCTGGGCGGCGGAGCCGGAGCCGCCGTGGAACACGAGGTCGAACGGGCGCTCCCTGCCGAACTTCTCGCCCACGGCCTGCTGGATCTCCTGCAGGATCTCCGGACGCAGCTTCACGTTGCCCGGCTTGTAGACGCCGTGCACGTTGCCGAAGGTCAGCGCGGTGAGGTAGCGGCCGTGCTCGCCGAGGCCGAGGGCCTCCACGGTGGCGATGCCGTCCTGGACGGTGGTGTAGAGCTTCTCGTTGATCTCGTGGGCCACGCCGTCCTCCTCGCCGCCCACGACGCCGATCTCCACCTCGAGGATCTGCTTGTTGGCGTGGGTGCGCGCGAGCAGCTCGCGGCCGATCCGCAGGTTCTCCTCGAGGGTCTCGGCGGAGCCGTCCCACATGTGGGAGTTGAAGATCGGGTCGCGCCCGGCCTTCACCTCGGCCTCGGAGGCGTCCAGCAGGGGCAGGACGAAGCCCTCGAGCTTGTCCTGGGGGCAGTGGTCCGTGTGCAGGGCGATGTTCACGGAGTACTTCTTGGCGACCTCGCGCGCGAACGCGGCGAAGGCCAGCGAGCCGGCGACCATGTCCTTCACGGAGGAGCCGGAGAAGTAGGCGGCACCGCCGGTGGAGACCTGGATGATGCCGTCCGAGCCGGCCTCGGCGAAGCCGCGGATGGCGGCGTTCAGGGTCTGGGAGCTGGTGACGTTGATCGCCGGGTAGGCGAAGGCGCCGTTCTTGGCGGCGTCGATCATCTCGGCGTACTTCTCCGGGGATGCGATGGGCATGCTGCAGCTCCTAGGCGTCGTCGACTCGGGCAGGCGGGGGAGCGCGGCGGGCGCGACACCCTCGGGCTCATCCTATCCGCGCGGCCGGACCCGCCCCAGGGCCCCGGGCCCGACGGCGACGCCGACCTGGGCACGGCCCCGTCGCTGGCCTAGGGTGAGCTGCGTCACATCGCATCCGAGAGACCGGAGACCACCATGGCCCCCGCACGCGACCTCGCGCTCGTCCACACCGGGGAAGGTCTGCGTGGGCATGGCCGCCAGGAGGTGCGCGTGCATGCGGGCCGCGGGCCACACGTGCCCGCCCCACGCCGCCTCGAGCTCGGGGTCGGGGCGGCGGCAGCAGCGCGGATCGGGGCAGGTGGAGGTGACCCGGTGGCGGGTGTCCGCGCCGCGGAAGTGCCGGGCATGCTCGAACGGGGTGCCCACGGAGAGGGCGAACTGCCCGTCGGGGCCGTTCTCGATCATCGAGGTGCACCAGAACGTCCCGTTGGGCGAGTCCGTGTACTGCGTGTGGGCGCGGAACCGGTCGTTGCGGGAGAAGGCCTGCCGCGCGCCCCACTTCCGGCACGCCTGCTGGCCCTCGATCGCACCGGTGTGGTCGGCGGGGAACACGATCCCGTCGTTCTCGTAGGCCTTGTGGATCACCCCGGTCTCGTGGACCTTCTGGAAGTGGCAGCGGATGCCCAGGTCCACGGTGGCCAGGTTGGTGAACCGGTGCGCGGCGGCCTCGTAGGAGACGCCGAACGCGTCCTTCAGGTCGTCCACGGACAGGTCCCGGCGCTTCTGGGCGGCCCGCAGCAGCGACGACGCCGCCCGCTGCGGCATGAGCAGCGCGCCCGCCAGGTAGTTCACCGCCACACGCTGGGCGAGGAAGTCCTCGTAGTCCCGCGGCTCGCCGTGGCCCAGGACGGCGGCGGCGAGGGCCTGGAGCACCACGGTGCGGCGGTCGTGGTCCGAGGAGCGGGAGCCGCTGATGTGGATGCGCCCGTGCTTGAGGTCCGTGACGGAGCGCGTGGAGTGCGGCAGGTCCGGGACGAAGCGCAGGGTGAAGCCGAGGTGCTCGGCCAGCTCCGAGACCGCATGCAGGCCCAGCGGCCCGCCCGTGTGGCCGATCGCGTCGAGCAGCCGATGCGCCTCGGCCTCGAGGTCGGGGTAGTGGTTGTCCACCGCGCGCATCTGGGCGCGCAGCTGGGCGTTGGCGCGGCGCGCCTCCTCGGGGGTGGCGGCCTGCTCCTCCAGGCGACGGCGCAGCTCGGCCTCCAGCCCCGCGATCACCTCGAGGACCTCGGTGGGGGTGCGGGGCCCGATGCGCAGCGGCGGCAGGCCGAGGGAGGCGTAGTGCTCCGAGCGCGCGAACCGTTCGACCTCGATCTCCAGTTCGGCCCGACGGGTGGGGGCCCGGCCGGTGAGCAGGTCCTCGACCGGCACGCCCAGGACCTCCGCGATCCGCTGGACCAGCGAGAGCCGCGGCTCGCGGCGGGCGTTCTCCACGAGGGACAGGTGCGAACCGCTCACGCCCGTGCGCTCCGCGAGCTGGTCCAGGGTGAGGCCGGCCTGCTTGCGCAGGTGCCGGACTCGGCGGCCCAGTGCAACGGCGTCCACGGTCGCGCTGTCCTCGGGAAGCGGGCGGGTCATCATGCGCGGAACTGTAGACGGATCCGGGGCCGCAGATCACGTGTGACGGAAAGAAAGTCACATTCTTGACAAGCGGGGGGCTGTTGTCGTGATCCAGGCCACACCGGGGCGCAAGGACGGTCACGTTCTGACCCAGCGGCAGGAACGGCCGGAGTTTCCACCGATTTTGTGCTCCCGAGGGCCTTGTCCGGGGCCAGAGTGGAGGTCAACGGCAGCGACGGACACGTCGCACCGAACCCCTCACCGAACCGGACCGATCCCCAGGAGGACGTCATGACCACCCAGCCCCACCACTCCACTCCCGCCTCCGCCGAGCAGCTCCAGCATGACTGGGAGCACAACCCCCGCTGGGCCGGCGTCGAGCGCAGCTTCACCGCCGAGGACGTCGTCCGTCTCCGCGGCCGGATCCAGGAGGAGCACACGCTGGCCCGCCGCGGCGCCGAGAAGCTGTGGACCCAGCTGAAGGACGAGAACGCCCGCGGTGATTTCACCAACGCCCTCGGCGCCCTCACCGGCAACCAGGCGGTCCAGCAGGTCAAGGCCGGGCTGCGCGCCATCTACCTCTCCGGCTGGCAGGTGGCCGCGGACGCCAACCTCTCCGGCCACACGTACCCGGACCAGTCCCTGTACCCGGCCAACTCCGTGCCGCAGGTGGTGCGCCGCATCAACAACGCCCTGCTGCGCGCGGACCAGATCGAGCACGCCGAGGGCGTCAGCAGCGTCGAGGACTGGCTCGTGCCGATCGTGGCCGACGCCGAGGCCGGCTTCGGCGGCCCGCTCAACGCCTACGAGCTCATGAAGTCGATGATCACCGCCGGCGCCTCCGGCGTGCACTGGGAGGACCAGCTGGCCTCCGAGAAGAAGTGCGGCCACCTCGGCGGCAAGGTGCTCATCCCCACCGGCCAGCACATCCGCACGCTCAACGCCGCCCGCCTGGCCGCCGACGTCGCCGACGTGCCCAGCGTGATCATCGCCCGCACCGACGCCGAGGCGGCCACCCTGATCACCTCGGACGTGGACGAGCGCGACGCCGAGTTCATCACCGGTGAGCGCACCGCGGAGGGCTTCTACAAGGTCCGCAACGGCGTCGAGCCCTGCATCGCCCGCGCCAAGGCCTACGCCCCGCACGCGGACCTGATCTGGATGGAGACCGGCACCCCGGACCTCGAGCTGGCCCGGAAGTTCGCCGAGGCCGTCAAGGCCGAGTTCCCGGACCAGATGCTGGCCTACAACTGCTCGCCGTCCTTCAACTGGAAGAAGAACCTCGACGACGACACCATCGCCAAGTTCCAGCGCGAGCTGGGCGCCATGGGCTACACCTTCCAGTTCATCACGCTGGCCGGCTTCCACGCCCTGAACCACTCGATGTTCGACCTGGCCAAGGACTACCACGAGCGCCAGATGTCCGCGTACGTCGAGCTGCAGGAGCGCGAGTTCGCCGACGAGGCCCGCGGCTACACCGCGACCAAGCACCAGCGCGAGGTCGGCACCGGCTACTTCGACGCCGTGTCCACCGCCATCAACCCGGACAGCTCCACGGTGGCCCTGGCGGGCTCCACGGAGTCCGGCCAGTTCCACTGAACCGCTCAGCCGAGACCGCGAGGAGGCAGTCCCATGAGCCCGCAGACCATGACCCCCACCCTGCACGAGATCCATGCCGACGACGCTCGGGAGCACACGCCCCTGCCGCATGACGTGAGCACCCAGGCCATCCCCGTCGTCATCCCCGAGGGCGCCGCCCCCGTGGTGACCGTCCACGGGCCGGTCGACGGGCGGCAGGCTGAGATCCTCACGGACGAGGCGCTGGCGTTCCTCGGCCGCCTGCACCGGCTGGCCGAGGACCGCCGCCGGCGGCTGCTCGAGGAGCGGGAGTACACCCGGCGCCGCATCACCGACGGCTGGAACCCGCACTACCTGCGGTCCACCCGCCGGGTCCGCGAGGACGACTCCTGGCGTGTGGCGCCGCTGGCCCCCGGCCTGCACGACCGCCGCGTGGAGATCACCGGCCCCGTGGACCGGAAGATGACCATCAACGCCCTCAACTCGGGCGCCTCGGGCTGGCTCGCCGACTTCGAGGACTCCTCGACGCCGTCCTGGGACCGGATGCTGGACGGGCAGGTCAACCTGTTCGACGCGATCCGCGACCAGATCGACTTCACCTCCCCCGAGGGCAAGGAGTACCGGCTGCGCGAGCGCGAGCTCACGGACCGGCCGACCATCATCGTCCGCCCGCGCGGCTGGCACCTCATCGAGGACCACATCCGCGTGGACGGCGAGCCGATGGCGGGCGCCCTCGTGGACTTCGGCCTGTACTTCTTCCACAACGCCGACGAGCTGATCCGCCGCGGCCACGGCCCGTACTTCTACCTGCCCAAGCTCGAGTCCCATCTCGAGGCGCGGCTGTGGAACTGCGTGTTCGTGGCGGCGCAGGACGAGCTGGGCATCCCCCAGGGCACCATCCGGGCCACCGTGCTGATCGAGACGATCACCGCGGCGTTCCAGATGGAGGAGATCCTGTACCAGCTGCGCAACCACGCCGCTGGCCTGAACGCCGGCCGCTGGGACTACATCTTCTCCATCATCAAGAACTTCCGGGACCGCGGGGCCGAGTTCGTCCTCCCGGACCGCTCGGAGGTGACCATGACCCAGCCGATGATGCGGGCCTACACGGAGCAGCTGGTCCGGGCCTGCCACCGGCGCGGCGCCTCGGCGATCGGCGGCATGTCCGCCGTGATCCCGGACCGCCGGAACGAGGAGGCCAACGCCGCCGCGCTGGAGAAGGTGCGCGCGGACAAGGCCCGCGAGGCCGGCGACGGCTTCGACGGCTCGTGGGTGGCGCACCCGGACCTCGTGCCGGTCGCCCGGAAGGAGTTCGACGCCGTGCTCGGCGAGGCCCCGAACCAGATCCGCACCCGCCGCCGCGAGGACGTAGAGCCGGACGAGGCCGCCCTGCTCGACGTCGCCGCGACCACGGGCTCGGTGACCGAGGCCGGCGTGCGGATGAACATCGAGGTCGGGATCCGCTACATCGAGTCCTGGCTGCGGGGCAACGGCGCCGCCGCGATCCACGGACTCATGGAGGACGCCGCCACGGCGGAGATCTCCCGATCCCAGATCTGGCAGTGGGCCCACAACGGCACCGGTGTGCAGCTGACCGAGGGCGGCGTGCGGACCGCCAACCGCGGCTGGATGGAGCAGCTGATCCGCGAGGAGCACGCTCGGATCCTCGCCGGCCCGCTGCCCGAGGGCCACCGGTTCGAGGACGCGGTGCGCGTGTTCTGCGAGTCGGCCCTGCCGCCGGAGTACCCGGCGTTCCTCACCCTGGGCGCGTACCGCCGGCACTTCGCCGGTCAGGACGACGCCGCGGCGAAGGCCTGATCCGCCGGGCCCCACGACGACGGCCGGTCACCTCACGAGGTGACCGGCCGTCGTCGTGCCGGGACGTCAGTCCCCGGACGTGGAGGGGGACGGCGAGGCCGAGGCCGAGGCCGACTTCGTCGGTGACGGGCTGGCCGACGCCGAGGCGGACGCCTCCGCGGCCCGCTGGGATTCGGCGGCCTCCCGCGCGGCGCCCTGGAACGGCCGCGGCGGCTGGCCGGGGGCCACGGGGCCGGGGGCGCCCTCGGGGCGGTCGATCGTGGACTGGTTGTTCAGCAGCTCGTCGGGCACGCGGCCGGTGGGGATCTCCCGGGCCTGGGCCAGGGTCTCCTCGTCCATCTGCGCGTTCAGGAAGAACGGCGAGCTGAGCTTGATGACCTCCTGGAAGTCCCCGGCGTCCTTCAGCACGGTGTCCGCGAGGTGGTCGCGGGTCTCGGTGACGAGGGTGGTGCTCTGCGCGACCGGCGAGTTCTTCACCTGGGTGAGGCCGCCGTTGGCGTCGCCGAAGCCCTCCATGGAGCCCATGGTCACGGAGACCATCTCGCTGCCGTCCTCGGAGCAGGCCCACGCGGTGCGCTGGGGCAGCAGGGGGGCGCCGTCCTGGCCGCCGACCATGCCGGGGCGCAGCAGGGCGAGCAGCCCCTTGCCGGTCTTCGGGTCGAACGTGTACTCGTCCGCCACGGCGGCGGGCTCCTCCTGGCACCACTCCAGGCGGGAGCCGTCGAGGTTGTGCTGGTAGTGGACCTGCGCCAGGGGCATGCCGGGGCTGTACTCGAAGTAGCCGTTGTAGACGCAGGTGAGGAACTCGTGGGTCTCGTCCTGCGAGGCGAACAGCTGCACGATCTCGATGTTCGAGCTGTCCGGGATGTGCGTGGCGACGGCGTCCAGGGTGCGCTGGTCCAGGACGTCGCGCGTGCAGTCCATCACGGAGACGGTGTCGTTGCGGACCGCCGCCGTGTTCTTCCAGGCCTCGGTGGCGGCGCCGTCCTTGATGCCCGGGCCGACGGTCTCGAACGCCTGACGCGGCTCGGCGCGCGGGGTGCCCTCGGCGGACTCCGACGCGCGGGCCTCACGGACGCGGGACGCCGCGGCGGACGCCGGGTCGGTGGGGCTCTCCGTGGCCGAGCCGGCCGCGGCCGAGGCCGCCGATCCGCTGGGCGCCGCGGCGGTCGACGAGGCGGGCTCACCGGACTGGCCGGCCGAGCCGCAGCCGGCCAGGGCGAGGGCGAGGGCGGCGACGCCGACGGCCAGCGGGGCACGGCGGCGGGCGGGCGCAGGGTGGGTCATGGAGGCTCCTTCGACGGCATCGGCGGCCCGGCCCCGGGAGCGTGGGGCGGCGGACGGACGCTGCGCCTACGGTACCGGACCGTCCTGGACGCGGGGACGGCGATCCGTCCGGCGTCCGGCGCCGTCGATAGACTCGGCCGCGACCGCATCGTCCGCGAGGAGAAGAGGCATCCCATGTCCGAGTCCCTGATCGGCAAGAACCTGATGGAGCCGCCGGCCACGCGCCTGCCGGAGGAGCCGGAGGTGCTGGCCCGGCTCGAGGCAGGTGACCTGCCCGAGGACATCGTGCCGGTGGCGCCCGAGTCCTCCCTGGTGTGGGCGCTCATGGCGGAGAACGCGTGGGCCGAGGGCCGGACCGTGGACTCCTATGCGTACGCCCGCGTCGGCTACCACCGGGGCCTGGACGCGCTGCGCCGGGCGGGGTGGCGCGGCGCCGGCCCGGTGCCGTACGCCCACGAGCCCAACCGCGGCTTCCTGCGCGCCCTGTACGCGCTGGGCCGCGCGGCCGCCGGGATCGGGGAGTCCGAGGAGGTCGAGCGCATCCGCACCTTCCTGCGGGACTCGGACCCCACGGCGGCGGACCAGATCGAGGCCGACCAGGGCCGCGCCCGGGGCTGAGCGGAGCCGTGGCCAAGCTCTACTTCCGCTACGGGGCCATGAACTCCGGCAAGTCCACAGGCCTGCTGCAGGCCGCCTTCAACTACGAGGAGCGCGGCCAGCGGGTGCTGCTGGCCAAGCCGGAGGTGGACGTGAAGGGGGAGGGCGACGTCGTCTCCCGCCTCGGTGTGACCCGCGCCGTGGACTTCCTCGTCCCGGCGGGAGCGGACGTGCGGGAGCTGTTCCGCCGGCACGCCACCGGTGACGACCCGGACGCCCTCGTGGGGCACGTGGAGGCCCCGCCCGTGGCGTGCCTGCTCGTGGACGAGGCGCAGTTCCTCGAGCCGGCGCAGGTGGACGACCTGCTGCGTATCGCCGTGCTCGACGGCGTCCCCGTGATCGCCTACGGGCTGCGCACCGACTTCCGCACCCGCTCCTTCCCGGGCTCCGCGCGGCTGCTGGAGCTGGCGCACTCCCTCGAGGAGCTGAAGACCATCTGCCGGTGCGGCCGGAAGGCGGTGTTCAACACGCGCAAGGTCGTGGACCCGGCCACGGGCGCCGAGCACTTCGTGTTCGAGGGGGACCAGGTGGCGATCGACGGCGTCCAGGTGACCTACGAGTCCCTGTGCGGCACGTGCTACCTGGCGGAGTCCGGCGGTGCCCTGGGCTGAGGCGGCCATTGCCAGGCAACTGCCAGGCTGCATGACGGCTGCGCCCATGCTCGGTTCGTACGGTGGAACCACTTCATCGAGGTGCGAGTGATGAAGGTGCGAGTGATGACAGGCGAAGGGCCCCGGTGATCCCGGGGCCCTTCGTCTGTCCTGCCCCGGCCGGCGTCGGCCGATCGGGTCAGAGCGAGACGAGCAGGAGCGTGCCGCCGAAGACGAGCCCCGACGCGAGCAGCACGACCGTGGTGTACCCCAGGATGTCGCGCATCTTCAGGCCGGCGATCGCCAGAAGGGGGATCGCCCAGAACGGCTGGATCATGTTGGTCCACTGGTCGCCGTAGGAGACGGCCATGATGGTGATGGCCGGGTCCACGCTGAGCGCCTCACCGGCCTGGAGCATGATCGGGCCCTGCACGGCGAACTGTCCGCCGCCGGAGGGGACGAAGAAGTTCACGAGGCCCGCGGCCAGGAACGCCAGCAGGCCGAACGTCACCGGGTTCGAGATCGCCACGAAGGCGTCCGAGAGCACCGCCACCAGGCCGGTGGTCGTCATCATGCCGAGGATGCCCGCGTAGAGGGGGAACTGCAGCAGGATCTCGCCCACGTTGGACGCGGCCGACTGGGTGAGGCCGATCAGCTCGTGCGGGCTGCGCACCAGCAGCAGGATCAGCGCGAGGAAGGACCAGTTGACGATGTCCAGGGTGAGGGTGCCGCCGCCGACGAAGTGCATCACCAGATAGATCACGAGCATGGCGCCGACGAGGAGCGTGGGGACACGGGAGGCGTCGAGACGGTCCGCCGGCGTCTCGATCTCCGGTGCGGACACCGCGTCCTGGTCCCGCGCGTCGATCTCCAGCTCCACGATCCGGTCCCCGGCGCGCGGGGCGACGAGGAACAGGGCCAGGGCCACGACGAGCACGGTCACCACGGCGGCGGTGATGTTCCACCAGGAGAAGGTGGTCTCCGAGACCGGGACCGTCCGGCCGCCCAGGCTCTCCGTGAGGAATGAACCGGGGGTGGCGGCCGTCAGCGGGCCGGAGCCCGAGTACCCCATGTGCCACACCACGAACCCGGAGAACCCGGCGGCCACCAGCATCGGGAAGTGCAGGACCAGCCCGCGCTCACGAGCCTGCGCCGCGACCTCCTTGGCCAGCAGCGCACCGACCACCAGGCCCAGGCCCCACGTGATGAGGGAGGCCGCTGCCGCCACCACGAACACGAAGATGCAGGCGGCCAGGGGCGTGCGGGGAATGCTGGCCAGCCGGGCGAGCAGGCGGCGCACCGGGCCGGTGTTCGCCAGGATGTGGCCGAGCATGAGCACGAGCGCCATCTGCGTGATGAACGCCAGCAGCCCGGACAGGCCGTCACCCCAGCCCACGACGACGTCGGCCGGCCCGGCCGGAGTGAGCAGCAGGCACAGGGCCGCCACCGCGAACGTGAGCACGATGGTGAACACGAGCGAGGACGGGATGAACCGCCCCATCGTCGTGTTCAGCGGGCGCATGGCGCGGCTGAAGAACGTGCCCTCGCGGACGGCGCGGCCCGAGGGTCCGGGTGCGGGCGGACGGGTGGACGTGGCGGACATGAGGCTCCTGTTCAGGACGAGAGGTCGAGGCGAGAGTGATGTGGATCACTCTAGGTGCTCGATCGTCGTGGGCGGGACGTGGGCCACGTCCATGGCCGGGCGCTAAGTGACGAGGGCGTCGGCGCGGTCGATCCCCCATCAGTCGAAGACGTCGCGGCCCGCCTCCGCGGCGAGCACCCGGCCGCCGCGGGTGAGCTGAAAGGTGCCCATCCTCGGGAGGAAGTACGAGGAGACGGCTGAGGTGATCATGGGCCACATGCCCGCAGAACCGGCCTGAGGAAGACTGTCACCTATGCGTGCGCCAGTCCCTCCCGCCGGCCTCACTGGCCCCGGTACGTGTCAACAACGTCATGCCCTCCTACACTTAGGGCGCGTCTGAGGATGGATCCAGGGATCGCTGAGACCCGGGGAGGCATGTCCCGGTTCCAGGTCATCCCCGACGCCCGATGGGAGCTGATCGCCCGCTGCCCCAAACCGCACGGGCCGGCAGGGCCGACCCTTCTCGGAGGCCCGCACGATGGTCGAAGCGGTCGTCCACCGATGCAGGTGGGGGATTCCGTGGCGGGATCTGCCCGAGGTCAACGGGCCCTGGCAGGCCGCGTGGACCTGGCATCGACGCAGGGTGTGGGCACTGGTCTGTCCGGGGGCTGACTCGAGGACTTTTGTTCGTACCCTGTCTGTCATGGCCACCCCTCTCCTGGAGCTCGCCGCGAGTCGAGGCGTCTGCTTCCCGCTGCGAGCCCGCCGGCTGACCCTCACCCCGTTCCGGGGTCTCGATGCACCCGCCGTGTGGGGCTTCTGCCGTCTCGAGCAGGTGTGGACGTGGACCTCCGGCCGCCCGGAGAGTGAGGGCGCGCTACGAGAGTCCTACCTCGCGGCGGGGGACCGCCTCACCGTGCGGGTCGGAGACGTCATCGTCGGTGTCGGGAAGGCCGCGGTGCAGGACGCGTGGAGTCAGGGCGGCCCGCGGGAGGAAGCGCGGGACGCCCAGGCCGAGATCGGCTGGACGATCGATCCGCGCCAGGCGGGGCAGGGCTATGGCACGGAGCTTGCTCGAGCCCTGCTGGGCTTCGCGTTCAACGATCTGGGTGTGCGACGCGTGGAGGCTCATGCCTTCGCGGACAACGCCCCGAGCCTGCGCATCATGGAGAAGGTGGGGATGCGTCACGAGGGCACGTTCAAGGAGGAGTCTCTGCATCTCACGCGCGGCTGGATGGATGGTGCCACCTACGCGATGCTCGCCTCAGAGTTCCATCTGTCCCTCACGCGGGAGTGATCCCTCCGGCCACGACCGCATCATCTGCCGCTCCACCGCCGAGGGCCGTGTGGCAGCAAGGGGGCTGTGAGCAGGGTGGGGAATGAGCGTGAGTGGCGGTGGCGCATCGGTGTGGCGTCCGCCCTGGTGGGTTCGGCCGGTGTGCTCGCGGGGCTGCGGCAGGACCTGGGACTGGGGTGGGGTCTGACGCTGGTGGCCGTCACGGCCCTCGGAGCGATGCTCGCCTTGCGAGGGGTGCATCACCGGGTCGAGGCGGAGCGGGCTCGCCGCAACGTGTTCGACGCCGGAGCCGGCTCCACCGCGTGGGTGATGCTGCTGATGGGGGCCGCGGTCGTTCCGGGGCTGGTGCTGAACGTGATCGACGACGCCGGCGTCCGGGCGGTTGTAGAGATGCAGCCAAGATTTCACACGACACGCGGTGGACACTTCCGGCATCCGGTGAGGATGAATCGCTCCGGGTCTGGTGGAGGCTCTGATCCAACGGAAGGATGCAGAGCATGCCCGCACCACGGAAGTACCCCGACGAGCTCCGCGAACGCGCCACGCGGATGACTCTGGAAGCCCGTCAAGACCCCGCCACGAGGACCGGAGCGTTCCGCCGTGTGGGAGAACAGCTCGGGATCAATCCCG
>NZ_JABFAX010000016.1:186661-250525 GCF_017168395.1 Micrococcus sp. KRD128 | reverse complement strand
GGGGAAACGCCCGGTTCCATTCCGAACCCGGAAGCTAAGGCCCACAGCGCCGATGGTACTGCAGCCGGGAGGTTGTGGGAGAGTAGGTCGCCGCCGGACATTCTTTGAGGGAGGGCCTCGCACTGTTGGTGCGAGGCCCTTCCCGCATTTCTGGACTGTTTCCCCGAGAGGACGGTCCGCCACAGGCTCCGGGCACTAGCCTGGTCCCCTGAGGACCCGGCCGCGAGGCCGGCGCATGAGGAACAGAGACTGCGTTCCCGCGGATCATCGCGGCGTGACGCCCAGGAAGGACACCATGGCTGAGGACACCCCCCGAGAGCGCCGCGAGGACCGTGGATCCGAGGGCCGCGGGCCCCGTGGTGGCGGTGACGGCCGGCGTCGTGGTGGTGACCGCGACGGACGTCCTCGCAGCGGTGCCGGTGACCGGCGCCGCTCCGACGGGCCTCACGAGGACCGTCGTCGTGGCTCCGCAGACGGCCCGCGTCGTCAGGACGGGGCCGGTGACCGTGGCCCGCGTCGCGAGGAGTTCGGCCGCGACGGTGCGCGGCGTCGCTTCCGCCCGACCTCCGAGGACCGCCGGCGCGGCCCGGGCCAGGGGGGCGGACGCCCCGAGCGCCGCGGTGCGCCGACGGGCCCTCGTCGCGAGGACCGCGGCGAACGACCCGCCCACAATCCCGGTGATCTCCGAGCGGCGAATCGTGCGGACCAGGAGCGCTCTCCGGACATCGACCCGGACGTGACGGGCCAGGAGCTCGACCGGGGCACGCTCAAGGAGATCAACGGCCTCGACGAACGGCCTGCCAGCTGGGTCGCCAAGCACCTCGTGATGGCCGGTCGCTACCTGGACGTCGACCCGGCGCTGGCGTTCCAGCACGCCCTCGCCGCGTCCCGCAAGGGCGGCCGCCTCTCACGCGTGCGCGAGGCCGTCGCGCTCACCGCCTACGCGGCGGGGGAGTACGCCGACGCGCTGCGCGAGTTCCGCACCTACCGGCGCATGACGGGCGACGACACCCACATCGCCGCGCAGGTGGACAGCGAGCGTGCCCTCGGCCGCACGGAGAAGGCCCTGCAGCTGGCCACCGAGGTGGATGCCACGCGTCTGGACCGGGCGGCGCGGGCCGAGCTGGCCATGGTCGTCTCCGGCATCCGCGAGGACGCCGGCGACCTCCAGGGCGCCCATGAGGCCCTGCAGATCCCGGAACTGGACCGGCGGCGCGGCTACCCCTTCTCTCCCCGGCTGTTCCAGCGCCAGGCCGACGTGCTGCTCGCCCTGGGGCGCCGCGACGAGGCTCGGCTCTGGGCGCGTGCCGTGCGCGTCGCGGAGAAGGCCCTCGGCGTAGGCGGGTTCGCGGACCCGGAGATCATCGACGTGGACACCGAGCCGGTCGAGATCCCCCGGGACCGCCGCCCGTCCCCCCGCGAACGGCGCCACGAGCGGTATGCGGCTGAGGCCGGTGCGGAGCCGACGGCGGACGGATCCCCGGCCGAGGAGCCGGGGGCCACCACGGAGCCGACCGAGGCGCCCCGGCCGGAAGCCGCCACGGAGCTGCCGGCCGCCGTCGACGCGCCGGACGAGGTCGACCCGAACCAGCTGTCGCTGTTCGACGCCCTCGAGGCCCCGGAGGCAGACGAGCGGTGAGCACCACGTTCTTCGACGGTCACGACGGGCTGCTCTGCGACCTGGACGGCGTCGTCTACGCCGGAGGCGGCGCGATCGCCGGGGCGGTCGAGACGCTGTCGATGCTGCAGGAACGGGGCGTGCCGGTCGGGTTCGTGACGAACAACGCCTCCCGCGCGCCGGAGTCCGTGGCCGAGCATCTCCGCACGCTCGGGGTGCCCGCGCAGGCGGGGCAGGTCTTCGGCTCCGCACCGGCGGGCGTCGATCTGCTCGAGGAGACGCTCGGCCGCCGCACCGGTCGGGTGCTCGTGGTCGGCTCGGCGTATCTGCGCGCCGTGGTCGAGGAGCGGGGCTACGAGGTGGTCGCGTCCGCGGCGCAGCGTCCCGACGCGGTGATCCAGGGCTTCGACCCCGGTCTCGGCTGGGCCGATCTGGCGGAGGCGGCGTACGCCGTGCGCGCCGGGGCCACCTGGGTCGCCACCAACCTGGACGCCTCGATCCCGCGCGCGGAGGGGATCGCCCCCGGCAACGGGGCCCTCGTCGAGGCGGTGGGCCGGGCCACCGGCACCGCGCCCGTGGCGGCGGGCAAGCCCGAGCCACGACTGTTCCGGACGGCGGCCGAGGCCCTCGGCCTGGCCCGTCCCCTCGTGGTCGGCGACCGCCTGGACACGGACATCCGCGGCGGCAACGCAGCGGGGTTCGACACGGTGCTCGTCCTGACCGGCATCGACACGCGCGAGACCGCGGCCGCCGCCCCCGGGCCGGACCGGCCGACGTGGGTCCGTGCGCACCTGCCCGCTCTGCTCGCCGGCGGGGCCGAGGGCTCCGCGGACCCACGGCGTGGCTGAGTCCGCACGCGCCGACGTCGCCCTGGCCGCCCGGGGCCTGGCCCGCTCCCGCACGGAGGGCGCGGCGCTCATCCGCGCGGGACAGGTCCTCGTCGACGGCCGCCCGGTGCGCCGGCCCGCCGACCGCGTGGCTGCCGACGCCACGCTGCGCCTGCGCGACCCGGGCCCGCGGTACGTCTCCCGTGCGGCCCACAAGCTCGTCAGCGCACTCGAGGCATTCCCGGACGTGGGCGTGGCCGGCCGCCGGGCGCTCGACGCCGGGGCCTCCACCGGCGGATTCACCCAGGTCCTCCTCGAGCGGGGCGCTGAACGGGTGGCCGCCGTCGACGTGGGCCACGACCAGCTGGCCCCGCCCGTCCGGGCCGACCCCCGCGTCCTCGTGCGCGAGGGGCTCAACGTCCGCGACCTCACGGCCGAGGACATCGACGGTCCGGTGGACCTGGTGGTCTCCGACCTGTCCTTCATCTCGCTGCGCCTCGTCCTCGCCCCGCTCGCGGGCGTGTGCCGACCCGGCGCCGAGCTGCTGCTCATGGTCAAGCCCCAGTTCGAGGTGGGGCGGCGCGCCCTGCCGCGCTCCGGTGTCGTGACCGATCCCGACGCCCGCCGCGACGCCGTCGTGGGGGTGGCCGCGGCCGCGCTGGGCGCCGGCCTCGCACCGCGCGGCCTCGCCCGATCCGGCCTGGCCGGACAGGACGGGAACGCCGAGTTCTTCCTGCGGCTCCGCCGTCCCGACGCCACCGCGGCCGACGACCCGGCCGACGGGACGAGCCCGGCCCCGCCCGCCGGCGAGCGCGCCGCCGGGTGGGTCCGGGGCGCGCACATCGACTGGTCCTGACCCCCGACCGGGGGACACCGCCCGTCCACGGGCGCGGGGCCACCGGTTCGCGTGTCCGGTCTCGTGGCTATCCTGGAGCGCAGTGCCCGGCACCCCGGCTCGCGGAAGGAACCATGCCCTACACCCCCGGACGTCGCGTCCTCGTCCTGACCCACACGGGCCGCGAGGACGCCATCAGCGCGGCGCTGCAGGCCACCCGCATGTTCGCGGAGGAGGGCCTGGTCAGCGTCATGCTCGAACAGGACGTGGCCGCCATCCGCGCGGCCGCGGGGGACCCCCCGGAGTTCGCGCCGGAGGCCCTCGGGGTCGACTGCGAGCTCGAGGACATCACCCTCGGCCTCGTCCTCGGCGGCGACGGCTCGGTGCTGCGGGCGGCCGACTTCGTCCGCGGCTACAACGTGCCGCTGCTGGCGGTGAACCTGGGCCACGTCGGCTTCCTCGCCGAGTCCGAGCGCACCGACCTGCACCGCACCGTCCAGGCGATCGCCTCGGAGTCCTACGTGGTGATCGAGCGCATGGCCCTGGACGTCGTCGTGCACGTGGAGGGCCGCGAGGTGGCCCGCACGTGGGCCCTCAACGAGGCCTCCGTGGAGAAGTCCCACCGGGAGCGGATGCTCGAGGTGGTCGTGTCCGTGGACAACTCGCCGCTGACGGCCTTCGGCTGCGACGGCGTCGTGCTGGCCACCCCCACCGGCTCCACGGCCTACGCCTTCTCCGGCGGGGGCCCCGTGGTGTGGCCCTCCGTGGAGGCCCTGCTGTGCGTGCCCATCAGCGCCCACGCCCTGTTCACCCGCCCCCTCGTGGTGGGTCCGCGCTCCACGATCGGCGTGGACGTGCTCACCCGCACCCGCGAGACCGGTGTGCTGTGGTGTGACGGCCGGCGCACCGTCGAACTGCCGCCGCAGGCCCGGATCGAGGTGTCCCGGTCGGCGGAGCCGGTGCGCCTGGCCCGTCTCAACCCGACTCCCTTCGCGGAACGGCTGGTGCGCAAGTTCCGGCTGCCCACGGACGGCTGGCGCGGCCCCGTCACCGCCCAGGAGCGGGCGGGCGTGCTCCACGCGGTGGAGACCGTCGAGCCGCGGCACGCGGGGCCGCGTCCCGACGTCGTCGAACCGGCCACCATGCCGCTGTCGGTGCTCTCGCCCGCGGACATCCAGCGCCACCGCGACCGCGGGGCGCGTCACCCCGGGGAGGACGCATGATCGACCATCTGAGGATCTCGGGGCTCGGCGTGATCGGCGAGGCCACCGTGGACCTGGACCCCGGCTTCACCGTCGTCACCGGCGAGACCGGCGCCGGCAAGACCATGGTGGTCACCGCCCTGGGCCTGCTGCTCGGCGCGCGCGCCGACGCGGGCGCGGTCCGCCGGGGCTCGTCCCGTGCCGTCGTGGACGCCGGCGTGCGCGTGGCCGCGGACCACGCGGCGCTCCGCCTGGCTCAGGAAGCCGGTGCGGTCGTGGACGAGGGCGACGACGGCACCCGCGACCTGGTCCTCAGTCGCAGCGTCACGGCGTCGGGGGAGGGCACACGCTCCCGCGCCGCGGCCGGCGGCCGTTCCGTGCCCGTGGGCCTGCTCTCCGAGATCGGGGCCACGCTCGTGGCCGTGCACGGGCAGAACGACCAGGTCCGCCTCCAGGGCGCCGACGCCCAGCGGCACGCGCTCGATGCGTTCGGCGGCGCCGAGCTCGCCGCGGCCCTGCGGGCCTACCGCGCGGACCACGCCGCCTGGGCCGCCGCGCGTCGGGAGCGCGAGGAGCTCACCGCCCACCGCCAGGAGCGGGCCCGCGAGGCCGAAGCGCTCCAGCGCTCGCTCGAGGAGATCGACCTCGCCGACCCGCAGGAGGGGGAGGACGAGGAGCTGCGGGCTCTCATCCGCCGGCTCGAGGACGTCGAGGAGCTGCGCGCCGCCTCGGGGGAGGCGCACGCCCGACTGGCCGGCCCCGACGTGGACGCGATGGACGAGACCCCCGGCGCCGTCAGCCTCGTGGAGGGGGCGCGGCAGGCCGTGCTCGCCGCCCCCGGCGACGACCCCGAGCTCGCCGCCGCGGCCGCGCGCCTGGCCGAGGCCGCCGTCGTGCTCACGGACATCGCCGGCGACCTGGCCCGCTACACCGCCGACCTGGACGCCGACGCGGCCTCCGACCTCGACGCGGCCCAGTCGCGGCTGGCCGAGCTCACTCGACTGCAGCGGCTCTACGGGCCGGAGCTCGCCGACGTGATCGACTGGGCCCGGACCCAGCGTCCGCGCCTGGACGAGCTGCAGGGCGACTCCGGCCGCCTCGAGGAGCTCGAGGCGGAGGTCGACCGGCTCGACGCCGCACTGCGCGAGCGGGCCGCGACCCTCACCGCCCTGCGCACCGCGGCCGCCGAGCGGCTCGAGACCGCGGTGACCGAGGAGCTGCACGCCCTGTTCATGCCGGACGCCTCGTTCCACGTGGGACTGACGCCGGTCGCCGGGGACGGTCTCGGCCCGTACGGCGCTGAGGACGTCACGCTCGCCCTGCGCCCCCACGCGGGCGTCGAGCCCCGGCCCCTGGGCCGCGGCGCCTCCGGCGGCGAGCTCTCCCGCGTGATGCTCGCCCTCGAGGTGGTCCTGGCCGCCACGGACCCGGTGCCCACCTTCGTGTTCGACGAGGTCGACGCCGGCGTGGGCGGTGAGGCCGCCGTGCGGATCGGGGCCCGACTGGCCCGCCTCGCCCGCCACGTGCAGGTCATCGCCGTGACGCACCTGCCCCAGGTCGCCGCCTACGCGGACCGGCACGTGCGGGTGGAGAAGAACTCGGACCCGGCCGCGGGTGTGACCACCTCCGACGTCGTGACGCTGACGGCCGACGAGCGGGTCGAGGAGCTCGCCCGCATGCTCGCCGGCCATGGGGACTCCGCGGCGGCCCGCGAGCACGCCCGGGAACTGCTCGAGTCCTCCGCCCGCGAACGCGGCTGACCCGGTCCGAGGACGCCGCCCCGACATGAGAGGATCGCCCCATGCCTGAGATTTCCGCGTCCGCGGGACGCTCGCCCCTGCGCGACCTGCACGTCCCCCGCCCGGTGAAGAAGTCGAAGACCGTGTACGAGGGCCGAGTGTGGGACATCGCCCGGGAGTCGTTCCGCCTGGACCCGGCCGACAAGTCCCGGGAACCGCTGACCCGGGAGCTGATGGTGCATCCGGGCGCCGTGGCGATCCTCGCGGTCCGCACCAAGCTCACCACCACCGGCCCCCGCGAGCAGGTGGCCCTCGTCCGCCAGTACCGCCACCCCGTGGGCATGGAGCTGTGGGAGATCCCGGCGGGCCTGCGGGACGTGGACGGGGAGGACCTCCACCAGGTCGCCGTCCGTGAGCTGGCCGAGGAGGCCGACCTGCGCGCCCGCGAGTGGCACACCCTCATCGACTACTACACGACCCCGGGCGGCTCCAGCGAGGCGATCCGCGTGTTCCTGGCCCGTCAGATCGAGGAGATCCCCGACGGTCAGCGGCACACCCGGCAGGACGAGGAGGCCGCCATGCCGCTCGTGTGGGTCGGCCTCGACGAGGTGACCGACGCCGTCCTGGACGGCCGGGTGCACAACCCGTCCACCGTCGTCGCCGTGCTGGCCCTGGGCGCCCACCGCGCCCAGGGCTGGCGACGCCTGCGTCCCGTGGACGCGCCGTTCGTCCCCGACCGCCACGGCCCCGGGGCGGACTGGCCCGCGTGAGCACCGACCCGGCCGCCCGGGGGAGCGGCGAGGCCGAGGCCCGTGGGAGTCGTGGGGGCCGGGGCGCGGAGTCCGCGCTCGCGGCCCCGTTCCGCCGCCACCTGGAGCACCTGGCCGTCGAGCGGGGCCTCGCCGCGAACACGCTGGCCGCCTACCGCCGCGACCTCGAGCGCTACCGCCGCTGGCTCGAAGCCCACGGGGTGCGCGCCCCCGCCGACGTCGACCCCGGCCACGTCTCCGGCTTCCTGCGGGCGCTGGGCACCGGCGAGGACGGCGGGCGGCCCCTCGCGGTCCGCTCGGCGGCCCGCGTGCTCGCGGCCGTGCGCGGCCTGCACCGGTTCTGGGCCCTCGAGGGACTCACGCCCGCCGACCCCGCCCGCGACGTCCACCCGCCGAAGCCGGGCGACCGCCTGCCGAAGGCGCTCCCCGTGGAGCAGGTGACGGCGCTGCTGGAGGCCGTGCCCGTCGACACCCCCGCCGGACTGCGGGACCGCGCGCTGCTCGAGTTCCTCTACGGCACCGGCGCCCGCATCTCCGAGGTGGTCGGCCTCGACGTCGACGACGTGGTGGGGCTCGCGCAGACCGGGGACGACGGCGGCCAGCCCGTGGTCCGCCTGTTCGGCAAGGGGTCCAAGGAGCGCGTGGTGCCGATCGGCTCCTACGCGGCCGCCGCGCTCGACGCATGGCTGGTGCGGGGACGGCCCACGATCATGACGGGAGTCACACGCTCCACGCCCGCCCTGTTCGTCAACGCCCGCGGGGGCCGGCTCTCCCGGCAGTCCGCGTGGGCCGTGCTGAAGCGGGCGGCCGAGCGCGCCGGCCTCGAGGCGGACGTCTCGCCCCACACCCTGCGCCACTGCTTCGCCACGCACCTGCTGGCCGGCGGCGCGGACGTCCGCGTGGTCCAGGAGCTGCTCGGGCACGCGTCCGTGACCACCACGCAGGTGTACACCCTCGTCACCGTGGACTCCCTGCGCGAGGTCTACGCCGCCGCGCATCCGCGCGCGCGCTGAGCCCCGCACCTGATACGCTCGAGATCCGTGGTGAAACGAACTTCTCGTACTCAGACGTCCACGCGCGTCACCCGTCACGTGTTCGTGACCGGCGGTGTCGCCTCCTCCCTCGGCAAGGGGCTCACGGCCTCCTCGCTCGGCCACCTGCTCAAGGCGCGCGGGCTCAGGGTGGTGATGCAGAAGCTCGACCCCTACCTCAACGTGGACCCGGGCACCATGAACCCGTTCCAGCACGGCGAGGTGTTCGTTACCGAGGACGGCGCCGAGACGGACCTGGACATCGGCCACTACGAGCGCTTCCTCGACGAGGACCTCGACGGCCTGGACAACGTGACCACCGGCCAGGTGTACTCCACCGTGATCGCCCGCGAGCGCCGCGGCGAGTACCTCGGGGACACCGTCCAGGTCATCCCTCACATCACCGACGAGATCTGCCGCCGGATGCGCCTGCCCGCGGAGCCCCGCGGCGACCGCCCCGCCCCGGACGTGATCATCACGGAGATCGGCGGCACCGTCGGCGACATCGAGTCGCAGCCCTTCCTCGAGGCCGCCCGCCAGGTCCGCCAGGACGTCGGCCGCGACGACGTCTTCTTCCTGCACGTCTCCCTCGTGCCGTACATCGGCCCCTCGCAGGAGCTCAAGACCAAGCCCACCCAGCACTCCGTGGCCGCCCTGCGCTCGATCGGCATCCAGCCGGACGCGATCGTGCTGCGCTCGGACCGGGCCGTCCCCGACGACGTCCGCGGCAAGATTGCCCGCATGTGCGACGTCCCGCAGGACGCCGTCGTCAACTGCGCCGACGCCCCCTCCATCTACGACATCCCCCGCGTCATCCACGACCAGGGCCTCGACGCCCATGTGGTGCAGTCCCTGGACCTGAAGTTCAAGGACGTGGACTGGACCGCCTGGGACGCGCTCATGGACGCCGTGCACCACCCGGAGCATGAGCTCACCGTGGCGCTCGTGGGCAAGTACGTGGACCTGCCGGACGCCTACCTGTCCGTCACCGAGGCGCTGCGCGCCGGTGGCTTCGCCCACCGGGCCAAGGTGGGCATCCGCTGGGTGGCCGCGGACGAGTGCGCCACCCCTGAGGGCGCGGCGGCGGCGCTCGCGGACGTCGACGCCGTGTGTGTGCCCGGCGGCTTCGGCGTGCGCGGGCTCGAGGGCAAGCTCGGCGCGCTGCGGCACGCCCGCGAGCAGCGGATCCCGACGCTGGGTCTGTGCCTGGGCCTGCAGTCCATGGTCATCGAGTACGCCCGCAACGTCCTCGGCCTGGAGGACGCGGACTCCACCGAGTTCGACCCGGAGACCGCCTCGCCCGTGATCGCCACCATGGCCGAGCAGGAGCAGATCGTGGCCGGCGAGGGGGACCTCGGCGGCACCATGCGCCTGGGCGCCTTCCCCGCGACCCTGCGCCCGGGCTCCGTGGTGGCCGAGGCGTACGGCACCACCGAGGTGACCGAGCGCCACCGCCACCGCTACGAGGTGAACAACGCCTACCGCGACCGCCTCGAGGAGGCCGGCCTCGCGATCTGCGGCACCTCCCCGGACGGCGCCCTTGTGGAGTTCGTGGAGCTGCCCCGGGACGTGCACCCGTACTACGTGTCCACGCAGGCCCACCCGGAGTTCTCCTCCCGGCCGACCCGCCCGCACCCGCTGTTCGCCGGCCTCGTCGCCGCCGGCCTGGCCCGCCGCGCCGACGCGGCGGCCCGACGCTGAGGGGCTGCCGACCGGCCCGACACAGAGTGGTCACGACACGCCGTCGCCGCACCCGGCACGCGGCGTGTCGTGACCACTCTGCGAGGGCATCGCACGGATGACGACACGACGACGGCGGGCCGCCCCACCCGGGGCGACCCGCCGTCGTCGTGCGCGCGGGGTGCGGGCACCGCACCGCGAGCGAATGGGGCGACTTGCCGGAGGTGATCTGCGTCTACACCTCCGACAAGTCGCCCCGACCGCCGCTCACGAGGCTCAGCCCGCCGGCAGCTCCCGCTGCTCCGGGCCGTCGTAGGCCGAGAGCGGGCGGATCAGCGCGTTCGCGGCGCGCTGCTCCATGATGTGGGCGGTCCAGCCGGTGATGCGCGAGGCGATGAAGATCGGCGTGAACAGCTCGGTGTCGAAGCCCATGAGGTGATACGTCGGGCCGGCGGGGTAGTCGAGGTTCGGCTTGATCTGCTTGGCCTCGTCCATGGCCTGCTGCAGACCGTCGTACAGGCCGAGCAACTCCTCGCGGCCGTAGTGCTCGATCATCCGGTCCAGCGCGGCCTTCATGGTGGGCACGCGGGAGTCGCCGTTCTTGTAGACGCGGTGGCCGAAGCCCATGACCTTCTTCTTCTGGGCCAGGGCGTCCTCCATCCACGCCTTCGCTCGGGCGGCGGCGTCCTCACGGGACTCCTCCTTCCGGATGCCGATCTCGTCGAAGGTGTGCATCACGGCCTCGTTGGCGCCGCCGTGCAGGGGGCCCTTGAGCGCGCCGATCGCACCGGTCACGGCCGAGTGCAGGTCGGAGAGCGTCGAGGTGATCACGCGCGCGGTGAAGGTCGAGGCGTTGAACGAGTGCTCGGCGTACAGCACCATCGAGACGCGGAACGCGTCCACGACCTCCGGGGCGGCCTCCTCGCCGAACGTCATCCAGAGGAAGTTCTGCGAGTAGTCCAGGTTCTCGCGCGGCTCCACCACGTCCTGGCCGCGGCGACGGCGCTGGTCGTAGGCGACGACGGCCGGGAACGCCGCGAACAGCGCCTGGGCCTTCTCCAGCTCGGCCTCGGGGGAGGAGTCCTCCGCCTTCGGGTGGTTCGCGCCGAGCACGGACACGGCGGTGCGGCCGACGTCCATGGGGTGGCAGTCGGTGGGCAGCAGGTCGATGGCCTGCTTCACCTTCGGGTCGAGGGCACGGTGGGCGCGCTCGAAGCGCTCGAACGCGGCCAGCTCCTCGTCCGTGGGCAGCTCGCCCGTCCAGAGCAGCAGCGCGACGGCCTCGAACGGCAGCTGCGCGGCCAGGTCCTGCACGGGATAGCCGCGATACAGCAGGGAGTTCGTCTCCGGGTTGACCTTGGAGATCGCCGTGGTGTCCACGACGACGCCGGCCAGGCCCTTCTTGATCTCGGTCTCGGTCATGGTGTCCCTCCTCGGGGAGTGGGGCCCGCCCGCGCACGAGCGGGCCCGGTGACGGGTCAGAGGTCGGCGTGGTTGGCGCCGATGTCGAGCGTGGGCACGTCGAAGTTGAAGATGCCCGTGTCGAAGGCGTTGTAGCCCTCGTAGTCCACCAGCTCGTAGAGGCGGGCGCGAGTGAGCATCTGCTCCACCTGCGACTGCTGGGTGCCCTCCTCCTTGATGGCGTCGAGCACGCGCTCGGCGGCGCCCATCGCGGAGCGCAGCAGGGTGACCGGGTAGATCACCATCGCGACGCCGGCGTCGGCCAGCTGCCGGCGGGTGAACAGCTCGGACTTGCCGAACTCGGTCATGTTCGCCAGGACCGGGACCCCGAGGGGCTCCAGCTCGCGACACACGGTCTCGAACTCGCCGATGTCCTTCAGGGCCTCCGGGAAGATCGCGTCCGCACCGGCCTCCACGAGCGCCTTCATGCGGGCGATCGCGGCGTCCAGGCCCTCCACGGCACGCAGGTCGGTGCGCGCCATGATGAGGAAGTTCGGGTCCCGGCGGGCGTCGACGGCCGCGGCGATGCGCTTGACCGCGGTGTCGAGGTCCACCATGTTCTTGCCGTCGAGGTGGCCGCACCGCTTGGGGTTGAACTGGTCCTCGATGTGGCAGCCGGCCAGGCCGGCGTTCTCGAACTCCTGCACCGTGCGGGCCACGTTCATCGGCTCGCCGAAGCCCGTGTCCGCGTCGATGAGGCACGGCAGGTCCGTGAGGCGGGCGATCTGCCCGCCACGCACGGCCACCTCGGTGAGCGTGGTCAGCCCGACGTCGGGCAGGCCCAGCTCGTTCGCGAGCACGCCGCCGGAGATGTACACACCGGGGAAGCCCTTCTCCTGGATCAGCTTCGCTGACAGCGGTGTGAACGCGCCCGGGAACTGCTGGGCGCCGCCCTGCTTCAGGGTCTGCCGCAGGTCGATCCGCTTCTGTTCGGCCGTCTTCGTCGAGTACAGCATCAGAACAGGCCCTTCGGGGCGGCGACGAGGTCGGCCTCGGACAGGAACGCCGGGTCCGCCAGGATGTTCAGCTGGTCCAGCTCGCCGGGCTGCAGCTCGGCCACGCGCTCGGCGGCGGCCAGGAAGCGGTCCTGCTCCTCCTTCGAGACGATGCCCTCGGCCAGGGTGCGGAACTTCTGGATGTACTGCTCGCGGGCGAACGGCCGGGCGCCGAGCGGGTGGGCGTCGGCCACGGCGATCTCGTCGGTGATGACGGTGCCGTCCTTGAGGGTGATCTCCACCGCTCCGCCGAACGCCTTCTCCGCGAGGTCCAGCGAGTGGTAGCGGCGGGTCCACTCCGGGTCCTCCACGGTGGTCACCCTGTGCCAGAGGGCCACGGTGTCCTCGCGCTGGGCGCGCTCGGGGGCGTAGGAGTCCACGTGGTGCCAGGAGCCGTCCTGCAGGGCCACGGTGAAGATGTAGGGGATCGAGTGGTCGAGGGTCTCGCGCGAGGCGGTCGGATCGTACTTCTGCGGGTCGTTGGCGCCCGAGCCGATCACGTAGTGGGTGTGGTGCGAGGTCTTGATCAGCACCGACTCGACGTTCGCCGGGTCGGTGGCCTCCGGGTGCTCCTTGTGGAGCTTGCGGGCCAGGTCGATCCACGCCTGGGCCTGGTACTCGGCCGAGTGCTCCTTGGTGTAGGTGTCCAGGATGCCGCGCTTGGGCTCGCCCTGCTCGGGCAGCGGCACCTCGTAGGAGGCGTCCGGGCCGTCCAGCAGCCAGGCGATCACGCCGTCCTCGCCCTCGTAGATCGGGACGGGCGAGGTCTGGCCGCGCATGGCGCGGTCCACGGCCTCGACGGCCATCTTGCCTGCGAACGCCGGGGCGTGGGCCTTCCACGTGGAGATCTCGCCCTTGCGGGACTGGCGGGTGGCGGTGGTGGTGTGCAGGCCCTGGCCGATGGCCTGGAAGATGGTCTCGGTGTCCAGGCCGAGCAGGGTGCCGATGCCGGCGGAGGCCGAGGGGCCGATGTGGGCCACGTGGTCGATCTTGTGGCCGTACAGGTTGATGGACTTCACGAGGTCCACCTGGATCTCGTAGCCGGTGGCGATGCCGCGGATCAGGTCCTTGCCGGAGCGGCCGGCGTGCTGGGCGACGGCGAGGATCGGCGGGATGTTGTCGCCCGGGTGGGAGTACTCGGCGGCCAGGAACGTATCGTGGTAGTCCAGCTCGCGGACGGCCACGCCGTTGGCCCACGCGGCCCACTCGGGCGAGACCTTCTGCTCCACACCGAACACGGAGGCGCCCGCACCGCCGGTGGAGACCGGGTGGGACAGGGCCTGGGCGCGGGCGGCGACGATCGGGCCGCGCCGGAGCGAGGCGACGGCGACGGAGGCGTTGTCGATGATCCGGTTGATGATCATCTCCTCGACCTCGGGCAGCACCTCGACGTCGTCGACGGCCACCTCGGCCAGCTTCCAGGCCAGCTGGTCCTTGCGCTCGAGGTTCTCCTCGGAGCGGTGGACGCGCACGTGATGGTTCTTCATGGTCGGTCTCCTTCGGTGGGGGTCAGCAGGGTCGGGGTCTCCTCGGCGCGGCCGCGCCGGGTCAGATGGTGGAAGGCGTGGTGCAGGTGGACCCGCGTGGTCGCCTCCGCGAGGTCCGCGGCGCCCGAGCCGACGGCGTCGGCGATGTCCGCGTGCTCCGCGGCGGAGGCCGCGAGGCGGGCCGGGTCGTCGGCGGCCAGTCGGCGCAGGCGCGCCAGGTGCAGGCGCAGGGTGCGCAGGGTGGAGACGAGGTAGGGGTTCGCGGCGGCCTCGTCCAGCCGGCTGTCCAGCTCGGCCGTCATCGCGTAGTAGTCCGCGGGGTCGGTCCCACCGCGCAGGGCCGTCTCGGCCTCCTGGAAACGGCCCGCGAGGACCGTGAACCGCTCGGCCGCCTCCGGGGTGGCCCGCTGCGCGGCCCGGCGCGCCAGGAGGGACTCGAGGGCGATGCGCAGGTCGAACAGCTGGTCCGCCTGCTCGAGGGACAGGTCGGCGACGACGATGCCCCGGCCCGGTGCCTGCTCGGCCAGGCCGTCGGCCACCAGGCGGGAGAGCGCCTCGCGCAGAGGGGTGCGCGAGATGCCCAGGCGTTCGGCCTGCTCCACCTCGCCCAGGCCCGCGCCCGGAGGGAGGGACCAGTCGAGGATCTCCGCCCTCAGGGCCTGGTACGCCCGCTCACTCGCTCGCATGCGGCCAGTGTATACACAACAGTCCCGCCGAGGGCAGGGGGTGTGTCCGGTGCGCGCGTCGGACGACGCCGTCGGAGGGGAGTGTCGTCCGGCGTGACGGGGCCGGGTGCCGTGCCCCTGGCGGGGGACGCCCGTGCGCCGCCATGCCTCACTCGCAACGCGCGAGATGTATACAGATCTCTTGCCCCGTGTGATCTACAGCACTACCCTGGGCGCATGGCGACCCACGATGCCCCCACCGAAGACCGCCCCTCCGGCGCGTACGCCGACGCCCACGCCCGCTCCCTCCGCGACCCCGAGGGGTTCTGGCTCGACGCGGCGCGCGCCATCGACTGGACCGTCGCGCCCACGCGCGCCCTCGACGACTCCGCCGCGCCCCTGTACCGCTGGTTCCCGGACGGCGAGCTGAACACCGCCTTCAACTGCCTGGACCGGCACGTCGAGGCGGGCCGCGGGGACGCCGTCGCGCTGATCCATGACTCCGCGATGACCGGCGAGGTCACCCGCTACACGTACGCCGAGCTCACGGACGCGGTGGCCCGCCTGGCCGGCGCCCTGGCCGCGCGCGGCGTCGGCAGGGGCGACCGCGTCCTCGTGTACCTGCCGATGATCCCGCAGGCCCACATCGCGATGCTGGCGTGCGCGCGGCTCGGCGCGGTGCACTCCGTGGTCTTCGGCGGCTTCGCCCCGCGCGAGCTCGCCTCCCGCATCGACGACGCCGCCCCCGACGTCGTGCTCACCTGCTCCGGCGGCATCGAGCCCAAGCGCCGGGTCGAATACCTGCCCGCCGTGGCCGAGGCGCTCGAGACCGCCGCGCACCCCGTGCGCACGGTGCTGGTCCACCACCGCGAGGGCTTCGAGACCGCGCTCGCGGACGCCGACGGACGCGGGGGCGCGAGCTGGGAGGACTGGGGCGAGGCCGTCGCGGCCGCCGAGCCGGCCGACTGCGTCCCGGTGCAGGCCACCGACCCGCTGTACGTGCTCTACACCTCGGGCACCACGGGCAAGCCGAAGGGCGTCGTCCGGGACAACGGGGGCCACGCCGTCGCCCTGCGCTGGACCATGGAGCACATCTACGACGTCGGCCCGGGGCAGGTGATGTGCACGGCCTCGGACGTGGGCTGGGTCGTGGGGCACTCCTACATCGTCTACGGCCCACTGCTGGCCGGGGCCACCACGGTGATGTACGAGGGCAAGCCCGTGGGCACGCCCGACGCCGGCGCGTTCTGGCGGCTCATCGAGGACCACGGCGTGCGCTCCTTCTTCACGGCCCCCACGGCGCTGCGCGCGATCCGCCGCGCCGACCCCGAGGGCGAGCTGCTCAAGGCCCACGACCTGTCCTCCCTGCGGCACTTCTTCGCCGCGGGCGAGCGCCTGGACCCGGAGACGCAGCGGTGGATCGAGGGCCTGCTGGGCATGCCGGTGATCGACCACTGGTGGCAGACCGAGACCGGCTGGGCCATCGCGGCGAATCCGGTGGGCCTGGAGCAGCTGCCGGTGAAGATCGGCTCGTCCTCGGTGCCCTCGCCGGGCGTCGATCTCGTGGTCCTGGACGGCCTGGGGGAGCCCGTGCCGGCCGGGACCGAGGGCAACATCGCCCTGCGGCTGCCGCTGCCCCCGGGCACCCTGCCCACCCTGTGGCGCGACGACCAGCGCTACATAGACTCCTACCTCAGCGCGTTCCCCGGCCATTACGCGACCGGTGACTCCGGCGTCGTGGACGAGGACGGCTACGTGTTCGTGCTCGGCCGCACCGATGACGTCATCAACGTCTCCGGGCACCGGCTGTCCACGGGCGTCCTCGAGGCTGCCCTGGCCTCCCACCCGGCGGTGGCCGAATGCGCCGTGATCGGCGTCGCGGACCCGCTCAAGGGCCAGCGGCCCTCGGGCTACGTGGTCCTCAAGTCCGGCGTCGAGACGCCCGAGCCCGGCTCCGAGGCCGAGGCCGCGCTCCTGGACGAGCTGCGTCAGGCCGTGCGCCGCGAGGTGGGCCCGGTGGCGGACTTCCGCGACGTCGTCGTGGTGGAGGCGCTGCCCAAGACCCGCTCGGGCAAGATCCTGCGCAAGACCATGCGGCAGATGGCCGACGGCGAGGAGTACGCGGTGCCCTCGACCATCGAGGACCCCGCCGTGCTCGAGGCCCTGGCCGGGGTGCTGCGCCCGGCCCGCTGAGCCCCGCTCACGCGCGGCCGGCCCAGCGGTACTCCTGCTCGGGCCGGCCGCGGCCGCCGTGTCGGGCCGAGCGCCGCACCCGCCGGATCCGCTCGAGGTGCTCGAGGTAGCGCCGGGCCGTCACGCGGGAGATGCCCAGGCGCTCGCCCACCTCGGCCGCGCTCAGGGCGGTCTCCGGGTCCGCCCCCAGCAGGTCCATCACCTCGCGCAGGGTGCCCTCGGTCAACCCCTTGGGCAGGGCCTCGGCGCGCCGCTCGCGGGAGACGCGGAAGACGGCGTCCACCTGCTCCTGGCCGTCGAGGGCGCCGTCGCCGGCCAGCATCGCCGAGGCGGCGCGGAACCCGCCCAGCCGATCCGCGAACTCGTCGAACCCGAACGGCTTCACGAGGTACTGCGTCACGCCGTACGCGACGGCGCGGCGCACCACCGGCAGGTCGGTGGCCGCGGTGAGCGCCAGCACCCCGCCGTGGAAGCCGGCCGCGCGCAGTTGGTGCAGGAAGTCCAGCCCGTGCCCGTCGGGCAGGTTCATGTCCAGCAGCACGACGTCGAACGGGAAGCGCCCGTCCGCGTGCAGGCCCGCCGCGGCCACCTGCCGCGCGGCCAGCAGGGAACCGGCCACCGCGGCCACCTCGAAGCCCGGCAGCCGGTCCAGGTGCGCCACGTAGGTCTCGGCCGTCAGCTGCTCGTCCTCGACGACGAGCACCCGGTACGGGCGGGCGGTCATGTCTCCTCCTGGGCTCGGGGGTCGCGGGGCACCTCGACGGTGAACACGGTGCCCGAGTCGGTCGCGACGTCCGCGACCCCGCCGGCCTCCTCCGCGATCCGGCGCGTCAGCCACAGCCCCATGCCGCGTCCGGCGGCGCCGACGGGCTTCGTCGACCAGCCCCGGTCGAAGAGTCGGCCGCGGTCCGCGTCGGAGGGTCCGGGGCCGCCGTCGGCCACCTGCACGAGCAGGCCCGCGTCGTCCGAGACCACCTCGACGTCGACCCACCGGTCTGCCGCGGACAGGTCCGGTGCGGCGGCGGCGTCGAGGGCGTTGTCCACCAGGTTGCCCAGCACGGTCAGCAGGTCGAGCGGGCGCAGCGGGGCGGGCGCGGTCAGCTCGGCCGACCAGGTCAGCGCCACGCCCCGCTCACGCGCCTGGGCGGCCTTCGCGTCGAGCAGGGCGGCGAGGACGTCGTCGGAGGCCTCCTCGTCCGCGGCGCGGCGGGACAGCACGGCGCGGGCCGCCTCCAGCCGGCCCGACCCGACGAGGGCGAGGGCGGTGTGCAGCTGGTTGGCGTGCTCGTGCGTCTGCGCGCGCAGCGCCGTGGTCAGGGTGTGGGCCACGGTGAGCTCGTCGCCGAGCCGCTGCAGGTCGGTGCGGTCGTGCAGGACGAGCACGCGCGATCCCGCCGGGGCGGTGGTCACGCCCTCGCGGGCGGCCGCGGCGAGGGCCGTCGGCGGGACCGACCCGCCGGGGTCGGAACGGCCGGGTGCCCGCACGACCCGCTGCTGCACCACGAGGACCCGCCCGCCGACGGCGAGGCTCGCCTCGCCGCCGACCGCGCCCGGCAGGGCCGCGGAGAGCTCGGTGGGCGGTCGAGGCTCGCCCTCGCCCTCCCAGCCGAGCAGGCGCGCGGCGGCGTCGTTGTGCAGGCGGACCCGGCCGTCCGGGGCGAGGACCACGACGCCGGCTTCGAGTGAGGCCATGGCCGTCTCGGCCAGCAGGAACTGCTCGGCGATCTGCTCGGGGCCGCGTCCGAGCGTCACCCGGTTCAGATACCGGCCGACGAGCCAGGCGACGAGCAGGCCGACGGCGGCCACGGCGGCCGAGCCCAGCAGGATGCCGGGGATCTGCGCCTCGGCCATGATGGTGACGTCGGAGATCTGCACGCCCATCGTGACCACGCCCAGGACGGTGCCGTCCTCCGGGTCCACGACCGGCGCGAGCGCGCGCACCGAACGGCCCGCGGCACCGGTGCTCGAGAGCTCCACGACGGTGTCCCCGGCGACGACGGCGTCCACCGGCCTCGGATAGCGGACACCGACCTGCTCGGGGCGCCAGCTCGCCAACCGCATCCCGTCCGGATCCATCACGGTCAGCCACGAGACCTGCGCCTCGGCGATCCAGCCGTCGATCCCGGCCTGCAGGGCGGGGGCGTCGCCGACCCGCAGGGCCGAGACGAGCGCGGGGTCGCGCGCCACCAGGGTGGTGACGCCCTGGACGTGGCGCTCCTCGACGCGCAGGGCCACCTCGCGGGCCTGGAGGTAGGCGCTCCACACGCTGAACAGGGCGATGGCCGCCACGAGCGCCACGTGGACCACGGCGATCCGCCGGGCGATCGACCACGGGTGGCGCATGCCTCTCCTCCCTCGGGCCGGCGACGCGCCGGTCCACCCCCACGATCCTGCAGCCCGCGGGCCGCCGTGACCACTATGACCGCAATCGTGACCGACACCACCCCGGCCCGCGAGAGTGGTCACAACCCTCCCGCGCCGCTGCGGACCGTTCGGCGGCGCGCCACCACCGCACAGAACGGAACGCCCGATGGCGCACACCCCACCGGCCGAGACCTCGGCCCCGCCGGCCCCGGCGACGAAGAAGGACCGCACCCACTGGCTGTACATCGCCGTGATCGCCTCGGTGGTGCTGGGCGCCGCCGTCGGCCTGCTCTTCCCCGAGTTCGGCAAGTCCCTCAAGCCGCTGGGCGACGGCTTCGTCTCCCTCATCAAGATGATGATCGGCCCGGTCATCTTCTGCACGATCGCCCTCGGCGTCGGCTCGATCGCCAAGGCCGCGACCGTCGGCCGCGTGGGCGGCATCGCCCTGGTCTACTTCATGGCGATGTCCACGTTCGCGCTGGCCGTCGGCCTCGTCGTCGGCAACCTCATCCACCCCGGCGAGGGCCTCAAGCTCACGCCCTACGACCCGAACAAGCCCCAGGCCGCGGTGGACGGCACCGTCCAGTTCCTGCTGGACATCATCCCCGGCTCCCTGCCGGTGCTGCCCACCCTGTTCATCGCCCTGCTCGTGGGCTTCGCCCTGCAGCAGATGGGCCCGGCCGGCGCCCCGCTGCTGCGTGGTCTCACCCTGATCCAGGGCGTCGTGTTCCGCATCCTCATGATGGTGATGTGGGTCGCCCCGATCGGCGCCTTCGGTGCGATCGCCGCCGTCGTCGGCTCCACGGGCTGGTCCGCGATCGGCGCCATGGCGCTGCTCATGGGCGCCTTCTACCTGACCTGCATCGCCTTCATCGTGGTGGTGCTCGGCACCATCCTGAAGGTCGTGACCGGCCTGAGCATCCTGTCCCTCATGAAGTACCTGGGCCGGGAGTACCTGCTCATCTTCGCCACCAGCTCCTCCGAGACCGCCCTGCCCCGCCTGATCGCCAAGATGGAGCACGCCGGCGTGGACAAGTCCGTCGTGGGCGTGACCGTGCCCACTGGCTACTCCTTCAACCTGGACGGCACCGCCATCTACCTGACCATGGCCGCGCTCTTCGTCTCCAACGCGATGGGCGCGGAGATGAACCTCGGCGAGCAGATCGGCCTGCTGGTCTTCATGATCATCGCCTCGAAGGGCGCGGCCGGCGTCACCGGCGCGGGCATGGCCACGCTCGCCGCCGGCCTGCAGGCGCACCGACCCGAGCTGCTCGGCGGCATGGGCGTGATCGTGGGCATCGACAAGTTCATGTCCGAGGCCCGCGCCCTGACCAACTTCACCGGCAACGCCGTGGCCACGCTCCTCGTCGGCCGCTGGGTGGGCGAACTCGACGGCGAGCGCGCCCGGCGCGTCCTGAGCGGCGAGCTGAAGTTCGACGAGGCGACCGTGGTCGGCCACGACGGCGCCGCGCACGACCCGCAGCAGTCCCCGACGGTCGCCGAGCAGGCCTACGAGGGTCACCCCGACTCCAGCCTGAACTTCACGATGGCCGCCGACGGCGACCGGAACCCCATCCGCTGACGGAGGCGGCGGGCCCGCGCGGCACGTCGCATCGTCGACCACCGGCGACGCCGGGGACGAGCCTGGACACAGGCCCGTCCCCGGCGTCGCCGTCGTCCCGGGAACGCCAGGCACTAGGGTGGGGGAAGATCCGGACACGCCGACGACGGCGCCGCGGCGCGCCGCGGCCCGCGGCCGGGCGTGCAGACCACCGTGGAAGGAGCCGGCGCCGCCGTGACCTCGAGAGAACCGATCCCCGTGATGACCATCCACGGCGAGCCCGTGCTCGGGCCCACCGGCCGGCCCAAGCACGACTTCCCCGAGCCCGCGCCCCTGACCTCGCACGGCCCGGCGCGGATCATCTCGATGGTGAACCAGAAGGGCGGCGTCGGGAAGACGACCTCCACCATCAACCTGGGCGCCGCGCTCGCGGGCTACGGCCGCAGGGTGCTCATGGTGGACTTCGACCCGCAGGGCGCCCTCTCGGCCGGCCTGGGTGCGAACCCGCACGAGCTCGACACCACGGTGTACAACGTGCTCATGGAGCGGTCGGTGACCGCGAAGGACGCGATCCTGTCCACGGACTTCGAGAACATGGACCTGCTGCCGGCCAACATCGACCTGTCCGCGGCCGAGGTGCAGCTCGTCAACGAGGTGGCCCGCGAGCAGGTCCTCGAGCGCGCGCTGCGCCAGGTCCGCGACGACTACGACGTGGTCCTCATCGACTGCCAGCCCTCGCTGGGCCTGCTGACCGTCAACGCGCTGACCGCCTCCCACGGCGTGATCATCCCGCTGACCGCCGAGTTCTTCGCGCTGCGCGCGGTCGCCCTGCTCGTCGAGACGATCGAGAAGGTGCAGGACCGGCTCAACCCGGACCTGGAGATCGACGGCGTGCTGGCCACGATGTTCGACCAGCGAACCCTGCACTCCAAGGAGGTCGTGGGCTCGCTGGTGGCCGGCTTCGGGGACCGCGTGTTCGAGACCGTCATCAAGCGGTCCATCAAGTTCGCCGACGCCACGGTGGCGGCCACGCCCATCACCCTGTTCGCCGAGAACCACGACGGCGCCAAGGCCTACCGGCAGCTCGCCCGCGAGCTGATCTCCCGCGGCGGCGCGCCGTGACCGTCCGCTGAGCGCCGACGACGCCGGCCCGGTCCCGTCGCGGGACCGGGCCGGTTCTCTGCGCGCTCGCGGCCGGGGGAGCGGTGGTCGGGAGACGAGACGCCGCCGATCTGCGAGAATGGAGCCGGGCGTGTCCGTCTCCGGGCCGTCCCCCACCCCTTGACCCGTCCGCCGCCGGCCCGACCGGCGCCGTTGACGCGCACCCGAAAGGACGCCCTCCCCATGAACTCCCGCAAGCCGCGAGGCTCCGGACGCACCCCCGCCGTCGGTCGACGGGGCGGCCCGTTCCAGGAGCGCGACTACCAGCGACAGATCGGTGCCCGCCGCGGCGCCGCCGGCCCCCGCGAGGAGGCCCCCTTCGACGAGGACGCCGTGCCGCGCACGCGCGGTCGCCGCGGCCGCGGCGCCGGAGCCGCCCGGGCCAAGGCCGCCCACCTCGACCGCATCCACGACGAGTCGGGCGAGCGCCTGCAGAAGGTGCTGGCCGCGGCGGGTGTGGCGTCCCGGCGCGTGAGCGAGGACCTCATCGCCGAGGGCCGCGTGGAGGTGGACGGCGTCGTCGTCACCGAGCCCGGCGTGCGCGTGGACCCGGCCACGGCCGTGATCCGGGTGGACGGCATCTCCGTGCAGACGGACGTGACCAAGCAGTACTTCGTCTTCAACAAGCCCCGCGGCGTGATCTCCACGATGGTGGACCCGGAGGGCCGGCCCTCGATCGCCACCTACCTCAAGCCCGGGCAGGAGCACCTGTTCCACGTGGGCCGTCTGGACAACGAGACCGAGGGCCTGCTCATCCTCACCAACGACGGTGAGCTGGCCAACCGCCTCACCCACCCCAGCTACGAGGTCCCCAAGACCTACGTGGTGCAGACCCGCGGCCCGCTGGCCAAGGGCGTCTCGAACCGGCTGCGCGAGGGCGTGGAGCTGGAGGACGGCGTGGCGCAGGTGGACTCGTTCAAGCTCGTCGACTCGACGCCGGGCCACGTGCTCGTCGAGGTCGTGCTGCACTCGGGGAAGAACCGCATCGTGCGCCGCATGTTCCAGGAGATCGGCCACCCGGTCGAGCGGCTCGTCCGCGTCAAGGTGGGCCCCATCCTGCTGGGCGACCAGAAGCAGGGCACCGTCCGCGCGCTCAACGCGCAGGAGCTGGGCCACCTCAAGGCCCTGGTCGGCCTGTGAGCGCGCCCGCCGAGTCCGCCGCCGCGCTCGGTGACGGCCCGGCCGGGATCCCGCAGCCCGTCCTCGTCCGGGGGACCGGTCTGCTGGGCACCTCGATCGGCATCGGGCTGAGCGCGGCCGGTGTGGACGTGCGCCTGCACGACCCCTCGCCCGCCGCCCTGGCCGTGGCCGCGGACATCCGCGCCGGACGCCCCGCCCGCCTGGACGCCGAGGGCGACGACCTCGATGCCGCCCCGGGCCTCGTTGTCGTGGCCGCGCCGCCGGACGTGACCGCCGACGTCGTGGTGGACTCGCTGCGCCGCTGGCCCGCGGCCGTGGTGGTGGACATCGCCTCGGTGAAGGAGGCGGTCGCCGCGGGCGTGCGCGCCGCCGTCGACGAGGCCCGCCTGGCCCCGCAGGACGCCGACCGGTACCTCGGGACGCACCCGATGGCCGGCTCCGAGCGGTCCGGTCCTGTGGCGGCCCGCGGCACCCTGTTCACGCAGGCGCCGTGGGTGCTGTGCCCGACGGACACGACGCGCCCGGGCGCCCTCGCGGCCGGTCGGGCGCTTGCGCTGACGCTGCAGGCCACCCCGTACCGGATGGCCGCCCGCGCCCACGACGAGTCGGTCGCGCTGATCTCGCACCTGCCGCAGATCGCCGCCTCGCTCGTGGCCTCCCGCCTGCAGGACACCCCGGACCAGGCGCTCGCCCTGGCCGGCAACGGGCTGCGGGACACCACCCGGATCGCGGCGTCGGACCCGCAGCTGTGGGTGCAGATCCTCTCCGGCAACGCCGGGCGGATCGTGCCGGCGCTGCACGGGCTGCGGGCGGACCTGGACCGGCTGATCCGCACCCTGGAGGACCCCTCCGCCCCCGGGGCGCGGCTGGACTTGGCGCAGCTGATCGCCGAGGGCAACGCCGGCCGGGCACGGGTGCCCGGCAAGCACGGGGCGCCGCCGCAGGCGTTCGCGGTGGTCACGGTGATCGTGGACGACGCCCCCGGGCAGATCGCGGCCCTCCTCGACGAGGTCGGCCGCACGGACGTGAACGTGGAGGACCTGCGGCTCGAGCACGCCTCGGGCCACCGGGTCGGCATGGTGGAGATCTCCGTGCTGCCCGGCCGCAGGGACGAACTCGTGGCGGCGCTGACCGCCGCCGGATGGAAGGTGGTCTGAGATGACCGAGCACACCCGCGACGACGTCGCACCTGCCCCGCTCGTGGTGGCGGTGGACGGGCCCTCGGGCTCGGGCAAGTCGTCCGTGTCCAAGGCCGTGGCCCGGCGTCTCGGCGCGGCGTACCTGGACACCGGCGCCATGTACCGCGCCGTGGCGTGGCACTGCCTGCACGAGGGCGTCGACCTGGCCGATGCGGAGGCTGTGGCGGCGGCCGCCGTCGCCATGGACCTGGACCAGTCCACCGACCCGGACGTCGAGGCCGTGCGGGTCGGCGGCACGGACGTCACCGAGGCGATCCGCGGCCCCGAGGTCACGGACACGGTCTCCACCGTCGCCGTGGTCATCCCGGTGCGCGAGGAGCTGCACCGTCGCCAGCGGGCGGCGATCGCCGCCGCGGGCCGGATGGTCGCCGAGGGCCGCGACATCACCACGGTGGTGGCCCCGGACGCCCACGCGCGCGTGCTGCTCACGGCCTCCGAGGCCGTGCGCACCGCCCGCCGCTCGGGCCAGCTGGCCGCGGCGGGGGAGACCGGCGTCGACGCCGGCACGCTGCACCGCCAGGTGGCCGGGCGCGACGCCCGCGACGCCACCGTGTCCACGTTCGACCGCCCCGCCGACGGGGTGGCGCTCGTGGACTCCACCGAGCTCGACTTCGAGCAGACCGTGGCGGCCGTCCTGGCCGCCGTCGAGGACCAGGCCGGCATTCCGGCCGTGAAGGGAGGCCGACGATGACCGAGAACCCCCAGCACCGCTCCGGTGAGGACGAGTTCGTCCCCGCCGGCGACGATCAGGTGGCCGAGCGGCTCGCCGCCATGACCGAGGAGGAGGCCGAGGCGCGTGCCGCATCGTTGCGCGCCGGCCTGGCCGACTACGAGCTCGAGGAGGACGACGCCGCCCTCCTCGACGCGTGGCAGTTCGGGCCCGACGAGGACGTCGACGCGCCCGTGCCGCCCGTGCTGGCCATCGTGGGCCGGCCGAACGTCGGCAAGTCCACGCTCGTCAACCGCATCATCGGCCGCCGTGAGGCCGTGGTGGAGGACGTGCCCGGCGTGACGCGCGACCGCGTCTCCTACGACGCCGAGTGGAACGGCCGCGAGTTCACCGTGGTGGACACCGGCGGCTGGGAGCACGACGCCAAGGGCATCCACCGTCGCGTGGCCGAGCAGGCCGAGCTGGCCGTGGACGTGGCGGACGCCGTCGTGTTCGTGGTGGACGCCACCGTCGGCATGACGGCCACGGACGAGGCCGTGGTCTCGATGCTGCGCCGCAAGGACCGCCCGGTGATCGTGGCCGCCAACAAGGTGGACGACATGGTCCAGGAGGCCGACGCCGCCACCCTGTGGTCGCTCGGCTTCGGCTACCCGTACCCGGTGTCCGCGGTGCACGGCCGCGGCGTCGCGGACCTGTTGGACGCCGCCCTCGAGGCGCTGCCGGAGGAGTCCGCCCACGGCGGTCTCGTGCCGCGCGGCGGCCCGCGCCGGATCGCCCTCGTGGGCCGGCCGAACGTGGGCAAGTCCTCGCTGCTGAACAAGCTGGCCGGCTCGGACCGCGTGGTGGTGGACGACCTCGCCGGCACCACGCGCGACCCCGTGGACGAGCTCGTGGAGCTCGGCGGACGCCTGTGGCGCTTCGTGGACACCGCCGGCATCCGTCGACGGCAGCACATGGCCCACGGCGCCGACTACTACGCGTCGCTGCGCACGGCCTCCGCCCTGGACCGCGCCGAGGTGGCCGTGGTGCTGCTCGAGGCGCCGCAGGTGGTCTCGGAGCAGGACGTGCGCATCCTCCAGATGGTGCTGGACTCCGGGCGTGCCCTCGTGATCGCGTTCAACAAGTGGGACCAGGTGGATGAGGACCGCCGGCACCAGCTGGCCAAGGAGATCGACCGGGACCTGGCGCACGTCGCCTGGGCGCCGCGCGTGAACATCTCCGCGAAGACCGGCTGGCACAAGGACCGTCTCGTCCCCGCGCTGGACCTCGCCCTGGACTCGTGGGACACCCGTATCCCCACGGGCAAGCTCAACGCGTTCCTCGGCGAGCTCGTGGCGGCCCACCCGCACCCGCTGCGCGGCGGCAAGCAGCCCCGCATCCTGTTCGCGACCCAGGTCTCGAGCCGGCCGCCCAAGTTCGTGCTGTTCACCACGGGGTTCCTGGACCCCGGGTACCGCCGGTTCATCGTGCGCCGCCTGCGCGAGACGTTCGGGTTCGAGGGCACGCCCCTCGAGATCGGGATGCGCGTGCGCGAGAAGCGCGGTCGCGGCCGCTGATCCGGCACCGCCCCGACGACGTCCCTCGGCCTGCCGCGCCGGGGGACGTCGTCGTCCCGGCAAGTTCCCACCGTTCGTCCACCTTCGCCGCGTAGCCTGAGGGCATGAGCCTCATCCGACGTCGCCCCGCCGCCCTGTCCCTGGCCACCCTGGCCGCGCTCGCGTTGGCCGCATCCGGCTGCGCGGTCGACGACGGCGAGACCCGGGCCGCGCTGCAGAGCGCCGAGGACCGGCTCGCCCAGGCCGAGGACCGGATCAGCGAGCTGGAGGCGGACGCCTCGGACCGCGTGGACCTGGGGCAGCTGCGCCAGGAGGCCGAGGACGCCCTCGAGGAGGCGGACCAGCGCGCCGCCGAGGTCGTCGAGGACCTGACGCGATCCCTGCCCTCCGGTTCGGACATCGTCGACGTCGAGGCCCTCCGGGAGGACGGGAAGGTGGTCATCGAGTACGGCCGGTCCGCTCTCGAGGCCGATCCCCAGGTCCTCGAGGACACGATGCGGGAGGCGGCGGAGCAGGCCCGCAACGCCATCCCGGACCTGAAGGACGTCGAATTCCGCGTGGGGGACCGGACCTTCACGTACTGACCCTCCGACGGGGATCCGTGAGCCCCCCCCCGACACGCCTCATCGACCCGCCCGGAACGGCGGATCGGAGCGGCTCGGTGTGTTACGCTTCACCCGTGCACGACTGCACCCTCAGTCATGAGAGGGTTCGTGCAGACCGCCAGGCCCACCGGTACGCCGGGGCCGCGGTCGCTGGGGGACTCTCGGTCGGGTGGCCCTCGGTCAAGGGATGAGGGGTTCACGTCTGTGAAGAGGACGTGGGCCCCTTGTTCACGTTTCGGGGGTGTCGTGCCGTTCACCCCTGACGACGACGACCCGGCAGGCCCGTTCCCGATTCGCGTCCGGCGGTGCGGGTGGGGTATGCTCGTCGGGTGCTGAAGCGCGGATGACCGCGAGTCGCCACGGGCTATGGCGCAGCTTGGTAGCGCGCTTGACTGGGGGTCAAGAGGTCGTGGGTTCAAATCCCGCTAGCCCGACCACGTCGACGAAGCCGGAGCCCTGCAGCGCAGGGCTCCGGCTTCGTCGTACCCGGGGCCGTGGCCGCCCGGCCCGCCACCCCCCGTCGAGCGGGCAGTTCAGGCCGCGAACAGCACGTGCGTGTCCGGCACGACGGCCCGGCCGCCTGGTCCCCGCGCCTCATGATGGTCACGCCGGGGCGGGGCAGGTAGATCGTGAGGCGCGCCTCTACGAGGTGGCCCCACAGCTCTGTTGCGTCAGGGGGGGTATGCGCCGTTCAGGTGCAAGAGATGGGCCAGCGCATACCGCACCGCATAGAGGCGAATTGAGGGAACGCCCGCTTTGCGGCACAGCGCACGGAACCGCCCCGAGTACGACTTGGGGCGCACCTGACGCCCCAGCTCGCCTATGACGGCGCAGCCCGTAGAGCGCCAGGCCGCGCCGGCCTTGAGCTGACGGCGGGCCTGACGCGCCTTGAGCGCCCGACGGAGGTCCATCGGTCTTGGGCGCATCGCCCCCACGTGGACCGTCCGGACCCGCTGGGCGCACTTCGGGTCGCCCACGTATGTCTCGCATCGCGTGCTGATGGACTGGACACGCCCCTGACTCACCGTGACCGTGCCGATGTTCGGGCCCGCGTCCTCCCACTGGAGGCCTATTACGTCGGCGTGCGTCGTGCCGGACAACGCGAGCCGCCACGCGGTCGCAAGGCAGCCAAGGTCGCTCACGGCACGTAACGCGACGAGCTGCGCCGCCCGGCCTCGCCGGCGCGGTGGACGTCAAGGCCTGCACGGTCACCGCCCGCACCCCTGGGCCGTCCCCGTGGTGGTCCGAGGCCGACGTGGAGAGCACCCGCACCGACCTCATGGCCTCTCACTGGCGACGCCTGATCCTGTGTGAGTGGGCCGAGGGCGACGACTCGCTCACCACACCCAATGACATGGAGGCGGCGATCCGGGGCGGCTCCACCGTGCTCGAGCCCCGCCCGGGCGTGCAGTACGTGGCCGCGCTGGACGTCGGCACCCGCCGCGATCTCACGGCGCTCGCCGTGGGGCACCGTGAGCGCCGGGCCGAGGGGCCGGTGGTCGTCGTGGACCGCGTGCTGTACTGGCGACCGCCGACAGGCGGGCGCGTGGATCTGGCCGAGGTGGAGGCCGTGGTGCTCCGCGTCTGCCGGCAGTACCGCGCCCGGCTCCGGTTCGACAGGATGCAGGCCGAACAGATGACGGCGAACCTCGAGAGGGCCAGCATCACCGTGCGCGAGTACGTGTTCAGCGCCCAGGGGGCCAACCGGCTGGCGCGCGGCATCCACGGGGCGCTCCGCGACCGCGCGTTGTCCCTGCCCGACGACGTGGAGGTGCGGGACGAGTTCCTGTCCACGCGCCTCGTGGAGACCGCCCCGGGCGTCGTGAAGCTGTCCAATCCCAGGGGCTCCCACGACGATATCGTGACGGCCGTGGGAATGATCGTCGCGGACTTCATGGAGCGCCCCGACGACAGCGGGGCGCGGGCCACGGTGCCCCGTGGGCGCATCGCCCGACGGGCGACGTCTGGGAGCATCCGAGAGGCTGGCGGCGTCCGCCGTGCAGGCGCTCCCAGCGCGTTCCCACCCCGCTCGAACCTGCCATGGGCCTACGGCGCGACGATCCCCGGGCGGGGCGAAGGGAGGGCGGGACGGTGAAGATGTTCCCCCACCTGGAGGGCGACGCGGGTGGGCTGTTGGTCCGCCTCAGTCGCGAGGCCACAGAGAACGCGCACAGCGTGCCGTGCTGGGCCGATCCTGACGCGTTCCTCTCCGACTCGTCGGCGACGCGCGCAGAGGCCGCGAGAGCGTGCCGACGGTGCCCCGTGCGGGCTCTGTGCGGCGAGTACGCCGAGACGGCGGACGAGCGGCTCGGCGTCTGGGGCGGAGAGGACCGCACCCGGTGATCACTCCGTGCACGGGGCGTCGCGTATGTGCGCGGCGCTCGGTGCCCCATGATGGGCACATGGACCCCCAGATAACGACTCTCCTCGCCGGTATCGGCGGCGGTGTGTTCACCCTCGTGGGCACGCTGGGCACGACGTGGCTTAACAACAAGCACCAGGCTAAGCAGGCGGCTGACGAGCGAGCCGCGGAGGAGAAGCTCCGGCGAGAGGAGCGAGCCGCTGAGGACCGGTCTGCTTCAGATCGCCGCCGGGATGAGGCGGCGACAGTGGTCAGGAGCGCTCTCATGCGGGTTGTGGAGGCGGCGTCCGTCGGGGAATCACTGCGGCTGGAGGTCGACGAAGCCAAGCGGTACGGACATGACACCGCCAGCAGCATGACCGAACGCGACCGGCGGGTCCGTGCGGCGGGCGTTATATCGGAGCTGGGAAAAATCAGCGCTGAAATGACGGCCTTCGGCGGGGAACTCGCACTGTATGCGCGGAGCTTGCTTGAGGCTGCGCGAGCATCCCTGCAAGGCAACTACAGCGCCCTCTCATTCGAGCAAGACGCTCGCATGTTCGAGGCCGCCGCCGCCACGTGGCTCCAGGAGCACGCCCGCGTCTCCTTGGGTGGCACAGAGGCGGCACAAACGGCCCCGGACGGGACGCGTATAGAGAGGAATGGAACGGACGAGACGGGGGACGCGTCCAAGTAGGACGGGGGAGAGTGAACGAGAGGGGACGGTTGCTCTGCTCTGGGGGTCAAGAGGTCGTGGGTTCAAATCCCGCTAGCCCGACCACGTCGACGAAGCCGGAGTCCTGCAGCGCGGGGCTCCGGCTTCGTCGTACCCGGGGACGCCTCTGCAGCCTCTCCCCGTCGGGTGAGGCGGGGCGGTTCAGGCCGCGAACAGCACGTGCGTGTCCGGCACGACGGCCCGGCCGCCGAGGGCCGTGAGCTCCAGCAGGCAGGCCGCGCCCACCACCTCTGCACCCCGCGCCTCGATGAGCCGTCGGCCGGCGGCGAGGGTGCCGCCCGTGGCGAGGACGTCGTCGAGCAGGAGCACCCGTGACCCGGCCGGCAGGTCCTCGGAGACCTCGATGCTCGCGGTCCCGTACTCCAGCGTGTAGTCCGCACGGGCCGCGGGAGCCGGGAGCCGCCCGGCCTTGCGCAGCGGCACGAGGCCGGTGCCGGTCAGGGCGGCGGCCGCCCCGGCGAGCAGGAACCCGCGGGCCTCGAGGCCGGCCACGAGGTCGAAGCGCCCCTCGAACGGCGCCACCAGGGCTTCGACGCACGCCCTCAGAGCGCGGGCGTCGGCGAGCAGGGGCGTGATGTCCTGGAAGGCCACGCCCGGGCTGGGATGGTCGGGGACCACGCGGATGAGGGAGCGGGCACGGGCTATCTCGGAGGTGACGGACACGGCCCCCACTCTAGGACGGACGCCGCCCAGGCCGCGCATGTGATCGGCGTCATCGGGCGGGGAGTTTGCTCTGACTCCCTTGGAGGAGGACAGTAGATCGGTGGAAAATCCCCAGAATCCTCTCGCGGGCCGCGTGCCCGACGTCGAGCCGCCCGCCCGCGTGGCGGCGTCGACGGCCACCCGTCCCGACGACGCCACCCCCGACTGGCGCGGCCGCCCGTTCCTCGGCCAGCCCGGCCCGCTGGCGAACCTATTCTCCGTGGAGCTGTGGGAGCGCTTCTCCTTCTACGGCATGCAGGCCATGCTCGTCTACTACATGTCCTGGACCGCCGCGGAGGGCGGCCTCGGGATCGACCCGGCCGTGGCCACGGGCATCGTCGGCGCCTACGGCGGCATGGTGTACGTGTTCTGCATCCTCGGCGGCTGGGTCGCCGACCGCCTGCTCGGCTCCGAGCGCACCATGTTCGTCAGCGCCGTCGGGATCATGTTCGGCCACATCGCGCTGGCCCTCGTCCCGGGGGTCCCGGGCCTGACCCTCGGCCTCGTGCTCGTCGCCATCGGCTCGGGTGGCCTCAAGGCCAACGCCACGAACCTCGTCGGCTCCCTGTACTCCCGCGAGGACCCCAAGCGCGACGCCGGCTTCTCCATCTTCTACATGGGCGTGAACATCGGCGCCCTCTTCGGCCCGCTGCTCACCGGCCTGGCGCGCGACACGCTGGGCTTCCACGTCGGCTTCGGCCTCGCCGCCGCCGGCATGGCCATCGGCCTGACGCAGTACGCCCTGACCCGCAAGAACCTGCCGACGGACGTGCACCGGGTCCCGGATCCGCTGCCGCGGTCGCAGTACGGTCGCTGGGGCCTGATCGGCCTGGGGATGGTCGCCGTCGTCGTGGTCCTGTTCCTCACGGGTGTCATCACCCTGGGCAACCTCTCCGACGCCGTCGTCGTGCTCGCCGCCGTCGCAGCCATCGCGATCTTCGCGGTCCTGCTGACCTCGACGAAGGTCACGGAGGAGGAGCGCTCGCGCGTGAAGGCGTTCATCCCGCTGTTCATCGGCACGTCCGTGTTCTTCGCCCTCTTTCAGCAGCAGTTCACCGTGATCGCGCTGTACTCCGAGCACCGCCTCGACCGGAACCTGTTCGGCTGGCTCATGCCCATGGAGTGGGTCAACTCCATCAACCCGATCTTCATCATCGTGTTCGCCCCGGTGTTCGCCGCGCTGTGGACCAAGCTGGGCGCCCGCCAGCCCGCCACCCCGGTGAAGTTCGGCATCGGCATCGTCCTGATCGGCATCGCCTTCCTGCTGTTCATCCCGGTGGCCGACGTCGTCGCCGTGCCGCTGCTGTGGCTGACGCTGATCCTGTTCGTCTGCACCATGGGCGAGCTGCTCGTCTCCCCGGTGGGCCTCTCCCTGGCCACCAAGGTCGCCCCGCGCAGCTTCCCGGTGATGATGGTGTCGCTGTACAACCTGTCCGTCGCCCTGGGCACGGCCCTGGCGGGCTCCCTGGCCGGCTCCTACTCGGAGCAGAACGAGGTGGGCTACTTCGGCATGATCGGCGCGGTCACCCTGGGCGTGGGCCTGCTCGTGCTGGCCATCGCCAAGCCGGTGCGTCGCGGCATGCGCGGCGTGCTCTGAGCGCGCCAGTGGCGCGAATCACGCGCCGCTCGGTAGTCTGCGAGACGACGTCATCACTCCCGACCACGCAAAGGACGCGCACTCCATGAGCTCCATCCCCGAAGGCCTGAAGTACTCCGCCGAGCACGAGTGGATCGCCGAGGCCGACGCCGCCGGCACGGTCCGCGTGGGCATCACCGACTTCGCCCAGGATGCGCTGGGCGACGTCGTCTACGTGGACCTGCCGGAGGTCGGCACCGAGGTCACCGCGGGCACCGCCGTGGGCGAGGTCGAGTCCACGAAGTCCGTCTCGGACATCTACGCCCCGGTCACCGGCACCGTGGCCGCCGTCAACGACGAGCTCGACGGCGAGCCCGGCCTGGTCAACTCCGCCCCCTACGAGGGCGGCTGGCTGTTCGAGATCACCCTCGCGGACGAGGCCCAGCTCGAGGGCCTCATGGACGCCGAGGGCTACGCCTCGCACACCAGCTGAGCCCCGTCTGCCGTCGCCCCGCCGCTGGCCGGCGGGGCGACGGCGTCCCCTTCGTCCCTCCATCCGGCCGGCGCCGCGGCGCCGGCCCACGCACAGGAGCACCCCATGAACCAGCCCGGACGTGAACCGGACCTGTCCACCTCCGCCATCAACCTCACCGAGCTGGCGCCGCTGGTCTCGGCGGACCTCACCCGCGAGGAGTCCGACGCGATCCGCGCCCTCCCGGCCGGTTCCGCGCTGCTGCTCGCCCACGAGGGCCCGGACCAGTCCGCCCGCTTCCTGCTGGACGAGGACGTGGTCTCCGTGGGGCGCCACCCGGACGCGGACATCTTCCTCGACGACGTCACCGTCTCCCGTCGTCACGCGGAGTTCCGAGCCGAGGACGGCGGCCATCGGCTCGTGGACCTGAACTCCCTCAACGGCACCTTCGTGAACCACGACCGCGTGGACGAGATCCTGCTGCGCTCCGGGATGCACGTGCAGATCGGCAAGTACCGGCTCACGTACTACGCCGCACCGGCGCGGGGCTGAGCCGTCATCCTCGTGACCGATCCGCGCCCGCGCCCCGACGCCGTCCCCACCGCCCGCCCTGCGGGCCGGCTGGGCATCGGCGAGGTCGTGGCCGCCCTCGAAGCCGAATTCCCCGGCGTCACCGCGTCCAAGGTGCGCTTCCTGGAGGACCGCGGCCTCGTGCTGCCCGAACGGACCCCCGCCGGCTACCGGCGCTTCCGGCCCGAGGACGTGGACCGGCTCCGGTTCGTCCTCGCCCTGCAGCGGGACCACTTCCTGCCGCTCAAGGTGATCGCCGACCACCTGGCCGCGCTGGATCGCGGCGAACGCCCCACCGGCCTGCCCGGAACCGCAGCGGTCCCGGCGTCCTCGGACGCGGAGCGGCTCGGCCGCGAGGTCGCCGGGGGCCGCCGGTCGTGGACCCGCGCCGAGCTCGCCGCCGAATCCGGTGCGGGCGAGGAGCTGCTGGCCGAGCTGGACCAGTACTCGCTCCTGCCCGTCGATCCCGACGGCGGCTACCCGAGCCACGCGATGGACGTGGCCCGGGCCGCCGTCGTGCTCGCGGGCCACGGCCTGGAGCCCCGGCACCTGCGCCCGCTGCGGGCCGCGGCCGACCGCGAACTGGGCCTGGTGGAGCGCGCCGTCGCCCCGCTGCAGGCCCGCCGCGACGCCGGCACCCGCCCCCGCGTGGCCCGCTCGGCACGCGAGATCGCGCAGGCCAGCCTGCGGCTGCATGCGGCCCTCGTGGCCGAAGGGCTGGAGCAGTGGGATGACTGAGCCGCGCCCCGTGCCCGCCGACGACGTCGGTGACGTGCCCCTGTCCGTGCTCGGCGTGCGCGTCGAGCTGCCCGAGCAGCACCACGTGATCCTGCTGGTGGATCCGCCCGGCCGCACGATGGTCCCGCTGTGGGTGGGCGCGCCCGAGGCCGCCGCCGCCGCGCTCGCGCTCGAGGGCGTCCGCGCGCCCCGGCCCCTCACCCATGAGCTGCTCCTGGCCGCCGTCGACGCCCTGGGCGCCGAGGTCGTGCGGGTGCGGCTCACCGAGGTCCGGGACGAGGTCGTGCACGCCGAGCTCGTGCTCTCCACGGGCGCCCGGGTCGACGCCCGCGCGTCGGACGCCGTCGTGGTCGCCCTGCGCGCCGACGCCCCCGTGCTCGGCAGCCCCGCCGTGCTCGCGGACGCCGGCATGCCGGCGCGGACGGGGGAGGAGGACGCCGGCCAGGAGCGCGCCGTCGAGGACTTCCGCGACTTCCTGGACACGGTGCGCCCCGAGGACTTCGCCTGAGCGGAGCCGGCGCGACACGGCGCGGTCTCGCCGCCGGCGTCGTTGACCACCCTCGGACCCGCGCGTACCTTCGAGGGGAAGAGGGCCCCGCCACCCGGGGCGCCTCCGTCGTCCTCCCCACGGTCACCGGGGAGCGCCGCCACGGTCACCGGCGGCACATGACGGTCGCGTCCCCTTCCCGCACCGGGGGCCCCGCACCAGGAGGTTCCCCGTGACACCCACTGCAGGTCCTGGCCGGCCCCCCGCGCTCGGCACCCAGGGCACGCTCTTCGACGAGGGCGCGACCCGGGGCGACGACGTCGGCTTCCGCGGACCCACCGCGTGCAAGGCCGCCGGCATCACGTATCGCCAGCTCGACTACTGGGCCCGCACGGACCTCGTGGTCCCCACGGTCCGCAGCGCCTCCGGCTCCGGCTCCCAGCGGCTCTACTCGTTCCGCGACATCCTCGTCCTCAAGGTGGTCAAGCGCCTCCTGGACACCGGCGTCTCGCTCCAGCAGATCCGCACCGCCGTGGGCCACCTGCGCGAGCGGGGTGTCGAGGACCTGGCGCAGATCACCCTGATGAGCGACGGCGCCTCGGTGTACGAGTGCACCTCGGCGGACGAGGTCGTGGACCTCGTCCAGGGCGGCCAGGGCGTCTTCGGGATCGCCGTCGGCCGCGTGTGGCGCGAGGTCGAGGGCAGCCTCGCCGAGCTGCCCCGCGAGAGTGTGGTCGGCGCCCCCGAGCCGGGGGACGAGCTGGCCGGGCGGCGTCAGGCCCGCCGCTCCGCCTGACCCTCCACCGCGGGGCGCCCGCGGCCGACGCCGGCCCCGGCACGAGGCCGGGCCGGCGTCGGCGCCCCACAGCGCCGAACCAGTCATCTTTCGTCTCGCAACGGTGACTGTGCGCGACATGAGGCGGAACTCCGGCGCGGTGTGACACACTCCCAACCATGACCGCACCTGTCGAGAACTTCACCCCTCCAGAGGACGCGGCCGGGTCGACCGGAGCCGGCGCCGTCTTCTCCAAGGTCTTGGTGGCCAACCGCGGCGAGATCGCCGTCCGCGCCTTCCGCGCCTGCTACGAGCTGGGCGCCCGCACCGTCGCCGTCTTCCCCTACGAGGACCGCAATTCGATCCACCGCCAGAAGGCGGACGAGGCCTACCGCATCGGCGACGAGGGCCACCCCGTGCGCGCCTACCTCGACGTGGACGAGATCATCCGCGTGGCCAAGGACGCCGGGGCCGACGCGATCTACCCGGGCTACGGCTTCCTGTCGGAGAACGCCGGCCTGGCCCGCGCCGCGGCCGAGAACGGGATCACCTTCGTCGGCCCGCCCGCCGACGTCCTCGAGCTGACCGGCAACAAGGTCGAGGCCCTGCGCGCGGCCAAGCGCGCGGGCATCCCCACCCTGGCCTCCTCGGACCCGAGCGCCGACGTCGAGTGGCTCCTGGAGCAGGCCGAGGAGATCGGCTTCCCCATCTTCGTCAAGGCCGTCGCCGGCGGCGGCGGCCGCGGCATGCGCCGCGTCGAGCGCCGCGAGGACCTGCGCGGCTCCCTCGAGGCCGCGATGCGCGAGGCGGACACCGCCTTCGGCGACCCCACCGTGTTCCTCGAGCAGGCCGTCCTGCGGCCGCGGCACATCGAGGTGCAGATCCTCGCCGACGGCGAGGGCAACGTCGTGCACCTCTTCGAGCGGGACTGCTCGCTCCAGCGCCGGCACCAGAAGGTCATCGAGATGGCCCCGGCACCGAACCTGGACGAGGAGATCCGGCAGGCCCTGCACCGGGACGCCGTCGCCTTCGCCAAGGAGATGGGCTACGTCAACGCGGGCACCGTCGAGTTCCTCGTGGACACGGCGGGCGAGCGGGCGGGCCAGCACGTGTTCATCGAGATGAACCCCCGCATCCAGGTGGAGCACACCGTGACCGAGGAGGTCACGGACGTGGACCTGGTGGGCGCGCAGCTGCGCATCGCCGCCGGCGCCACCCTGCCCGAGCTGGGCATCACCCAGGACGCCCTCCAGGTCCGCGGCTTCGCCATCCAGTGCCGCATCACCACCGAGGACCCGGCCAACGGCTTCCGCCCGGACACCGGCACCATCACCGCCTACCGCTCGGCCGGCGGCTCCGGTGTGCGCCTCGACGGCGGCACCATCTACGCCGGTGCGGAGATCAGCCCCCACTTCGACTCCATGCTGGTCAAGCTCACCTGCCGCGGACGCGACTACGCCACGGCCGTGCGCCGCGTGCGCCGAGCCCTGGCCGAGTTCCGCGTGCGCGGCGTGGCCACCAACATCCCGTTCCTGATGAACGTGATGGACGACCCGCAGTTCGTCAGCGGCGACGTCGCCACGGACTTCATCGACAAGCATCCCGAGCTGGCCACGGTGAACCGCTCCCAGGACCGCGGATCCAAGGCCCTGCAGTACCTCGTGGACGTCACCGTCAACCAGCCGCACGGCCCGCGCGTCGAGGGCATCGACCCCCGTGACCGCCTCCCGGAGCACCCGGGCGACAAGCACCAGGAGCCGGACCGCTCGCCCTTCGACGGCCCGAGCCGGAACGAGGACGCGGCGCCCCCGCACGGCTGGCGTCAGGTGCTGCTGGAGCAGGGCCCCGAGGGCTTCGCCCGCACCCTGCGCGAGCAGACCGCGCTGGCCGTCACTGACACCACGTTCCGCGACGCCCACCAGTCCCTGCTGGCCACCCGCGTCCGCACGCGCGACCTGCTGGCCGCCGCGCCCGCCGTCGCGCACACCCTGCCGGGGCTGCTGTCGGTGGAGGCCTGGGGCGGGGCGACGTACGACGTCGCGCTGCGCTTCCTCCACGAGGACCCGTGGCAGCGCCTCGAGCTGCTGCGCGCGGAGCTGCCGAACATCCCGATCCAGATGCTGCTGCGTGGCCGCAACACGGTGGGCTACACGCCGTACCCCACCGAGGTGACGGACGCGTTCGTGACCGAGGCCGCGGCGTCCGGCGTCGACGTGTTCCGCATCTTCGACGCCCTCAACGACGTCGAGCAGATCACCCCGGCCATCGAGGCGGTGCGTGCCACGGGCACCGCCGTGGCCGAGGCGGCCCTGTGCTACACGGGCAACATGACGGATCCCAAGGAGACGCTCTACACGCTCGACTACTACCTGGGCCTCGCCCGCCGGATGGTCGACGCCGGCGCCCACGTCCTGGCGATCAAGGACATGGCGGGCCTGCTGCGGCCCGCCGCCGCGCGCGAGCTGGTCACCGCCCTGCGCGCCGAGTTCGACCTGCCCGTGCACCTGCACACGCACGACACCGCCGGCGGTCAGCTGGCCACCCTGCTCGCAGCGGCGGAGGCCGGCGTGGACGCCGTCGACGCGGCCACCGCGTCCATGGCGGGCACCACCAGCCAGGTGCCGCTGTCCGCCCTGGTCGCGGCGCTCGAGCACACGGAGCGGGACACCGGTCTCGGCCTCGAGGCCGCCACCGCGATGGAGCCCTACTGGGAGTCCGTCCGCTCGGCGTACGCGCCCTTCGAGGCGGGGCTGCCCGCCCCGACCGGCCGCGTGTACCACCACGAGATCCCGGGCGGCCAGCTGTCCAACCTGCGCACGCAGGCGATCGCGCTCGGCCTGGGGGAGCGGTTCGAGGCCATCGAGTCGATGTACGCCGCGGCCGACGACCTGCTCGGCCACCTCGTCAAGGTCACCCCGTCCTCCAAGGTGGTGGGCGACCTGGCGCTCCAGCTGGTCGGTTCCGGCGTGGACCCGAAGGAGTTCGCGGAGCGTCCGCAGGAGTTCGACATCCCCGACTCCGTGATCGGCTTCCTCCGGGGCGAGCTCGGCGACCCGCCCGGCGGCTGGCCGGAGCCCTTCCGGACCAAGGCCCTCCAGGGTCGCCGCGAGGGCGCGGGCATGGTGGAGATCTCCGCGGAGGACTCGAGCGCCCTCGGCGAGGCCGGACAGACCCGCCGCGCGGTGCTGAACCGCCTGCTCTTCCCCGGCCCCACGAAGGAGTTCGAGGCGCACCGCGAGGAGTTCGGGGACACCGTCACCCTGCACACCCGCGACTTCCTCTACGGCCTCGTCCCCGGGCGTGAGCACGTCATCTCGCTCGGACGCGGTGTCCGGCTGCTCGCCACCCTCATGTCCGTCTCCGAGCCGGACGAGAAGGGCATGCGCACGGTGATGGTCACCCTGAACGGCCAGCTGCGCCAGATGACCGTCCGGGACCGCTCAATCGAGTCCACCGTGCGGACCGCGGAGAAGGCGGACCCCGGCACCCCCGGCCACGTCGCCGCCCCGTTCGCGGGCTCGGTCACCGTGCAGGTGGCCGAGGGCGACGCCGTCGAGGTCGGCCAGGCGGTGGCCACGATCGAGGCGATGAAGATGGAGGCCGCGATCACGGCCCAGGCCGCGGGCACCGTGCGCCGCGTGGTCACGGAGGGCGTCACGCCCGTCAACGGCGGAGACCTGCTGCTCGTGATCGAGTGAGCCCCGCGTGAGCCCGCCGCCGGCGGGCCGCCCCACGGGCCCGGACGCCACCGCGTCCGGGCCCGTGCCTATCCTGGGAGGCATGGCCACCTCTGCGGAACACCACGACCTGCTCATCATCGGCTCCGGATCGGGGAACTCCCTGATCAGCGAACACTGGAAGGGCCGGAGCGTCGTGATCGCCGACTCCGGCACGTTCGGCGGCACCTGCCTGAACGTCGGCTGCATCCCCACCAAGATGTACGCCTACCCGGCCGGCCTGGCCGCGCTGCCCCCCGAGGCCCGGAGCCTCGGGGTGGGGTTGGAGTTCACGGGCGCCGACTTCCCGGCCATCCGGGACCGCATCTTCACGCGCATCGACGGCATCAGCCGCGACGGGCTCCGCTACCGCCGGGACGATCTGGACTACACGAGCGTGATCCAGGAGGAGGTCCGCTTCGTCGGCCCCCGCCGCGTGCGCACCGCCTCGGGCCGGGAGATCACGGCGGACCAGGTGGTGGTCGCCGCGGGGTCGCGGCCCACCCTCCCCGAGATCCCGGGCCTGAACCTGCCGTCGGTGCACACCTCGGACACCGTGATGCGACTGGATCGGCTGCCGCGGCGGCTGCTCGTGGTGGGCGGCGGGTTCATCGCCTGCGAGTTCGCCTCCGTCTTCGCCGGGCTGGGGACCGAGGTCGTCCAGGTCAACCGTGGCCACCGGCTGCTCAAGCAGCACGACATGTCCGTGTCCACGACGTTCACGAAGATCGCGGCCCGGCGGTGGGACCTGCGCACGGGGTGGACCCCGGCCGGGGTCGAACCGGTCGAGGACGCCGAGCGGGCCGCGGACGGCTGGGTCCGGGTGCGCCTGGATCGCGCGGAGGGCCAGGAGCAGACCGGCATCGTGGAGGAGGCCATCGAGGCGGACGCGGTGCTGATCGCGGTCGGCCGGACGCCGAACACGGACCGCCTCGACCCCGCCGCCGCGGGACTGGACGTCACCGACGACGGCGTCCTGGCCAGCGACGAGCATCAGCGCGCGCTCTCCGACGGTGCGCCGGTGGAGGGGGTCTACGTGCTCGGGGACGTCGCCAACACGTGGCAGCTCAAGCACGTGGCCAACCACGAGGCCCGCGTCGTCGCGCACAACCTGGAGCATCCGGACGACCTCCGCGCCAACACGCTCGGCCCCGTGCCGGCGGCCGTGTTCACCCATCCGCAGGCGGCCTCGGTCGGGCTCACGGTGGAGCAGGCGCTCGCCGACTACGGCGCGGACGCGATCACGGTGAAGACCCAGTCCTTCGGGGACGTCGCCTATGGCTGGGCCATGGAGGACACCGAGGGCGTGTGCACCGTCGTCGCGGAGAAGGCCACGGGACGGATCCTGGGCGGGCACATCCTGGGGCACGAGGCCGCGAACCTCATCCAGCCGCTCGTGACCGGCATGGCGTTCGGCATCGACGCCCACCGGCTCGCGCGGGGCCAGTACTGGCCCCACCCGGCCCTCACCGAGGTCGTCGAGAACGCGCTGCTGGGCCTGGACGTGCCGGACTCCGGTCTGCTCTGACCGGACCCGCGGGGACGACGACGCCCGGCCGCGGGGGCCGGGCGCCGTCGTCGAAGGGCGTTCAGTTCTGCGGGGCAGGCTCCCCGTAGATGTCCGCGATCTGCGCGGCGAAGTCCTTCATGATCGCCGACCGGCGCATCTTCAGGGACGGGGTCACATGGCCCTCCTCCAGGGAGAAGTCGCGGTCGAGGATGCGGAACTCCCGGATCCCCTCGGCGCGCGAGACCAGGCTGTTGGCCTTGTCCACGGCCTCCTGGATGTGGCGGCGCACCGCGTCCTCGCGTGCGGCCGCGGCGACGTCGAGGTCCTTCGGCAGGCCGTTCGCGGCGAGCCACGCGGGCAGGGTGTCGGTGTCGAGGGTGACGATCGCCGCGATGAAGGGCTTGCCGTCGCCGACCACCATCACCTGGGAGACGAGCGCGTCGCTGCGGATCGTGTCCTCGAGCATCGCCGGTGCCACGTTCTTGCCGCCGGCCGTCACCAGCAGCTCCTTCTTGCGGCCGGTGATCGTGAGGAAGCCGTCGTCGTCCAGGACCCCGAGGTCGCCGGTGCGGAACCAGCCGTCCTCGAAGGCCTCCTCGTTCGCCTCCGGCCGGTTGTGGTAGCCGCGCATCAGCGACGTGCCGCGCGTGAGGATCTCGCCGTCCTCGGCGATCCGCACCTGGTTGCCGCCGAGGGGGTGTCCGACCGTGCCGATCTTCAGCCGGTCCGGCCGGCCCACGGTGATGGGGGCCGTCGTCTCGGTGAGGCCGTAGCCCTCGAGGATGGTCACGCCCACGCCGCGGAAGAAGTGCGCCAGGTCGGTGGAGAGGGGGCCGCCGCCGGAGACCGCGTACGCGAGCCGGCCGCCCATGGCCGTCCGGATCCGGCGGTAGATCAGCGCGGAGTAGAACGCGCGCTGCAACCGGAGGGGCGCCGTCATCTGGCCCGAGTCCAGCGCCCGGGACCAGCGGATCGCCACGTCCGCGCCACGGCGGAAGATCTTCTCCTTGCCGCCGCTCTGGGCGTTGAGCAGCGCCGCGTTGTAGATCTTCTCGAACACGCGGGGCACGGCCAGCACGAAGCTCGGCTGGAAGGTCTGCAGCGAGACCGAGAGCCGCTTGATGTCCGAGACGTGCCCGCAGCGTGCGCCCGCGGCGACGGTGAGCACCGAGACGAAGCGCGCGAACACGTGCGCCAGGGGGATGAACAGCACGGTGGAGGTGTCCTGGCGGACGACGTCGCCGAGCGAGGAGGACAGGGTCTGGTTGACGAGCTCCGCGAAGTTCTCGTGCGTGAGCTCGCAGCCCTTGGGCCGGCCCGTGGTGCCGGAGGTGTAGATGATGGTCGCCAGGTCGGCCAGGCCGGCGGAGGACCGGCGCGTCTCGAGCTCCTCATCGGTGACGTCCGCGCCCAGGGCGACGAGCGCCTCGAGGCCGGAGCCGGGGGCGCCGTCGGCCGGGTCCATCGTCCACAGGCCGATCAGCTCCGGCAGGCCCTCGCGCTGCACCGCGTCCCGCACCGTCTTGGCGAGGTCCTCGTTCCCGGTCACGACGGCGCGCACGTGTGCGTCCTCGATGATCCAGGACACCTGGCTGACGGAGGAGGTCTCGTACACGGGCACGGTGACCGCGCCGGCATACCAGATGGCGAAGTCGACCAGGGTCCACTCCAGGCGGGTGGAGGCCAGGAGCCCGACCGTCTCCCCGGGCTGGATCCCGGCGGCGATGAGCCCCTTGGCCAGGGCCCGCACGCGTTCGCGGGCGTCCCGGGCAGAGACGTCCGTCCACTGATCCTGCGCGTCCGCCACCGCGAAGAGGCCGTGGTCGGGACGCTCCGTGGCCTGGCGTTCCAGGAAGTCCGTGATGTTCGCCTCCGGGGACAGGCGGGGCTGGTACGGCTCGCTGATCTCGTGCATGGGACTCCTCGGGCGTTGGGTCGGTTCCGCCGACCGGTGGGCGGCACAACGGAAGTAAGTGTGAGTCGTGTCACGCACACTGTACAACCGGGAGCGGTGGGGTCCGGGGCGCGACTCAGTGCGTCGTCATGGCGGCGACCGCGCTCCGGCCGTGGTCGATCAGCAGCGGCAGGTCGTGGTCGAGCGTGGCGACGTGGCGGCTGCGGGGCAGTCGCACCACCTCCACGGGGGCGTGGCGCAGGCCCCGCACCAGGGTCCGGTGGCTCGAGGCGGGCACGACGGCGTCGCGGGCGGACCGGTAGACCGTCACGGGAGCGGTGATCCGCGGCAGGGCGCGGCGGGCGGCCCGCTGGATGCGGCCGACGGCGGCGACGCCGGCCGTCGGCGTGCGGGGGTAGGCGCGCTCGCGCGCCGTCGGGTCCGCGATGTCGTCCGCGATCGGGGCGACCGTGGGGACGAACGGGGCCAGCAGCGGGGCGAAGGGGGCGAGCGGGCTGGCGAAGCGCAGCGCGGGGTTCACCACGAGCACCCCGGCCACGGGTCGGTGGGCGGCGGCGTCGAGCGCGAGGGCGCCGCCCATCGAGATGCCCGCCATGACCACGCGGCCGTGTCGGGCGAGCTCGAGGTCCACGACGGCCCGGACGGCGGCGCGGATCTCGTCCGCACCGGTGGCGGCGAGGTCCTCCCACCGGGTGCCGTGCCCCGGCAGCAGGGGCACGCTCACGGGGGAGCCGCCTGCCGCGAGCCCCTCGGCCCAGGCCCGGACGGAGGCCGGAGTCGAGGTGAACCCGTGCAGGAGCACGACGCCGTGGTCGCGCCGGGCGGGAGCGGCGGGCATGAGACGCAGGGGCAGGTCTTCGGGGGCGACGGCGACGGGGCGGGGCATGGTGCCAGGGTAAGGCAGGCGGACCGTACGATGGGCAGGCACCCGACCGCCCCGACCGGAAGGCCCTCGTGTCCACGTTCTACTGGTCCGCCAAGACGTTCGCCGTGGCTCCGGCCACCCGCCTGCTGTTCCGCCCCTGGGTGAAGGGCCTCGGGAACGTGCCGGCCGAGGGCCCGGCGATCCTGGCCAGCAACCACCTGTCCGTCTCGGACTCGGTGTTCATGCCGGCCATGCTCGACCGCCAGGTGCACTTCCTGGCCAAGCACGAGTACTTCACCGGCCCGGGCGTGAAGGGGTGGGTCACCCGCCGGTTCTTCGAGGCGGCGAACCAGCTGCCCATGGACCGCTCCGGCGGAGAGGCGTCCCTGCGCTCGCTGGACGCGGGCCTCGAGGCGCTGCGGGAGGGCCGGCTGCTCGGGATCTACCCGGAGGGCACCCGCAGCCCGGATGGTCGGCTGCACCGCGGCAAGATCGGCGTGGCCAAGCTCGCGCTGGCCTCGGGCGCGCCCGTGGTGCCCATCGCGATGATCGGCACGGACCGGGTCCAGCCGATCGGCCACGTGCTGCCGCGGATCCGGCGCCTGGGCATGATCTTCGGTGAGCCGCTGGACTTCTCCGACCGTGCCGAGGCCGCCGGCGACCCCCGGGTGCTGCGGGAGGTGACGGACGAGATCATGGAGGCCATCCGGCGCCTGTCGGGCCAGGAGTACGTGGACACCTACGCGGCGGACGTGAAGGCGGGCCGCGTGGCCGCTCCGCCGCGCGCCCGCGACTGAGCGGGGTCCGCGCGTCGTCATCCGGGGACGCCCAGACCGGGGCGCGGCACGCGACCCCTAGCCTGGTGTGCATGACTGAAGACCCCCGCGAGAAGATCCTGGCCTTCGGCACCGCCATCTCGGAGGGCGCCGCCGACATCCCCGGCCTGGACCACTGGCGCTCGCTGCCGATCGCACAGGCGCCGTCCTGGGCGGACGAGGCCGATCACCGCGCCGCCGTCGCCGAGCTGAGCGCCCTGCCCCCGCTCGTCTTCGCGGGCGAGGTCGACCTGCTGCGCGCCCGTCTGGCCGACGTCGCCCAGGGCCGCGCGTTCCTCCTGCAGGGCGGCGACTGCGCCGAGACGTTCGCCGGGTCCACCGCCAACCGGATCAGCGCCCGGGTGAAGACCATCCTGCAGATGGCCGCGGTGCTGACCTACGGCGCCTCCATGCCGGTCGTGAAGATGGGCCGGATCGCCGGCCAGTTCGCCAAGCCGCGGTCCTCGGACACGGAGACCCGCGACGGCGTCACCCTGCCCAGCTTCCGCGGCGAGATCGTGAACGGATACGAGTTCACCGAGCAGGCACGCCGGCACGACGCCCGACGGATGGTGCAGGCGTACCACACCTCCGCCTCCACCCTGAACCTGGTCCGCGCCTTCACCCAGGGCGGCTTCGCCGATCTGCGCAGCGTGCACCAGTGGAACCAGGGCTTCATGGCCAACCCGGCCTACGCCCAGTACGAGGAGATGGCCGCCGAGATCGACCGCGCGGTCCGCTTCATGAACGCCGCGGGCGTGGACTTCGAGGCCATGCGCCGCACCGAGTTCTACTCGGCCCACGAGGCGCTCCTGCTCGACTACGAGCGCGCCCTGACCCGCGTGGACTCACGCAGCGGCGACCCCTACGCCACGAGCGCCCACTTCCTGTGGATCGGCGAGCGCACCCGCCAGGTGGACGGCGCCCACGTCGACTTCCTCTCCCGGGTCCGCAACCCGATCGGCGTGAAGCTCGGCCCGACCACCACGGTGCCGGACGCCCTCGAGCTCGCCGAGCGGCTGGACCCGCAGCGCGAGCCGGGCCGCCTGACCTTCATCACCCGCATGGGCGCGGAGCGGATCCGGGACGTGCTGCCCGGCATCGTCGAGGGCGTCCGGGACGCGGGGCTGGAGCCGGTGTGGGTCACCGACCCCATGCACGGCAACACCGTGACCGCGGCCAACGGCTACAAGACCCGCCGGTTCGAGGACGTGATGGACGAGGTCAGCGGCTTCTTCGAGGTGCACCGCGAGCTCGGCACGCACCCGGGCGGCATGCACGTCGAGCTGACCGGCGATGACGTCGCCGAGTGCCTGGGCGGCTCCGATCCGATCAACGAGGCCGACTTCGACGCCCGCTACGAGACGCTGTGCGACCCGCGGCTGAACCACCAGCAGTCCCTGGAGATGGCGTTCAAGGTCACCGAGGCCCTCTCGCACCCCGAGCGCCGCGCGCCGCGGGCCTGACCGCGCGGCCGGGCACGCCCGGGCTCAGCCGACCCAGACGTGGACCGCGGTGCCCTCCGGCAGCGCGGTCCCGGCGGCGGGGGACTGGTGCAGGACCCGGGACTCGCCCCGGGCGGAGAGCGGCAGCGGCAGGCGATGCACGCGGGCGTCCCAGCCGTCGTCCGCCAACGTCGTGCGCGCCGTCTCCGGATCCTGCCCGGTCACGTCCGGCACCGGGCGCACGGCGCGGCCCTCGGAGAGCACCACGCGGACCGCGGTGCCCGGCGTCGCCTGCTCGCCGGGGGCCGGGTGCTGCTCGATCACGGCCCCGGCCGGCACCGCGGGATCGGTGCGGCGCTCCGCGACCTCCACGGTGAATCGGGCGTCCCGGGCCACGCCGTGGGCCTCCCGGATCACGACGCCGGTCAGGTCCGGCACCGGCACCGGCGCGGGGCCGGCGGAGACGGTGAGCTCGACGGGGGTGCCGCGCCCCGCCGGCTCCCCGGCCGCGGGTGAGCTGGCCACGACCGTGCCCGCCGTGCGGAGCTCATCGTGCCGGGCCGTGACCGCCGCGGTGAAGCCCGCGGCGGTCAGCCGTTCCTCCGCTGCCTCCCGGGCCAGCCCGTCGAGGTCGGGGACCACCGCCACGCCACCGACTCCGAGGCCGCCGGAGCCCAGCGTCCAGCCCAGCAGCAGGGCGACGCCGGTGAGCAGCAGGGTCACGGCCGTGCCGATCGCCGCGGCCCGGCCGGTGCCCTGGCCGAGGTCGAGCGCGGGGCGGCGGGCCGCCCGACGCAGCCGCTGCCGGGAGCCGCGCCCCGGATGCCGGTCCGCCGGGGCGGGGTCGACCGCGAGCGGTCCGATCGGCTCCGCCGGGCGCGCGTCGGGCCGCCGGTCGCCCCCGTGCGTCGCCGCACGGGTGTCGATGACGTCGGTCGTGTCCTCGTCGAGGGCGGACTCAGCCAGGGCGGGGAGCACGCGCGTCGCGTGGTGGTCGCCGGCGTCGAGGGCCCGGGTCTGCAGGTTCCCGTCCGGGGCTGCGTCCTCGAGGCCCTCGGCGGCGGGGGCGGCCGCCGCCGGCTCCGCGCCCGGGCCCTCGGCGGGGCGGCGGTCCGGTTCGTCGGGGTCCAGGCCCGCCGCCACGGCGTCGATGCGGTGCAGGAGCTCGCCGGCACCGGCGGGCCGGTCGGCCGGGTCCGGCTCGGTGCACCACAGCACGAGGTCGTCGAGGTCCTCGGGGAGCCCGGGGTGCAGCGTGGACGGCACGGGGACCCGCTCATGGACGTGCCGGTAGGCGACCTGCAGCGCGGTCGCCGCGGTGTACGGCTGGCGGCCCGTGAGCAGCTCGAACAGGATGATGCCCACGGCGTACACGTCGGAGCGGGAGTCGGCGGGCGCCCCGGCGATGTGCTCGGGGGCGAGGTAGGCGGGTGTGCCCACGACGGCCTGCCCGGCCATGGTGTGGGCCGTGGCGGCGCGGGACAGGCCGAAGTCCGCGACCGTCACCCGGCCGTCGTCGCGGACGAGGACGTTCTCGGGCTTCACGTCCCGGTGCACCAGTCCGGCGCGGTGCGCGGCGGCCAGGCCGTCGACGAGCGGACGCAGGAACCGCAGCGCCTCCCGGGGTGAGAGCGGGGCCCGGTCCCGGATGACGGTGCGCAGCGTGCGGCCGGGCACGTGCTCCATCACGAGGTAGGCCAGCACGTCGCCGTCCTCGGCCTCGGTGTGGCCCTGGTCCAGGACCGCGACGACGTGCGGATGGGACAGCCGCGCCGCCGTCTTGGCCTCCTGCTCGAACCGGCCGACGAGGACGGGGTCCTCCGCCAGGTGCGGGTGCATGACCTTGAGCGCCACCTGGCGGTCGAGACGCTCGTCCACGGCCAGGTAGACGGTGGACATGCCGCCCCGGGCCAGCCGCTCGACGACCCGGTAGCGGCCGTCGACGATGCCCCCCACGAGGGGGTCCCGGCGTGCGCTGCTCATCGTCCCAGGGTAGGACAGGCGGCGGACCCCCTCGGGGCGGTCCGCCGCCGGCGGATCAGAACATCGCCATCGCGGCGCGCACCTTGGCCACGTAGTCCCGTGCCTCCGGGTTCAGGCCGCTGTCCAGCACTCCGCCGAGGCCCTGGTAGTAGGCCCCGATGCCCTCATCGAGGGTGGGGGTGCGGTCCTGCACGTACTTGATGAACGCGACGCCGGCCACCGCGTTGTCGTAGGGGTCCAGCAGGTTCAGCTCACGGCCCACCAGCTCCGAGGCGAACTCGCCCGTGATCGGGATGACCTGCATCGCCCCCACGGCGTTGCCGGGGGAGACCGAGGCCATGCGGAAGCGGGACTCGGTGTACGCGTGGCCCAGGGCCAGGCGGGGGTCCACGCCCATCCGCTCGGCGGTCTCGCGGACGATCTGCTGCATCTGCTCGGGGGTGGGCTGCGGGACGGAGCGCAGCAGGCGCAGGTTCTCGTTCGCCGAGGCCGTGACGTGCGGCGCGTAGGTGCGCCCGAGGAAGGTGTCGCCGACCAGCTGGACGGCGGAGACCGGCTCCACCTCGAGGGTGCCGTCGGAGATCACGAGCACGTCGCCGGGGTGCAGCGTCGAGGCCCGCGTCAGGCCGTTGAGCTCGCGCAGACGGGGGATGGGGACCTCGAACCGCTGGGAGATCCCCCAGAGGGAGTCGCCGGAGACCACGGTGTACCGGACCGTCTCGCCGGCCGCCGCCGGGGCCTTCGAGGCCGGCGCGGGGGCGGGGGTCGTGGTCGGGGCGGTCGATGCGGGGGTCTTCGGTGCGGCGGCCGTGCGCTGCGTGGTCAGGACCATGCCCGGGTGGAGCATGCTCGACGCGCTCATGCCGTTGAGGCGCTGCAGCTGCGCGGCGGAGACGCCGGTGCGTCGGGCGATGACCCACCACCCGTCGTTCGGCTGCACCGTGTAGGTCCCGGCGGCCGGGGCCGGGGCCGCCGCGCCGGTCAGGCGGAGCTCGTCACCCGGGTGGAGCACGGTCTCCAGGCCCAGGCCGTTGAACCGCAGCAGGTCGGCGACGGAGACGCCGCGGGCGGCCGAGATCCGGGTGAGGGTGTCGCCCGGGCGCACGGTGTGCACCGCCGCCTCCTGGGCGTGGGCCTGGGCGGGCAGACCGGTGAGCAGCAGCAGGGGCACCGCGCCGCCGGTCAGGACGGAGCGCAGGCGGCGGGAGCGGACGGGGGTGTGGGACACGGCAGACCTCGGCATCGGATCGGACGGATGGAACACGACGGGGAAGTGACGGGCGGGACCCGTGGCCCCCGCGGTCGACCGACGACGTCGGCGCCCGGCCGTGGAGCCTCGGCGATGTTATCGGAATGTGATCTTCGTGACCATACTGAGATCCATGCCGTCCGGAGCGCGGTGGGCCGGACCCGTCGGCGGCCACGTAGGCTGGCGCCCGTGAGCACCACTTCCTCCGACACCCCGGTTCCCGCTGACGCAATCACCGCCGAGCTCGACGCCCTCGTGGGCGAGTGGCTCTCCGTGCCCGACGTGGCGGAGCGCCTCGACCAGCGCGTGACCCGCGTCCACAACCTCGTGCATGAGCGCCGCCTGCTGGCCGTGCGTCGTCCCGAGCCCGCGGTGCGGTCCGTGCCGGCGCTGTTCCTCACCGAGACCGGCGTGCTCGACTCCCTGCAGGGCACGCTCGTGCTGCTGGCCGACGCCGGCTTCTCCGACGAGGAGGCCCTCCGTTGGCTGTTCACCGAGGACGCGTCGTTGCCCGGCCGGCCCATCGACGCGCTCCGGGACGGTCGGAAGACCGAGATCCGGCGCCGCGCCCAGGCCCTGGCCTGGTGAGCCGGCCCCGCGGGCGGCCATCCGCCCGCGGGGTCCGTGCCGCTCAGTGGCGGCGCGACGTGTATGCGTCGATCAGCCGCGTGAGCTCGGCGCTCACGTCCTCGGGGACGCCGTGCGCGAGCAGGCCCGCCACGGCCCCGGCCGCCTCGTGCGAGAGCGCCGCGACCCGCTCTTCGACGGCCCGGCGCGCGCCGCACGCCTCGAGGACGGCCTGCCAGTGGGCCACCCGGTCCGCGCCGAGGTCCGGGTCGCCGAGGTCCGCGTCGAGCGCGGCGGCCTCGTCCGGGGCGAGCAGCTCGACGGCGCGGGCGATGAGCACCGTCTGCTTCCCCTCCCGCAGGTCGTCGCCCGCGGGCTTGCCCGTGGTCGCCGGGTCGCCGAACACGCCGAGCAGGTCGTCCCGGTACTGGAAGGCCATGCCGAACGGCAGCGACACCCGGGCGAACGCGGTCACCAGCCCGTCGTCCGCCCCCGCCAGCAGCCCGCCGAGGGCCAGCGGGTGCACCGCCGAGTAGCGCGCCGACTTGTGCTCCACCACCGCCTCGGCGGCCGCCTCGGCCTCGCGGGCATCGCGCGCCGCGGGGGCCATCTCGGCCACCACGTCGAGGTACTGACCCGCCATCACGCCGAAGCGCATCCGCTCGAGCTCGGCCCGCGCCCGATCCTCCCGGGGCGTGCCGGCGAGGACGCGTGCGAAGGCCGTCTCGCTCATCCCCAGGGCGACGTCGCCGGCGAGGATCGCGGCGGAGACGCCGAAGTGCTCCGCGGCGTGGCGCCAGCCCGCCTCCCGATGGAGGGCCTCGAAGCGGCGGTGCACGCTGGGCATCCCGCGGCGGGTGTCCGAGCGGTCCAGGATGTCGTCGTGGATCAGCGCCGCGGCCTGGAACAGCTCGAACGCCGCGCCCGCCTCGGCGATGCGGGGGTCCTCCGCCTCACCACCGGCCGCCCGCCAGCCGAGCCAGGCCAGGACGGCGCGCAGGCGCTTGCCGCCCGCGGTCAGGTCCGCGATCGCGTCCACGAGGGGCGCCGTCAGCGGGTGGACGTCTCGGGCGAGGTCGCGGTGCTCCGCCAGCAGGCGGTCGAGGGCGTCGGCGACGGCGGCGCGGAAGCGGTCCTGGTCGGCGGGACGGGGGCGGGGGACGGCGACGTCGGCGGGCATGGCCCCACCCTAGCCGCGCCGCGCGACGGATCGCCGGTCCCGGATAGGCTCGGTCCATGTCCGAGACCGCGCCCGCTGCACCCCGCGATGAGGCGACGATCCTGCACGTGGACATGGACGCGTTCTTCCTGTCCGTCGAACTGCGCGAACGGCCCGACCTCGAAGGGCGTCCCGCCGCCGTCGCCGCCCCGAGCGGCCGGTCCGTGGTGCTCTCCGCCTCGTATGCGGCGCGGGCCTACGGGGTCCGCTCGGCGATGCCCCTGGCGCACGCCCGCGCCCTGTGTCCGCCCCTCGTGGTCATCCCGCCGCGACAGCAGCTCTACCGGGCCGTCTCCGCCGAGGTGATGGCCGTGCTCGCGGACGTGACCCCCGTGATGGAGCAGCTCAGCGTGGACGAGGCGTTCCTCGACGTCGCCGGCGCGCGCCGTCGGCTCGGCCCGCCCGAGCACATCGGCCACCTGATCCGGGAGCGCGTCCGCTCCGAGCTGGGGCTGCCGTGCACGGTGGGCGGCTCGGCCGTGAAGTTCGTGGCCAAGACGGCGTCCACCGCGGCCAAGCCCGACGGCCTGCTGATCGTGCCGCCGGAGCGCACCCTGGACTTCCTCCATCCGCTGCCCGTGGGCCGGCTGTGGGGCGTGGGCCCCAAGGCGGCCGAGCGGCTCGGCCGGCGGGGGGTGGCGACCATCGGCGACCTCGCCCGGGTGGACCCCGCGCGTCTGGAGGCGTCGTTCGGGGCCGCCGGCCGGGAGTGGGCGTCGCTCGCCCGGGGCATCGACCCGCGTCCCGTCGCCCCGCGCCCGGCGGCCCGCAGCATCGGCGCGGACCACACCTTCGACGTCGACCCCGTCGACGTCGCGGGCGTCGACCCGGAGGTCCTGCGCCTGTGTCACCGGGTCGCGGCCCGGCTGCGGGCGGAGCAGGTCACCGCCGGGGCGGTCACGGTCCGCCTCAAGGCGCCGGACGGGTCGGTCCGCAGCCGCACCGCCCGCCTCGCCCGGCCGACCGCCACGGGCCACGACCTCCTCGGCCCGGCGCGGCGGCTCGTCCGCGAGCTGCATGCCGAACGACCGCATCCGGTCCGGCTCGTGGGCGTGCGCGCCGAGCGCCTCGGTGACGCGGCCGATCAGCCCCCGGCCCAGGAGGCGCTCTTCGGCGGTCCCGCCTGGGGGGCGGAGGGCGAGGCGTCGCAGGCGGGCGACTGGGCCGGCGCCGAGGCCGCCCTGGACGCCGTCGCCCGACGCTTCCCGACGGCGGCCGTGCGGCCGGCGTCGCTGCTGGGTCGCCGCGAGGCCCGCGCCGACGCCCGCCGGGACGCGCCGCGGCCGGGCACCGGAGGCCCGGACCGGGAGTGAGGGGTTCCGGGGTCGGCGACGTCGCCACCTGGCTGGGGTGGGGCGGCAGGTCCTATCCTGGAGGGCAAGTCGGACGCGCGGGCGTCCCCTCCCGGTCCCGGAGGTGTCGGAGGCCGCGTTTGAAGGAGTCGCCATGCCCCTCTCAGAGCATGAGCAGCGGATGCTGGACCAGCTGGAGCAGCAGCTGCGCACCGAGGACCCCCGGCTGGCCACCCAGATGGCGGACACGGGGCGGCATCGGCTGCCCGTGGGCCGCGTCGTGGCCGGGGCCATCCTCGGGGTGGTCGGGCTGCTCGTCGTGGTCCTCGGGGTCGCCAACCACGCGATCCTCCTGGGCGTGCTCGGCGTCGTCGTCATCGGGGCCGGCATCTTCCTGCTGACCACGCGGCCGCGCGCCGTCGCCTCCGGGGCCTCGGGCCCGGCGGCCCGACGGCCGGGCGCACCGCGGCGGCAGGGGAGCGGCGACTTCATGGGCCGCCTCGAGCGGCGCTGGGACGAGCGGCGCGCCCGAGGCGACTGAGCGCCTGGCCCGCCGGGCCCCCACCCTCCTCCACTCCAGGCCCCGATCCGCTCCGGATCGGGGCCTTTCCGCTGCCCGAGGCCCCGTCGTCGCCGCGGCCCTCCACCGGGGGCCCACCGGTCCTCCACTTCCCTCCACGGCGACGCCGGCCCCGGGACCCGCGGGATGGCGCGCCGGACTCGGGGGGCCTCGACACGCCCGTGGCGCCGGGACCCGCGTTCCTGGGTTGATGGTGGAGGGAAGTGGGGTAATGTGGAGGAAAGGAGAGAGCATGGGTCCCGACCTTGGTCGGGAGGGACCGCTCGACGAGCCAGGGGGTGTGCCGTGTTCTTGGGCACGTACACCCCCCGGCTCGACGAGAAGTCCCGGCTGATCCTCCCCGCCAAGTTCCGCGAGGAGCTGGCGGAGGGGCTGGTCCTGACCCGGGGTCAGGAGCGCTGCATCTACGTGTTCAGCGCTCGTGAGTTCGAGCGGGTCCACGAGCAGATGAGGTCGGCTCCACTGTCCTCCCGCCAGGCCCGTGACTACATCCGCGTCTTCCTCTCGGGGGCGTCGGACGAGGTCCCGGACAAGCAGGGTCGGGTGACCGTGCCGGCGCCGCTGCGGCAGTACGCGGGGCTGGACCGGGACGTGACCGTGATCGGCGCGGGGACGCGAGTGGAGATCTGGGACTCGGAGTCCTGGAACACTTACCTCGCCGAGCAGGAAGCCGCCTTCTCCGAGACCGACGAGGACGTCCTGCCCGGCGTCTTCTGACCGTGACCACCCGACCTCGAGCGAGACCTCCAGCCGACGCCGCCGCACCTGACCCGTCTTCCCCTGGGCCAGGCGCGGCGGCGGACGGATGGGGATCCCGCCCGAGGTCCGCCAGGACCGCGATGTGAGCAGGAGGTCGAGAGTGGACGCAGGCCAGCCGCGCCCCGAGGACCGCCACCTGCCCGTGATGCGGGACCGCGTCGTCGACCTCCTCGCCCCCGCCGTCCAGGCCGCGCTCGAGGCCGGCCGCACGCCCGTCGCCGTCGACGGCACGCTGGGCATGGGCGGGCACACCGAGGCCCTGCTGACCCGGTTCCCCCACCTGCGCGTCATCGGCATCGACCGCGACGTCCACGCCCAGGCCATGGCCGCCGAGCGCCTCGGCCCCCTCGCCGACCGTCTGATCCCCTTCCACGGCACCTACGACCGGGTGCCCGAGGCCATGGCCGCCGCGGGCGTCACGAAGGTCGACGCCGCGCTCTACGACCTCGGCGTGTCCTCCTACCAGCTGGACGACCGGGAACGCGGCTTCGCCTACTCCTACGACGCTCCGCTGGACATGCGCATGGACGACACCGCCGAGCCCTCCGCCGCGACGCTCGTGGCGGAGCTGGACGAGCAGGAGCTGCGCCGCATCATCCGTCGCGACGGTGAGGAGCGCTTCGCCGGCCCCATCGCACGGGCCATCGTCCGAGCCCGCGACGAGGCCCCCATCGAGACCACCGGCCGCCTCGTCGAGGTGATCCGCTCGGCCGTCCCCGTCGCCGCGGGTGCCACCGGCGGGCACCCGGCCAAGCGCACCTTCCAGGCGCTGCGCATCGCCGTGAACGAGGAGCTCGACATCCTCGACGCCGCCGTGCCGGCCATCCTCGACGCCCTCCACGTGGGCGGCCGCCTCGTGGTGATGAGCTACCACTCCCTCGAGGACCGCATCACGAAGCGGCACCTGAGCGCGTGGGCCACGTCCACGGCGCCCCCGGGGTTCCCGGTGGTGCTGGAGGAGCACGAACCCGTGGTGCGGGTGCTCACCCGCGGCACCGAGAAGCCCACCGAAGAAGAAATCTCTGAGAACCGTCGCGCCTCCTCCGCGAAAGTGCGTGCGGTTGAGAAGATCAGGACGTCCAGGACCACGGCATGACGCTGCACGAGGAGATGAGCATGGCCGCACACGCACGGATCGCAGAGTCGCTGCGCCCCGGGTCGACCCCCGTCGCCCCCGCGCGGCCGGCTCCGCAGGAGCGCACGCCGCTCTCGGTGGTGCCCGCCCCGCTGCCCCGATCCCGCTCCGGCGTGACCGTGCTGTGCGTCCTCGTGGTGCTCGCCGCGCTCGCGGCGGTCCTCGTCATGAACATCACCATGTCCAACCGGCAGTACGCCCTCCTGGACCTGCGCCAGGAGCAGCAGGCCGTCACCGAGACCAATGAGCGGCTGGCCGAGCAGGTGGGCCACCTCGAGGCGCCGCAGAACCTGGCCGCGCGCGCCGACGCCCTCGGGATGGTCGCCCCCGCCGGCACCGCCTCCGTGGACGCGGGCACGGGCCAGTTCAGCGGCGAGGCCCAGGCAGCCCAGGACGGCGACATCTCCGCCACCTACGTCGCGCCGCCGGCGGACGCGGACGCGGTCCGCCAGGGGGCGTCCGACGACGGCCAGGACGAGATCGAGGGACCGCGCACCTTCAGCGGCGCGGACGCCTCCGCCGCCGACGACCAGGACGCCGCCGACCGTTGATCGACCGTCCCGCCTCGCACCTTCCCCGCGGCGGATCGACGGTCGGGCCCGCTCCCGGGCACCCTGCCGTGCGCACCCGCATCCTGCTGCTGCTCGTCTTCGTCCTGCTCGGCGGGCTGGCGCTGCGGCTCGTCTACGTGCAGGGCATCGACCCCACGGGGCAGGCCGCGGCGGCCATGGATCAGCGCCTGACCCACCGGGAGACCCTGCCGCAGCGCGGGTCCATCCTGGACCGTGACGGCGACGTGCTGGCCGCCAGCGTGCGCCGATACGACATCGTCGTGGACCAGCGCCTCGTCAAGGACTTCAACGAATGGGACCGCGAGGCCCGGGAGACCGTGCTCGTGGACGTGGACTCCCGCCTGGCCAGCCTGGCCGAGGTGCTCGGCATGTCGGAGGAGGAGGTACGCGAGGCCACCATCGGCTCCCGCCCGTACGCCGTGGTGCGTCGATCCGTGACCCCGGAGGTGCGGGACAAGGCCATGGCGCTCAACGTGCCGGGCCTGCTCTCCGAGGCGGTGGACCGCCGCACCTACCCGAACGGGTCGGTCGCCGGCAGCATCATCGGCTTCATGGGCGGTGACGGCACCGCCCTCGAAGGCCTCGAGCTCAGCCAGGACGACGTCATGACCGGCACTCCGGGCACCCGCACGTTCGAGGTGGGCGCGGACGGCATCCGCATCCCCAACGCCCCGCTCGAGGAGGTTCCGGCCGTGGACGGCGCCGACCTGCGCCTGACCGTGGACAAGGACGCCCAGTGGTTCGCGCAGGAGACCCTCGGCGCCCTCGCCGCCGAGTACGACGCGGAGTGGGCGAACGCCGTCGTGATGGACGTGAAGACGGGCGACGTGATCGTCATGGCGGACTCCACCACGGTGGACCCCGCCGACCCCGACGCCACCGAGGGGATCTTCCGCACCTCCACCGTGATGAGCACGCCGTACGAGCCGGGCTCCACGGGCAAGGCGCTGCCGATCGCGGCCGCCGTCGACGCCGGGAAGGTCACCGCCACGGACGGCTTCACCGTCCCCGGCAGCCAGGACTTCGACGGGCAGACCATCCGGGACTTCTCCCCGCACCCGACGTTCGACATGACCGTGGCAGGCATCTACGCGCGCTCCTACAACACGGGCACGGTGCAGATCGCCGAGAAGATCACGGACGAGCAGCGCTACGAGTACATGCGCTCCTTCGGGGTCGGCCGGCCCATCGACCTCGGCCTGCCGCAGCAGGCGGGCAGCGTCCTCGTCCCGCCCGAGCAGTGGGACGGCCGCCAGCGCCTGACCACGGCCTTCGGCCAGGGCTACACCCAGACCACCCTGCACACCGCCCAGATGTACCAGGCCCTCGCCAACGGCGGCGTGCTGATCCCGGCCCGGCTGATCGACGCCACGGTGGACGGCGACGGCGCGGAGAAGCGCTGGGAGTCGTCCGCGGAGCCCCACCGCGTGGTCTCCGAGGAGACGGCGGCGCAGATGCTCCGCATGATGGAGACCGTCGTGACGCAGGGCACCAGCAAGGCCGCCGCGATCCCCGGCTATCGCGTGGGCGGCAAGTCCTCCACCGCCGAGGCCGCGAGCGACACCGGCAAGTACGACGGCTACAACTTCGGCTTCACCGCCGTCGCCCCGCTCGACGACCCCCGCTTCGTGGTGTCCGTGTCCATGCATCGGCCGCCGTCGAAGCAGGGCTCCCGGGACGTGTCCGTCGCGGCCGCCACGATCATGGAGTACATGCTCCGCCAGGCGGACGTGCCCGCCACCGGAGCCGAGCCGAACGACTACCGCGTCTTCGTGGACGATCCGCAGGACCGGCCGTGGTGACCCACGCCTCCGGCCCCGAGCACCCCAGGAGCACCCCCATGACCACCCCGAGCGCTCCCACACCCCCGCCGCGCCCTGGCCCGCCCTCGCACACGCGCTGGCCGAGGCGGGGATCGCGGCCCACGTCCACGGCGCGGCCCCGGCCGACGGCGTCACGGGGGTCAGCCTCGACTCGCGTGTCGTGCGCCCGGGCGACCTCTACGTCGCCGTTCCGGGGGCGCGCGCCCACGGCGCGGCGTTCGCTGCCACGGCACTGGATGCCGGCGCCGTCGGCGTCCTGACGGACGCGGCGGGCCGCGCGCTCCTGGCGGAGCAGGGCCTGGTCGACGTCCCGGTGCTCGAGGTCGACGCCGTGCGCACCGCCGCCGGCACCGTGGCGGCCCGCGTCTACGGCGGCGGGCGCGACGCCGGCCCGCGCCTGGTCGGCGTGACCGGCACCAACGGCAAGACCACCACGAGCTTCCTCGCCGCCGCCCTGCTCGAGGCCCTGGGGCGCCGGTCGGGCATCGTGGGCACGATCCTGATCCGCGCGGGGGAGCGGGAGGTCCCCTCCACGCTCACCACGCCCGAGGCCACCCAGCTGCACGCCCTCATGGCGCTCATGCGCGAGGAGGAGGTGGACACCGCCGTCATGGAGGTCTCCTCCCACGCCGTGGCGTACCAGCGGATCGCCGGCCTGCGCTACGCGGTGGCCGGGTTCACCAACCTGACCCAGGACCACCTGGACATGCACGGCTCGATGCAGGAGTACTTCGCGGCCAAGGCCGGTCTGTTCGACCCCGCCCGCACCGACCACGCCGTCATCACGCTCGACGGCGGCGAGGGGCCCCGCTGGGGCGTCGCCATGGCCCGGGCCGCCGGCGCTCCCGTCACCACGCTCGCCCTCGGGCCGGCCGCGCCGACGCCGGGCGCCCTGGCCGAACACGACCCCGGCCTCCGGGCGGACTGGGAGGTCGCCGAGCTCGCGCCGGACGGCCTCGGCCACCGCTTCACGCTGCGCCACGCGGCCACGGGCCGGGAGCTGCGGGCCTCCGTCGGTCTGCCGGGCCGCTTCAACGTGGCCAACGCGGCCCTCGCGGTCCTGCTCGTGCTGCACGCCGTGGGGGAGGAGCACCTGGACGCGCTCGCCGCGGTCCTGGACGTGCCCGCGGGGGAGGGCCCGCTGGCCGCCGCCGTCCCGGGGCGGATGGAGGTCGTGGGCCGCGAGCCGGACGCCGTCGTCGACTTCGCGCACAACCCGGACGGCATGGTCCAGGCACTGCGCTCCCTCGCCGACGCCCGGGCGGCGGCCGGGACGCGCGGCCGCACCCTGATCGTGTTCGGCTCCGCCGGTGACCGTGACCGTGACAAGCGGCCCGTGATGGGCGCGATCGCGGCCCGGGCGGCGGATGTGGTGATCGTCACCGACGACACCCCCCACTCGGAGGACCCGGCCCCGATCCGTGCCCACATCCTCGCCGGCGCCCGCGCCGAGGCCGACCGCCTCGCGCGGGAGGAGGGCCGCACGGTCGTGATCGAGGAGGTGGCCGACCGCGCCGCGGCCATCCGCCGCGCCGTGGAGCTGGCGGGGCCGCAGGACGGCATCCTCCTAGCCGGCCGCGGGCACGAGACCACGATGGACTACGACGGCGAGCTCGTCCCGCTGGACGACCGGGTGGCCCTGCGCGAGGCCCTGGCCGCCGGTGCCGCTGTGGTCTCCGCCTCGGGCTCCGGCCCCGCCCGCGAGGGTAAGGTCATCGAGTCATGATCGCTCTCACCGCAGCCCAGATCGCCGAGGCCGTGTCCGGCACGCTCTCGGCCACCCTCGACCCCGCCACCGTGCTGGTGCACGTCACCCCCGACTCGCGGGAGGTCACCGCCGAGGGCACGCTCTACGTGGCGAAGCCGGGGGAGCGCGCCGACGGCCACGACTTCATCGACGCCGCGCTGGGCGCCGGCGCCGCCGCTGTGCTCGCCGAGCGCGCCACGCACGCCCCCGACGGCGCCGCGCACCCGGCGATCCTCGTCGAGGACGCCGTGCTCGCGATGGGCGCGCTCGCCCGGGAGGTCGTGCGCCGCATCCGGGAGCACTCCCCGACCACCGTCATCGGCATCACCGGCTCGGCCGGCAAGACCACCACGAAGGACCTGCTCGCCGCCCTGCTGGCCACCCAGGGCCCCACCGTCGCACCGGTCGGCTCGTACAACGGCGAGGTCGGCGTGCCGCTCACGGTGTTCCGGGCGGAGCTGGACACGCGCTTCCTCGTGGTCGAGATGGGCGCGGACCACGTCGGCAACATCGCGTACCTCTGCGACATCGTGCGCCCGGACATCGGCGTCGTGCTCATGGTGGGCACCGCCCACGCGGGCAGCTTCGGCGGCGTGGCGAACATCGCGCGCACCAAGGGCGAGCTCGTGGAGGCCCTCGGCCCCGACGGCGTCGCCGTCCTCAACCTCGACGACGAGCGTGTCGCCGGCATGGCGGCGCGGACCGCCGCCCCGATCACCTGGTTCACCGCGGACGAGCGGGGCGTCGCCCGCGCGGCCGAGGACGTGGCCGCCGGCCGTGCGTCGGGCCTCGTCGCCGCACGGGACGTGCGAGCCGACGACCAGGAGCGCCCCGTGTTCGACCTGCAGGTCGGGACGGATGAGGCCGCCGTGCGGCATCCGGTCGCCTCCGGACTGACCGGCCTGCACCACGTGCACAACGTGCTGGCCGCCGCGGCGGCCGCCCACGCCGCCGGCATGGACCCGGCCGAGATCGCCCGTGGCCTCGACGGGCTCGGGCCCGCCAGCCGCTTCCGGATGGAGCGCACCGACCGCGCGGACGGCGTCACGATCATCAACGACGCGTACAACGCCAACCCCGAGTCCATGCGCGCCGCGCTGCGGACGCTGGCCACCCTCGGCCGCTCCAGCGGCCGCCGCACCTGGGCCGTCCTGGGGGAGATGCTCGAACTCGGCGATGCCCGCGTCCGTGAGCACACCCTCGTGGGCGAGTCCGTGGTGCGCCTGAACATCGCCCAGCTGCTGGTGGTGGGCGCCGGGGCCCGGCCGCTCTACATCGGCGCCCTCAACGAGGGCAGCTGGGGCGAGGAGGCGCACTTCGTCGACGACGCCGCGCAGGCCGAGGCGTTCCTCGCCGAGCACCTGCGCCCCGGCGACCTCGTCCTCGTCAAGTCCTCCAACGGCGTCGGGCTCGCGGCCCTCGGCGAGCGCCTCGCCACGGCCGACGCCGTCGCCGCCCCCTCCGCCTCCCCGAAGGAGTCCCGACCGTGATCGGACTGCTCATCGGCGGCGTGCTCGGCCTGGTCCTCTCGGCCGCCGGCACCCCGCTGTTCATCCGGTTCCTCGTCAAGCGCGGGTACGGCCAGTTCGTCCGCGACGACGGCCCGACCACCCACAAGACCAAGCGCGGCACGCCCACGATGGGCGGCGCGGTCATCATCGGGTCCCTCGTGCTGGCGTACCTGATCACCCACGGGCTGCTCGCCCTGCTCGGCGTCGACTTCGGCGGGCCCACGGCCTCCGGCCTCATCCTGCTGCTGCTCACCGTGGGCATGGCCTTCGTCGGGTTCGTGGACGACTTCACGAAGATCACGAAGCAGCGCTCGCTCGGCCTGACGCCGCGCGGCAAGATCATCCTCCAGGCCCTGATCGGCACCGCCTTCGCCGTCCTCGCCCTGAACTTCCCGGACGAGCGGGGCCTGACCCCCGCCTCGACGGCGATCTCCTTCGCCCGGGACATCCCGTGGCTCGACCTGGCCTTCGCCGGACCCGCGATCGGCGTCATCCTGTTCGTGATCTGGTCGAACCTCATCACCACCGCCACCACGAACGCCGTGAACCTCACGGACGGCCTCGACGGGCTCGCCACGGGCGCCACCGCCATGATCACGGGCGCCTACGTCCTGATGTCGCTCTTCCAGTCGAGCCAGTCCTGCGCGCTCGAGGGCACCCGCGGCTGCTACGAGGTCCGCGACCCCATGGACCTCGCCCTGCTCGCGGCGATCCTCACGGGCAGCCTGCTGGGCTTCCTCTGGTGGAACACCTCCCCGGCCAAGATCTTCATGGGGGACACCGGCTCCCTGGGCCTGGGCGGCGCCCTGGCCGGCTTCGCGATCTTCACGCGCACCGAGATCCTGGTGGCCGTGCTGGCCGGCCTCATGGTCGCGATCACCCTCTCCGTCATCATCCAGGTGGGCTGGTTCAAGGTCTCCGGCGGCAAGCGCGTGTTCCTCATGGCGCCGCTGCAGCACCACTTCGAGCTCAAGGGCTGGGCCGAGGTGACCGTCGTGGTCCGCTTCTGGCTGCTGTCCCTGATGTGCGTCACCGTGGGGCTCGCGATCTTCTACGGCGACTGGCTCATCCGCCAGGGCGGCCTCGCGGGGGTGACCCCGTGACCGGCCCCGCGTCCGACGCCGCGCCCGCACCGGTGCGCCGGCCCCGCGCCGACACCGCCCGCACCGCCGACCTCACGTCCTGGGACGCCCCGGGGTGGGCCGGCCTGCGCGTCGTCGTCACGGGTCTGGGCATCACCGGCTTCTCCGTGGCCGACACCCTGGCCGAGCTGGGCGCCGCCGTCGTGGTGGTGGACGGCGACGACGGTCCCGAGAACCGGGCGCGCGCCGAGACCCTGCGGATCGTGGGGGTCCGCGAGGTCCTGCTCGACCGGGCGGCCACGCAGGTGCTGCCCGAGGTCGACGGCGCCGCCGCGGACCTCGTCGTGACCTCCCCGGGCTGGCGGCCGGACCAGCCGCTGCTGATGGCCGCCCACGCGGCGGGCCTGCCGATCTGGTCCGACGTCGAACTGGCCTGGCGGCTGCGCGAGCGCGCCGGCCGGAAGACCGCCGACTGGGTCTGCCTGACGGGCACGAACGGCAAGACGACGACCGTGACGATGGTCGAGGCCATCCTGCGGGCGGACGGCCGTCGGGCGGTGGCCTGCGGCAACGTCGGCACCCCCGTGCTGGACGCGATCCGCGACCCGCAGGGCTTCGACGTGCTGGCCCTCGAGCTCTCCAGCTTCCAGCTGCACTGGACGCACGGCCTGGCCCCGGCGTCGTCGGCGGTGCTGAACCTGGCCGAGGACCACGTGGACTGGCACGGCTCGATGGAGGAGTACGCCGCCGCCAAGGGCAAGGTGTACGCGCACACGAGGACGGCCTGCGTGTTCAACGAGCAGGACCCGGTGACCCGCACCCTCGTGGAGCGTGCGGACGTCCAGGAGGGCTGCCGCGCGATCGGCTTCACCACGGACACCCCGGGCCTGTCCGACATCGGCGTCGTGGACGGGATCCTCGTGGACCGTGCGTTCCTGGACAACCGGCGCCACGAGGCGATCGCCCTGGCCGAGCGCGCGGACCTGGGCCCGGTGGCGCCGCGCCACACCGTGGCCAACGCGGCCGCCGCGGCGGCGCTGACCCGGGCCGTCGGGGTGAGCCCCGCGGCCGTGGCCGAGGGCCTGCGCTCCTACGACCGCGGGGAGCACCGCATCCAGCTCGTGGCCACCTCCCGCGACGTCATGTGGGTCAATGACTCCAAGGCGACGAACCCGCACGCCGCGGACGCGTCGCTGGCGGCGTTCAGCTCCGTGGTGTGGCTGGCCGGCGGCCTGCCCAAGGGCGTGACCTATCACGAGCTGGTGGCCGCGCACGCCCACCGGCTCCGCGCGGTGGTGCTCCTGGGCAGGGACACCTCCGCCCTGCGCGCTGCCCTGGCCGCGCACGCCCCCGAGGTCCCCGTCCACGCCCCCCTCGCCGCGGCCGACGGCACCGGCCCCGCCGACGGCGCGGCCGTGATGGCCGAGGCGGTGCGCGTGGCCGACGGCCTGGCCCGCCCCGGCGACACCGTGCTCATGGCGCCCGCCGCGGCGTCGATGGATCAGTTCCGCTCCTACGCGGCCCGCGGCGACGCGTTCATCGAGGCCGTCGCCGGGCTGATGCGCGAGCACGGCTGGGACGTGCCCGACGACGCCGCGCCCGACGCCGACTGACCCGCCGCCCACCCGACCGTCTCGCTTCCCCCGTGAGGAGGGCCATGTCCCCGATCGAGCTCCGCCCGGTCCGCCCCCGCGCGGACGACGACGCCTCCGAGCACCGGGAGCGGCTCCTGCGCCGGATGTGGCGGGTCCTCGAGGGCCGCCGCGCCCTCGACCTGTCGGTCCTGCTCATCAGCGGCTGCACCGCCCTGCTGACCGTGCTGGGCCTCGTCATGGTGCTCTCCTCGTCCTCCGTCGAGGCGATCGGCACCGGCGGCGGCTCGTACGCGCTGTTCCTGCGCCAGAGCGCCTGGGCGGTGGCGGGCGTGGCGGCCCTGCTCGTGTTCTCGCGCCTGCCGGTGCGCGTCCTCAAGGCGATGGCCTGGCCGGCGTTCGGCGTGGCCGTGATCCTGCTCGCGCTGGTCGCGTTCTCCCCGCTCGGCGTCACCGTGGGCGGCAATCGCAACTGGCTGGGCATCGGGGGGTTCCGGATGCAGCCCTCCGAGGCCGCCAAGCTCGCCCTGGCCCTGTGGGCGGCGGCGGTCCTGGAGCGCAAGCACCGCCTCGTCACCCAGGTGCGGCACGCGCTGATCCCGGTGCTGCCCGGCGGCCTGCTGCTGCTGGGCCTGGTGATGGCGGGCAGCGACCTCGGGACCGCGATCATCCTCGCGATCGTGCTGGCCACGGTGCTGTACGTGGCCGGCACCCACTGGGGGGTCTTCCTCACCTTCCTGGCGCTGAGCGTGCTGGGCATCCTGGCCCTGACCCTCCTCGCCCCGCACCGCATGGTCCGGGTGCAGGCCTGGATGGGGGACTGCTCCGACGCCACCGACCCCTGCTTCCAGCCGGCGCACGGGATGTACGCCCTGGCCTCCGGCGGCTGGTGGGGCGCGGGCCTCGGCCAGTCCCGCCAGAAGTGGAGCTACATCCCGGAGGCCGAGAACGACTTCATCTTCACCATCCTCGGCGAGGAGCTCGGACTCGTGGGCACGCTGGTGGTGCTGCTGGCCTACCTCGGCCTGGCGATCGGCATCTACCGCGTCGCCGCCGGGACCACGTCCACGTTCATCCGCCTCTCGACGTGGGGGATCCTGGCCTGGCTGGTGGGTCAGGCGGCCGTCAACATCGCGATGGTCTCCGGGATCATCCCCGTGGTGGGCGTCCCGCTGCCCTTCATCTCCTATGGTGGTTCCGCGCTCACCCTGTCCTTGAGCGCGGTCGGCATCGTGCTGGCCTTCGCCCGGCACGAGCGCCGCCGTGCCGTCCAGCCGGACGCCCGCCCGCAGGCGGACGAGCCGGACACCGACCCCCTCCCCGTGATCCCC
>NZ_JABFAX010000016.1:151823-186561 GCF_017168395.1 Micrococcus sp. KRD128 | reverse complement strand
ATCCCCACCCCCGCCCTCCAGGAGCCCCGATGACGCAGACCTCTCATCCCTCCGGACCCCTGCGGGTGGTGCTGGCCGGCGGCGGCACCGCCGGCCACATCTCCCCGATGCTCGCGATCGCCCGCGCCCTGGAGGGCGACGGCGGCGGTCCCGTCGAGTGCACCATGGTCGGCACCGCCTCCGGCATGGAGACGCGTCTCGTCCCCGAGGCGGGCTACGAGCTCGACCTGATCGACCGGGTCCCGATGCCGCGCCGCCCGTCGATGGACGTCGTCCGCTTCCCGGCCCGCATGCGCGCCGCGGTCGCGACGGCGGCCCGGATCCTGCGGGACCGGCGCGCCGACGTCGTCGTGGGTGTGGGCGGCTACGTCGCGACCCCCGTGTACCTCGCGGCGTTCCGGGCCGGTGTGCCCGTGGTGGTCCACGAGGCCAACGCCCGCCCCGGCCTGGCCAACCGCATCGGCGCCCTGCGGGCCGCGCACGTCGGCACCGCCCTGCCGGACACCCGCCTCCGCGGCGCCCGCTGGGTGGGCATGCCGATGCGCCCCGAGATCTCCGGCCTGGACCGGGCGGCCGCCCGCCGTGCCGCCCGTGAGGCCCTCGGCCTCGACCCGGACCGGACCACCGTCGTGGTGACCGGCGGCAGCTCGGGTGCGCTGGCCGTGAACCGCACCGTGCGCGCCGCGCTGGGCGACCTCCTGGACGCCGGTCTGCAGGTATTCCACCTGACCGGTCGGGACAAGGCCCTCACCGAGGACGACGGCAGCCTGCTGGTCCGGGACGGCTACGTCCAGCGGGAGTACCTGGCGGGCATGGAGCAGGCCTACGCCGCCGCCGACCTGATCGTCGCCCGCTCGGGCGCCGGCACGGTCTGCGAGGTGTCCGCGGTCGGCCTGCCCGCCGTCTACGTCCCCCTGCCCATCGGCAACGGCGAGCAGGCGCTCAACGCCCGCCCCGTGGTGGAGGCGGAGGGCGCGCTGCTCGTCCGCGACGACGCCTTCGGGCGCGCGTGGGTGCAGCGTCAGCTGATCCCGCTGGCGACCGACCCTGAGCGTCTCGCGCGCATGGGGGAGGCGGCCGCCCGCTTCGGCGTCCGGGACGCGGACGTCACCATGGCCGGCCTCGTGCGCTCGGCCGCCCAGGAAGGAGCCCGGCGATGAGCCGAGACGAGAGCACCCGTCCCGCGGCCGAGGGCCGCTTCGCCGACCTGGGCCGCGTCCACCTGCTGGGGATCGGCGGCGTCGGCGTGTCGGGGGTCGCCCGCATCCTCCAGGAGCAGGGCGTCGCGGTGTCCGGCTCCGACGCGAAGGACCTGCCCGTGATGCGCGAGCTCGCCGCGGGCGGCGCCCGGATCACGGTCGGCTACGACGCCGCGCACCTCGGCCGGGACGTCACCACGGTGATCGCCTCCTCGATCGCCGGGCCGGGCAACCCGGAGCACGACGCCGCCGTGGCGCGCGGACTGCGCGTGCTGCACCGTTCCGAGGGCCTCGCCCTGGCCATGCGCGGCCACCGGGTGCTGGCCGTCGCCGGCACGCACGGGAAGACCACCACGTCCTCCATGGCCGCCATGGCCTTCTCCGACGCCGGCTGGGACCCCACGTTCGCGGTCGGCGCCGCCGTCGCCGGGCTCGGCACCAACGCCCGGGCGGGCCAGGGCGAGTGGTTCATCGCGGAGGCCGACGAGTCCGACGGCACCCTGGTGAACTACCCGAGCACGGTCGGGATCGTCACGACCGTGGAGGCCGACCACCTGGACCACTACGGGACCGAGGAGGCGGTGCACCAGGTCTTCCGGGACTTCGCGGGCGGGCTGCCGGCCGCCGCCCAGGGCGGGGTCCTCGTGGCCTGCCTCGACGACGCCGGCGCGGCGGACCTGGCCGCGTGGGCACGGGAGCACGCGGCCGCCGACGTCGTGACCTACGGCTCGGCGCCCCGTGACGGCGTGGCGCCGGACCTGCTGGTCACCGACCTCGCGGTGGAGCCGGGCGAGACCGGAGTGGGCCAGCGCGCCACGTTCCGGATGGCGGACGGCCCGGAGCGCACCCTGCACCTGCAGGTGCCCGGCCGCCACAACGCGCTGAACGCCGCCGCCGTGGTCCTGGCCGCCGTCCGGGCGGGCATGGCCTTCGAGGCCGCCGTGCGGGGCGTGGAGGCCTTCCGGGGCACGGCCCGCCGCTTCGAGTTCCGCGGCGCCGCGCGCGGCGTGCGGGTCTTCGACGACTACGCGCACCATCCCACGGAGGTGGCCGCCGCGGTCTCCGCCGGCCGTGCCGTGGCCGGCGACGCCCGCGTGCACGTCCTGTTCCAGCCCCACCTGTTCTCCCGCACCCGGGACTTCGCCGCCGAGTTCGCCGCCGCCCTCTCCGGGGCGGACGCGGTGCGCGTGCTGCCCGTGTACGCGGCTCGGGAGGAGCCGATGCACGGCGTCGACTCGTCCCTCATCGCGTCCCGCCTCACCACGGGCGCCGCCGAGGACCGTGTCGTCGCCGAGGACCGCGCCGAGGCGGTGCGCTCGCTCGCGGCGGGCGCCACGGCCGGCGACGTCGTCCTGACGATGGGCGCGGGGGACGTGACCGCCCTGGGCCCGGACCTGCTGGCCGAGCTCGGCCGGGACGCGGCGCCCGGCGTCGCCCACCCGTGAGGCTCGGCCGCGGGACGCCGCCGGTCGCTCCGGCCGGGGCCGACGCCTCCACCGTGGTCCGATTCCCGGGCCGCACCGCGCGCCGGCGCCGCGCCACGCGCTGGGGTGTGGCGGCCGCGGTGCTCGCGGTGCTGACCGTCCTGGGCTGGGTCGTGTTCTTCTCGCCCGTGCTCGCGGTGGACCGCGTCGAGGTCACCGGCACCCGCCATGTCTCCGCCACCGACGTCCAGGAGCGCCTGGAGCCCGTGTACGGCGTGCCGCTGTCCCGCGTCGGCGCCGGCCGTGTGGGCGAGCTGGTCGGTGGTCTGCCCGGAGTGGCCGAGGTCCAGACCGTGCCCCGCCTGCCCACCGGCCTGGAGGTCGCGGTCCGGGAGCACGAGGCGCGGGCCCGGCGGGACGGCGACGACGGCGTGCAGCTGCTGCTCGCGGACGGCACCGTCCTGACGGGAGTGCCGGAGGAACGGCTCGAGGGCGAGGACCTCCCCGCGTTCTCGGAGGAGCTGCCGCAGCGGGCGCAGGAGGAGCGCGCCGAGGTGGCCGAGGTGCTGGCCGCCCTGCCGGAGTCCGTAGCGGATCGTGTCGAGACGGCCGACTCCCGGGGCCCGGGCCAGGTCCGTCTGGCGCTTGAGGGCGGGGTGACCCTGGTCTGGGGCGACGCGCAGGACGCCGGCCTCAAGGGGTCCGTGGCCGAGGCGTTCCTGGCGGACGAGCGGCACGGGTCCGCGGAGGGTGGCGTCGCCGAGATCGACGTCTCCGTGCCCACGCGGCCGATCACGCGCTGAACCGGGGCCACAGGAGTCTCCAGTAGAACGTGAAGGTGAAGGTCGGGGCGCGGGGCCTCGCGCGAGTCGGGGTGCCATCACCGCGGCGGCTGGTCCTTCAAGTCTCACGTGAAAGTTGATGCGGAGGCCGTCTTTTCCGCGTGGACACGCCGTTTTCTTTTGCACGTGACGCGGGCCTCCCAGTACGGTGGACCCGAACGCGCGCGAGGCTCGCTTCACGCTGTGCTTGAAGGTGTCCACCCCGGGTGGCCGCCGATCACCGGGGCGATGTGCCTCGCGCTGACCTCTCGAGATCTCGAACAAAGGGAACCAACACCGTGGCTGCACCCCAGAACTACCTGGCCGTCATCAAGGTCGTCGGCATCGGCGGCGGCGGCGTGAACGCCGTGAACCGCATGATCGAGGTGGGGCTCCGCGGCGTGGAGTTCATCGCCATCAACACGGACGCCCAGGCGCTGCTGATGTCGGACGCGGACGTGAAGCTGGACGTGGGCCGCGAGCTCACCCGTGGACTCGGCGCGGGCGCGAACCCCGAGGTGGGCCGCCAGGCCGCCGAGGACCACGCGGAGGAGATCGAGGAGGTCCTGCGGGGCGCGGACATGGTGTTCGTGACCGCAGGCGAGGGCGGCGGCACCGGCACTGGCGGGGCGCCCGTCGTGGCCCGCATCGCGCGCTCGCTCGGCGCTCTGACCATCGGCGTCGTGACCCGTCCGTTCACGTTCGAGGGCCGCCGTCGCGCCGGCTCCGCCGAGGCGGGCATCGACGCCCTGCGGGACGAGGTCGACACCCTCATCGTGATCCCGAACGACCGGCTGCTGTCCATCTCGGACCGCAACGTCTCGGTCATGGACGCCTTCCGTCAGGCGGACCAGGTGCTCCTCTCCGGCGTCCAGGGCATCACCGACCTGATCACCACCCCGGGCCTGATCAACCTCGACTTCGCGGACGTGAAGTCCGTGATGCAGGGCGCGGGCTCCGCGCTCATGGGCATCGGCCACGCGCAGGGCGAGGACCGCGCCGTCAAGGCGGCCGAGCTGGCGATCGCCTCGCCGCTGCTCGAGGCCTCCATCGACGGCGCGTACGGCGTGCTGCTCTCCATCCAGGGCGGCTCCGACCTCGGCCTCTTCGAGATCAACGAGGCCGCGCGCCTGGTCCAGGAGGTCGCCCACCCGGAGGCCAACATCATCTTCGGCGCGGTCATCGACGACGCCCTCGGCGACGAGGTGCGCGTGACCGTGATCGCCGCGGGCTTCGACAAGGTGGACGTCACCTCCGCCCCGGCCGCCCCGCAGGCCGTGCAGCAGCAGGCGGCCCCGCAGCGGGCCGCGGCCCCCACGCAGCCGCGCCGCCAGCAGGACCTGCCCACCGTGGTGGAGCCGGACCTCGGCGCCGGGTCCTCGGACCTGGACGTCCCGGACTTCCTCAAGTGACGGCCGCGGAGGGGCCGGCCGGGACCGCACGGGTCCCCGCCGGCCCCTTCGTGCACCGCGAGACCGTCCGCACCGCGACGGGCGCCGTGCACGTGGCCTGGACGTCCGTGGCCGCCGGCAACCTCGCGCTGCACGTGGTCCCGCCGGACGAGGCCGAGGGGCTCGCTCGCGTGAGCGCCGCCCGTCGCGCCCTGGAGCGCGCAATGGGGGTTCCCGAGGACGCGACGCTCTATTTGGACCAGGTGCACTCGGCCGACGTCGTGTGGGCGGACGGACCCGGGCGCGGCGGTGCCCCGGCCCCCGTGGCCGACGCCGCCGTGAGCCGCGACGGGTCCCGGCCGCTGGCCGTCATGGTGGCCGACTGCCTCCCCGTGGTCTTCGTCGACGAGACGACCGGCGCGACCGCCGTGGCCCACGCCGGGCGGCGCGGGCTACTGGACGGCGTCCTGGAGGCGACCGTCGATCGTCTGCTCTCCCTGCGCCCGGAGACCGACCGGACCGGTCCCGGCCTGCGCGCCTGGATCGGTCCCGGCGTGTGCGGCCGCTGCTACGAGGTGCCCGCCGCCATGCGTACCGAGGCCGCCGCCCGCCTCCCGGCGACCGCGGCCACCACGTCCTGGGGCACCCCCGCCCTCGACCTGTCCGCCGGCGCCGCACAGGTCCTCCGCGCCCGCGGGGTGACCACCGCGACGATCGACGTGTGCACGCGCGAGGACGAACGCCTGTTCTCGCACCGCCGGGCGCCCGGTGAGGGCCGGTTCGCCGGCCTCGTCTGGCGCACCGACCTCGACGCCACCACCCCGAGAGGAGAGGCATGACCGCCCCCGCCACCGCCGGGCCGACCCCGACGGACCCCCGCGCCCGGGAGATCGCCGACGCGCTCGCCGCGGTGCGCGCCCGCATCGCCGACGCCGCGCGGGACACCGGGCGCGCGGCGGAACCCGCGCTCGTCGTCGTGACCAAGACCCACCCCGCCGAGGACGTCGTGCGCCTCGCCGCGCTCGGCGTGACCGACGTGGGGGAGAACCGCGACCAGGAGGCCCGGCCCAAGGCCGAGGCCGTCGCCGCGGCCCTGGGGGCGGACGCCCCGCGCTGGCACTTCGTGGGCCAGCTGCAGACCAACAAGGCCAAGTACGTGGTGCGCTACGCGTCCGTGGTGGAGTCGGTGGACCGACCCGAACTGGCCGAGGCGCTCTCGCGAGCGCTCCTGCTGCGGCGCGAGCGCGAGCCCGAGGCCGCGATCCCCGACCTGGAGTGCCTCGTGCAGGTGGACGTCGACGACCGCGCCGACGAGGACCGTCCCGAGGGGATCGGCCCGCGCGGCGGCGCCCGTCCCGAGGACGTCCCCGCCCTCGCGGACGTCATCGCAGGCCTGCCGGGCCTGCGGCTGGGCGGGCTGATGTGCGTGGCGCCGCGCGGCCTGGACCCGGAGGACGCGTTCCGCCGCCTCGCCGCGCTCGGCGCGGGCCTGCGGCAGACGCATCCGGAGGCCACCGCACTGTCCATGGGGATGAGCGCGGACCTCGAGGCGGCCGTGCGCGCCGGGGCGACACAGGTGCGCATCGGCTCCGACGTTCTGGGGGCCCGGGACGCGGTGGGCTAACGTTGACCCCGCGCGTCCCGGCGGGACGCGACAGGACCGTGCGGACGCACGCGCACCGACGACGAACGACGGCGGCCCCCGGGGCCGGAGGACGTGGTGAAGGAAGACTCATGGCTGGTGCCCTGAAGAAGACGATGATCTACCTCGGCCTGGCCGACGGCGACGAGTACGACGAGCAGCCCCGTGCCACCGAGCGGGAGGCCGCACCCCGACACGAGGTCGTCGAGGCGCGCCGCCCCGCGGAGCCGGACACCGACCCCCACATGGAGGCCGTCCGCCCGGCTGCGGTCCGCGATCCCGAGCCGGCCGAGCGGCCGGAGCCCGTGACCCCGTCCGGCTCCACCGCGGCCGATCCCGTCGAACCCCGGCGTCCGGCGCGTCCCGAGCCGGTCGACCCGGGCTACCGGGCCCCGGTGACCCCCATCAAGCGAGCCGCAGCGTCGTCTGCCGAAGGAGCCTCCGTGCACACCCTCTCCACCGTCCACCCCCGCTCCTACAACGACGCGAAGGCGATCGGCGAGGCCTTCCGCTCCGGCGTCCCCGTGATCATGAACGTGACCGACCTCGGTGAGAACGAGGCCAAGCGCCTCGTGGACTTCGCGGCCGGCCTTGTCTTCGGCCTGCACGGCTCGATCTCCCGCATCACCAGCAAGGTGTTCCTGCTGACCCCGGCCACCGTGGACGTCGTCGGCGCCGAGCAGGGCGAGTCCGGCGCTGCCGACTCTCCGTTCGACGGCGACTGAGGCGCCCATGCAGCTGCTCCTCGCCCTCGCCTACATCGCCCTGACGGTGGTGCTCGCGGCACTGACCGTGCGGATCGTCCTGGACGTCACGCAGTCGTTCGCCCGCCACTGGCGCCCCACCGGGGCGGCCCTCGTGCTGGCCAGCGGCGTGTACGGGGCCACCGATCCGTTGCTGCGCCCCGTGCGTCGTGCCGTGCCGCCGGTGAACCTGGGCGGCATCGGCCTGGACGTGGCCTTCCTCATCGTGTTCCTCGGCGTCGTGCTGCTGCGGGTCCTGGTGCTGAGCCTGGCCGGCGTGGCCTGACCCGCGGCCCGGGGCGGCTGTCGGCCCCGGTGGTAGTCTTCGCGGCAGGATCGGCGCCGCCCCTCACCGGCGCGCCGGCCGCCGACGCGCCGGGCCGCCCGGCCGTCCCCGAGCACCGAGCAGAGAGCGAGACGGTTCCATGGCGCTGTCCTGGGAAGACGTGGTCAACAAGCAGTTCCAGCCCACGAAGTTCCGCGAGGGCTACGACCAGACCGAGGTGGATGACTTCCTCGACGAGATCGTGGCGGAGTTCAAGCGCCTGATCGCCCTCAACGAGCAGCTCGAGTCCGAGAACGCGGAGCTGCGCGCCGGCGGCGCCGCCCCGGCCGCCGCCCCCGCTGCGGACACCCCGGAGGCCGCCGCGACACCGGCCTCCGTCGAGGAGGCGGCCCCGGCCGCCGCCCCCGAGTCCGCCGACGCGGCCGCGACCTCCGCCGCCGGCGTCCTGGCCATGGCCCAGCGGCTGCACGACGAGCACGTCGCCGCAGGCGAGCAGCGCAGCACCGAGCTCGTCGCCGAGGCCGAGGCCACCGCGGCCCGGCTCGTCAGCGACGCCGAGGAGCAGAAGGCCCGCACCCTCGAGGCCCTGGCCGAGGAGAAGGCCGGCCTGGAGGGCGAGGTCGAACAGCTGCGCAGCTTCGAGACCGACTACCGCAGCCGCCTCACCTCCTACATCGAGGGCCAGCTGCGCGAGATCCGCGCCCAGAAGCGCGTCGAGCCCCCCACGCCCACGGCGTGAGCCGAGCCGTCGACGCCGCGTCGGCCCCGCGATCCCCTCGCGCGGGCCGGCGAGCCGTGCTCACCGCCCTCATCGTGGCGGTGCTGGCCTACGCCCTCGACCAGCTGACCAAGTACGCGGTCGAGAGCACGATGCAGCTGGGGGACTCCGTCGCGGTGATCCCCGGGGTGCTGCGCTGGCACTACATCCTGAACCCGGGCGCGGCCTTCTCCATCGGCGAGGACCACACCTGGGTGTTCACCGTCATCCAAGCCGCGGTGGCGGTGGCCGCCCTCGTCGGGATCGCCCGCGTGCGCTCGATGCCGTGGGCCCTGGCGCTGGGCGGGCTCGCCGGTGGCGTGCTCGGCAACCTCACGGACCGGCTGTTCCGGCCCCCGGCGTTCGGGCGCGGCCACGTGGTCGACATGATCTCCGTGCCGCACTTCGCGATCTTCAACGTGGCGGACTCGTTCATCGTCTGCTCCGTCATCGGCGTCGCCCTGCTCGTGATGACCGGCCGCCGCCTGGACGGCACACGGGAGGCGTGAGGACATGGGCATGAGACCGGGACTGACCGAGCGGCTCGAGGTCACCGAGGCCGAGGCGGGCCGGCGGGTCGACGCGGTGCTCGCCGACGCGTTCGGCGTCTCCCGCTCGCTGCTGGCGGACTGGTTCTCCCGGGGCCTGGTGCGGGCCGAGTCGCGCTCCGGCCGCCGGGACCGCGTCCTGGCCAAGTCCGCGAAGGCCGTAGCGGGGGAGACCCTCGCCGTCGACGTCCCCGACGACCCCGACCCCCTGGAAGTGAGGGCAGAGCGCGTGGACGCGCTGAGCATCCTGTACGAGGACGAGGACCTGGTGGCCGTGGACAAGCCCACCGGCGTGGCCGCGCACCCCTCGCCGGGCTGGGTCGGGCCCACCGTGGTGGGCGCCCTGGCCGCCCTCGGCCGCGACATCTCCACCTCGGGCGCCCCCGAGCGGCAGGGGATCGTGCACCGGCTCGACGTCGGCACCACCGGGGTCATGGTCGTGGCCAAGACCGAGCGCGCCTACACCGCCATGAAGGACCAGTTCCGCGAGCGCGTGCCGGAGAAGGTCTACCACGCCGTGGTCCAGGGCATCCCGGATCCGCTGAGCGGCACCGTGGACGCGCCCATCGGGCGGCATCCCGGCCACCACTGGAAGTTCGCGGTGCTCGACGACGGCCGGCCGTCCGTGACCCACTACGAGACGCTCGAGGTGTTCGGCCGGGCCACCCTGCTCGAGGTCCACCTGGAGACCGGGCGCACCCACCAGATCCGCGTGCACACCTCGGCGCTGCGCCACCCGTGCGTCGGCGACCTCACGTACGGGGCGGATCCGCGCATGGCGGCCGAGCTCGGGCTGACGCGCCAGTGGCTGCACGCCCACCGGCTGGCGTTCCCACACCCGGTCACGGGGGAGCCGGTGACGATCACCTCCCCGTATCCGGACGACCTCGCCCACGCCCTGGCGGCGCTGCGCGGCGACGCGGACTGAGCCGGCACCGTCGACGTGACCCCCGTCCCGGTCCGGCCCCGCCGCCCGGGCATCACGAGTAGGCTGGTCCGGCCCCGCCGTCCTCCCCGTCGAAAGGCCCACCCCGCATGACCGTGTCCGCCGACGCCCGCGCCGACGCCGTGAAGGACGGCGGCTTCGTCCACCTGCACACGCACACCGAGTACTCCATGCTCGACGGCGCCGCGAAGCTGGACGACCTGTTCGCCGAGGCCCAGCGGCTGGGCATGGACTCGCTGGCCATCACGGACCACGGCTACCTCTTCGGCGCCTACGACTTCTGGTCCAAGGCGAAGGCGGCGGGCGTCAAGCCGATCATCGGGCTCGAGGCCTACGTGGCCCCCGGGCATCAGCACCGCACGGACAAGGAGAAGACCCGCTGGGGCGAGCCCCACCAGCGGGGGGACGACGTGTCCGGCGGCGGTGCCTACACGCACATGACGCTTCTGAGCGAGACCACCGAGGGGATGCACAACCTGTTCCGGATGGGCTCGATCGCCTCGCTGGACTCGGTGTACGCCAAGTGGCCGCGGCTGGACCGGGAGCTGCTGAGCCAGTACTCGAAGGGCCTGATCGCCACCACGGGCTGCCCCTCCGGCGAGGTGCAGACGCGCCTGCGCCTGGGCCAGTACCGGGAGGCGATGCAGGCGGCCTCGGACTTCCGGGACATCTTCGGCAAGGACAACTACTACTGCGAGATCATGCACCACGGCCTCGACATCGAGCGCCGGGTGATGACGGACCTGCGCCGGCTCGCCAAGGACCTGGGCCTGCCGTTCGTGGCCACGAACGACCTGCACTACACCCACGAGCACGACGCCAAGGCGCACGAGGCGCTGCTGGCCCTGCAGTCGGGCTCGAAGCTCAACGAGCCCAGCTACGACCAGGGCGGCTCCCGCTTCGCGTTCTCCGGCACCGAGTACTACCTGAAGTCCCCGCGGCAGATGCGCGAGCTGTTCGCGGAGCTGCCCGAGGCCTGCGACAACACGCTGCTCATCGCCGAGCGGTGCGAGGTCGAGTTCGACACGAAGGCCAACTACATGCCGGTCTTCCCCACGCCGGAGGGCGAGGACGAGACCAGCTGGCTCATCAAGGAGGTCGCCTCCGGTCTGGCCTACCGCTACCCGGACGGCGTGCCGGACCACGTGCGCAAACAGGCGGACTACGAGCTGGACGTCATCATCTCGATGGGCTTCCCCGGGTACTTCCTCGTCGTGGCCGACTTCATCAACTGGGCCAAGGAGAACGGCATCCGGGTGGGCCCGGGCCGCGGCTCGGGCGCCGGATCGATGGTGGCGTACGCGCTGCGCATCACGGACCTGGACCCGCTCAAGCACGGGCTGATCTTCGAGCGGTTCCTCAACCCGGACCGCGTGTCCATGCCCGACTTCGACGTCGACTTCGACGACCGCCGTCGCTCCGAGGTGATCGACTACGTCACCCGCAAGTACGGCGACGAGCGCGTCACCATGATCGTCACGTACGGGACCATCAAGACCAAGCAGGCCCTGAAGGACTCGGCCCGCGTGATGGACCAGCCCTTCTCGATGGGCGAGTCCCTCACCAAGGCGCTGCCGCCGGCGGTGATGGCCAAGGACATCCCGCTCAAGGACATCGAGGACCCCGCGGCCCCGCGCTACGGGGAGGCCGCGCCCTTCCGCGAGCTGATCGCGACGGACCCGGTGGCGAAGGAGGTCTTCGAGACCGCCAAGGGCCTCGAGGGCCTGAAGCGGCAGTGGGGCGTGCACGCGGCCGGCGTGATCATGTCCTCGGCGCCGGTGATCGACGTCATCCCGATCATGCGCCGCCTCCAGGACGGCCAGGTCATCACCCAGTTCGACTACCCGATGGCGGAGTCCCTGGGCCTGATCAAGATGGACTTCCTGGGGCTGCGCAACCTCACGATCATCTCGGACGCGCTCGAGAACGTGAAGGCGAACCAGGGCGTGGACCTGGACCTGGAGACCCTCGACGTGGACGACCCGGCGGCCTACGAGCTGCTGGCCCGCGGCGACACCCTCGGCGTGTTCCAGCTCGACGGCGGCCCCATGCGGTCGCTGCTGAAGATGATGCGCCCGGACAACTTCGAGGACATCTCGGCGACCATCGCCCTGTACCGCCCCGGCCCCATGGGCGCGAACTCGCACACCAACTACGCGCTGCGCAAGAACGGGCAGCAGGAGATCACCCCGATCCACCCCGAGCTGGAGGAGCCGCTGCGGGAGATCCTGGACACCACCTACGGCCTGATCGTGTATCAGGAGCAGGTCATGGCGATCGCCCAGAAGGTGGCGGGCTACTCGCTCGGCCAGGCCGACATCCTGCGCCGCGCGATGGGCAAGAAGAAGAAGTCGGAGCTGGACAAGCAGTACGAGGCGTTCCACCAGGGCATGCTGGACCGCGGCTACTCGGAGGCCGCGGTGAAGGCCCTGTGGGACATCCTGCTGCCCTTCTCGGACTACGCGTTCAACAAGGCGCACTCGGCCGCCTACGGCCTGGTCTCTTACTGGACGGCCTACCTCAAGGCGCACTACCCGGCGGAGTACATGGCCGCGCTGCTCACCTCGGTGGGCGACGACAAGGACAAGCTGGCCATGTACCTCAACGAGTGCCGCCACATGGGCATCACCGTGCTGCCCCCGGACGTGAACGAGTCCCACCTGACCTTCACCCCCGTCGGCCGGGACATCCGCTTCGGCATGGGCGCCGTCCGCAACGTGGGCGCCAACGTGGTCAAGGGCATGGTCCAGGGGCGCGAGGACGGGGGCTCGTACACGGGCTTCGGCGACTTCCTGGCGAAGGTGCCGCTCGTGGTGTGCAACAAGCGCACCATCGAGTCCATGATCAAGGCCGGCGCCTTCGACTCCCTCGGCTACGCCCGCCGCGCCCTGCTGGCCGTGCACGAGGAGGCCGTGGACGCCACCGTGGCGCAGAAGCGCAAGGAGGACCACGGCGAGTTCACCTTCGACCTGTTCGCGCTCGGCGGCAACGACGAGGACGACTCCGACGCCGCGGACGGCGTCGCCGTCCCGGACCTGCCGGAGTGGGCCAAGAAGGAGAAGCTCGCGTTCGAGCGCGAGATGCTGGGCCTGTATGTGTCCGACCATCCGCTGCAGGGCCTCGACGGCGTCCTGGCCCAGCACGCCGACGTCCAGATCAGCCGCGTCCTCGACGACGACGGGCCCGCGGACGGCGCGATCGTCACCATCGCGGGCCTGATCACCACGCTCGAGCGCCGCATCGCCAAGTCCTCGGGCAACGCGTACGCGCGCTGCGAGATCGAGGACCTCGGCGGCTCGATGGACGTCATGTTCTTCGGCCAGGTGTACGCGCCCATTGCGATGATGCTGGCCGAGGACCTCGTCGTCGCCGTCAAGGGCAGGGTGCAGCGCCGCGACGACGGGTCGGTGTCCCTGTCCGCGATGGAGCTGACCATCCCGGAGCTCTCGGACGGCCCCGGCGGCCCCGTGCGGATCACGCTGCCCGCGTTCAAGGCCACGGAGCAGGTCATGGGCCAGCTGGCGGACGTGCTGCGCACCCACGAGGGCTCCTCGGAGGTGCGGCTGTCCCTGGTGGGCCAGCGTGCCACGCAGGAGTTCCAGCTGGGCCCGCAGTTCCGGGTGAGCCCGAACCCGGCGCTGTTCGGCGACCTCAAGATCCTGCTGGGTCCGGCCTGCCTCGGCTGAGCGGACGTAGCATGGGAGTGCCCCGCCCAGGAGGAGAGAGCTGATGCACTGCCCGTTCTGCCGCCATGAGGACTCGCGCGTGGTCGACTCGCGCTCCCTCGACGACGGCTCCGCCATCCGCCGGCGTCGGCAGTGTCAGGCCTGCGGCAAGCGGTTCACCACCATGGAGACCACCGCCCTGACCGTCGTCAAGCGCTCCGGGGTGGCGGAGCCGTTCGACCGCTCCAAGGTGATCAACGGCGTCCGGAAGGCGTGCCAGGGACGGCCGGTGACGAGCGACGACCTGGCCATGCTCGCCCAGGAGGTCGAGGAGACGGTCCGTGCCACGGGCAACGCCGAGGTGGACGCCCACGACGTCGGCCTGGCCATCCTCGATCCGCTGCGCCGTCTCGACCAGGTGGCCTTCCTGCGCTTCGCCTCCGTCTACCGGGACTTCGAGTCCCTCGACGACTTCGAGGAGGCCATCGCGGAGCTCCGGGCCGGTGACGGGGACGACCGCGGCCGTCCCGCCGTGCAGCCGCGGCTGTTCACCCGCTGACCCGGGCCGATGCGACGGCGCCGCCGGGATCGACGGTGCAGTGGTGCGCACGGCCTCCAGGCGCTACAGTGATCCCCGGGCCGACCTCAGTCGGCCCGGCAAGACCGCCGAGGGCGGTTCCGGAGGGGAAGCCGGAACCGCCCTCGGTGTCTGCGCCCTCAGTTGCCGTCGGCGAGCGAGCCGTGCGCGGCCAGGGCGGCGCCCACGATGCCCGCGTTGTTCTGCAGCTGGGCCGGGACGATCGGGGTGCGCAGGCGCAGCAGCGGCAGGTAGTCGTCCGGCCGCTTGGAGATGCCGCCGCCGACGATGAACAGGTCCGGCGAGAAGATCCGCTCCACGTGGGAGAAGAAGCGCTGCAGTCGCTCGGCGTACTCGGCCCAGCTGAGCTGATCGCGCTCCCGGGCCTTCGCGGAGGCCCGCGACTCGGCCATCACGCCGTCGAGCTCCAGCGAGCCGACCTCGAAGTTCGGGACGAGCCCGCCGTCGTGGATCATCGCGCCGCCGATGCCGGTCCCGAGGGTGATCACGTGCACCAGGCCGCGCACGCCCCGCCCGGCTCCGTAGCGGGCCTCCGCGAGGCCGGCGGCGTCGGCGTCGTTGACCACGGTCACGGGGCGGCGCAGATGCTCCTCGAACGTGCCGCGCAGGTCCGTGCCGATCCACGTGTGGTCGATGTTGTTCGCGGACAGGCACACCCCGTCCTTGACGATCGAGGGGAAGCACACGCCCAGCGGGGCGGAGGGCTGCGGCGCCTTCTCGCGCCCGTCGAGCTCGGCGGTGATGGCCGCCAGGGTCGCCGCCACGGGCTCGGGCATGGCCGGCTGCGGCGTGGGGATGCGGAAGCGGTCCCCGCGCAGGGTGCCCGCCTTCGGCCCCGACCCGAGGCGGACCAGGCCGCCCTTCATGCCGGTCCCGCCGACGTCGATGCCGATCGTCGTGGGGTATTTGGAGGAGCGCTGGGCGGTGCTGGTGTGCGTTGTCACGGCCCCCAGCTTAGTGCCGGGTCACGGCAGCGTGAGAATCTCCGCGCCGTCGTCCGTGACCACGATCGTGTGCTCGAACTGCGCGGTGCGGCGGCGGTCGCGAGTCACCACGGTCCAGCCGTCGTCCCACTGGTCCCACTCGATCGTGCCGAGGGTGAGCATCGGCTCGATGGTGAACACCATGCCGGGCACGAGCAGCCGGTCGTGGGCCGGGGCGGCGTCGTAGTGGGGGATCACGAGGCCGGAGTGGAAGTCCACGCCCACGCCGTGGCCGATGAAGTCGCGCACCACGCCGTAGCCGAAGCGCTTGGCGTAGGACTCGATGGCGCGGCCGATCACGTTGACCTGACGGCCGGGCTTCACGGCGCGGATGCCGCGGCGCAGGGCCTCCTCGGTGCGCTCGACGAGCAGCCGGGACTCCTCGTCCACGTCGCCGACCAGGTAGGTGCGGTTGTGGTCCCCGTGGACGCCGTCCAGGTACGCGGTGATGTCCAGGTTGACGATGTCCCCGTCCTCCAGGACGGTGCCGTCCGGGATGCCGTGGCAGATGACCTCGTTGATCGAGGTGCAGATGGACCGCGGGAAGCCGCGGTAGCCCAGGCAGGACGGGTAGGCGCCGCGCTCCACGAGGAAGGCGTGCGCGATCCGGTCCAGCTCGTCCGTGGTGACGCCCGGGCGGATGTGGGCGGCGGTGTGCTCCATGGCCTGCGCGGCCAGGCGGCCGGCGGCGCGGATCCGCTCGACGCCGGCGGCGTCGTAGACGTCCGAGGCGTTGCCCTCGTCCGGGGTGGCCTTGCCGACGTACTCGGGGCGCGGGATCGCGGCCGGCACGGGCGGGGCGCAACATGTTTTTTTTTTTTAGATGTGTATAAGAGACAGCCTCCAGCCTATCGGCCCGGCTACTGTGGCCCCCATGACCGAGACGAGCGAGTTCTGGTACAACGTCAACACGCATCAGGTGGAGGTGGGCGCCCAGTCGGACTGGTCCCAGCTGCTGGGCCCGTTCGGCACCCGTGAGGAGGCCCAGGCCGCGATGGACCGCGTGCGGGCGAACAACGAGGCCGCCGACGCCGAGGACGAGCGCGACGACGACTGGGACAGCCGCCCCGTCGACGACGCCTCCTGACCACGGCGCCGAACGACACCGGGCCCCCGTCCCTCAGGACGGGGGCCCGGTCGTCTCACGGGGCGGGTTCAGCCCTCGAAGCCGTGCTCCGGGGCCGGGAACGCGCCGTCGAGCACGTCCGCGCGATAGGCCCGGACCGCCTCGCCCACGACCTCGTGCAGGCGGGCGTACTGACGGACGAACCGGGGCACCCGTCCCGCGCGCAGGCCGAGCATGTCCTGCCACACGAGCACCTGGCCCGTGGTGCCCGGGCCCGCGCCGATGCCCACGGTGGGCACCCGCAGCGCGGCGTCGACGGCGGCGGCGACGTCCGAGGGGACCATCTCCATCAGCACGGCGAACGCCCCTGCGGCCTCGAGGGCCCGGGCCGACGCCGTCATCCGCTCGGCCGCCCCCGCGCCGCGGCCCTGCACCCGGTAGCCGCCGAGCACGTGCTCGGACTGGGGGGTGAAGCCGATGTGGGCCATGACCGCGACGCCGGCGGCCGTCATCGCGGCCACGTGCTCGGCGAAGCGCTCGTCGCCCTCCACCTTGACGGCGTGCGCGCCGGACTCCTTCACGAGGCGGACGGCCGACTCGACGGCCTGCCGCGGGGAGGCCTCGTAGGAGCCGAAGGGCAGGTCCGCGACCACGAGGACACGCTGGGCACCGCGCACCACGGCCTGGGTGAACAGGATCATCTGGTCCAGGGTGACCGGCAGGGTGGTGGGGTGGCCCAGCACGGTGTTGCCCACCGAGTCGCCCACGAGCAGCACCTCGACGCCGGCCTCGTCGAACAGGGCCGCCGTCATCGCGTCGTAGGTGGTGAGCATCGCGAAGCGCCGGCCCTCGTCCTTGGCCCGCTGCAGGTGAACCGTCCGGTACCGGGACGGGGCGGGCGGACCGTAGGGGGCGGCGACGTCGTCGTTCTTCCGGGAGGAGTCGGGAGCGGACATGGCCCGGAGTCTACGCGGCGCGTCTAGAGTGGCCGCATGGATCGACAGCAGGACTACGTGCTCCGCACCATCGAGGACCGGGACGTGAGGTTCGTGCGCCTGTGGTTCACGGACGTCGTCGGGACGCTGAAGTCGGTGGCGCTGTCCCCGGCCGAGGTGGAGAACGCGTTCACCGAGGGGCTGGGCTTCGACGGCTCCTCGATCGACGGCTACACCCGCATCTCCGAGTCGGACATGCTGCTGCAGCCGGACCCGGCCACCTTCCAGATCCTGCCCTGGCGCGGAGACCGCGGGCAGAGCTCGCGCATGTTCTGCGACGTCCTCACCCCGGACGGGCGCCCCGCCCCGGCCGACCCGCGCCACGTGCTGCGCCGCGTGCTGGAGAAGGCCTCGGACATGGGCTTCTCCTGCTTCATGCACCCGGAGATCGAGTTCTACCTGCTCGAGAGCGACCAGCCCGGCCCCGACGGCCGGCCCGTGCCGGTGGACCGCGCCGGCTACTTCGACAACGTGCCCGGCTCCGACGCCGCCGACTTCCGCCGCGACGCCGTGACGCTGCTGGAGAGCATGGGCATCTCCGTGGAGTTCAGCCACCACGAGAACGGCCCGGGCCAGAACGAGATCGACCTGCGCGCCGCCGACGCGCTGACCACCGCGGACAACGTGATGACGTTCCGCACTGTGGTCAAGGAGGTGGCCGCAGCCCAGGGCACCTACGCCACCTTCATGCCCAAGCCGTTCTCCGAGCACCCCGGCTCGGGCATGCACACCCACATCTCCCTCTTCGAGGGCGACTCCAACGCCTTCTACGACCCCGCGGACGAGTTCCGGCTCTCCGTGACGGGCCGCCGGTTCATCGCGGGCCTGCTGCGCCACTCCGTGGAGATCAGCGCCGTCACCCACCAGTTCGTGAACTCCTACAAGCGCCTGTGGGGCGGCGGCGAGGCGCCCTCGTACGTCTCCTGGGGCCACAACAACCGTTCCGCGCTCGTGCGCGTGCCCCTGTACAAGCCGGACAAGGCCGGCTCCGCCCGCATCGAGTACCGCGGCATCGACGCCTCGGCCAACCCGTACCTGGCCTACGCGCTGCTGCTGGCCGCCGGCCTGAAGGGCATCGAGGAGGGCTACGAGCTGCCCGAGTCCGCCGCCGAGGACGTCAGCGCGCTCACCACCCACGAGCGCCGGGTCCTCGGCCACGACCCGCTGCCCGGCACCCTGCACGACGCCCTGCGCGCCGCCGAGGAGTCCGAGTTCGTCGCCTCCGTTCTGGGCGAGCACGTCTTCGACGCCCTGCTGCGCAACAAGCGCCAGGAGTGGGACGACTACCGGGTGGAGGTCACGCCGTACGAGCTGCGGCGCTACCTCTCCGGCCTCTGAGGCGCCGGCCGTGTCCGCCCTGCCCGACGCGGCGACCGCCGACGCCCCGGACCGCCGCGCCCTCGCGCAGGCGGGGGTCGCCGACGCCCGCCGCGTCAGGTCGCTGCTCGCCTCCCCGGAGTTCGAGGGGGCCGACGTCGCCCCCCTCGTGGAGCGGCTCGGCCACGCCGCCGACCCGGACCGCGCCCTGCTGCTCTGGGTGCGCCTCGCCGAGCGCGAGCCCCGCGTCCACCGCGCCCTGCGGGACGCGGAGACCACCGCGCGCCTGCTGCGCCTGCTCGGCGCCTCCGAGGCGCTCGGCGAGTTCCTCATCCGCCGTCCCGAGCACCTCGACCTCGTCCTCGAGCCCGAGTCCGCCGCCGCGACCGCCCCGGCGCTCGCCCAGCCGGACCCCGCGGACGGTGAGGAGTGGGCCGACGAGCCCGCGGCCCTGCGCCGCCTGCTCCTGGAGGCGGTGGAGGCCGACCCCGACGCCGACCGGCCCCGCGCCGGGCTGACCGGCACGGATGCCGCCGTCGCCCTGCGCCGCGCCTACCGACGCCAGCTCGCCGCGATCGCCCTGCGCGACCTCGACTCCGCGGACCCCGCCGCCGTCATGCCCTCCGTCGGCCGCTGGCTCGCCGACCTGGCCGGCGCCGCCGTGGACGCCGCGCTCGCGGTCTCACGGGCCACGCTCGCCGAGCGCGAGGGCCCCGCGGTGGACCGCGTGGATCTGGCCGTGATCGGCATGGGCAAGTGCGGCGCCCGGGAGCTGAACTACATCTCCGACGTGGACGTCGTGTTCGCCCACGCCGTCCGCGAGGCCCCGGACGGCGCGGACCCCGAGACCGAGGTCCCGGACGGGCCGCGCGCCGCCGCGCTCGCGGCCGAGCTGGCCGCGGGCATCGGCCGCGTGATCCAGGGCGCGGCCCCCGAGCCGGGACTGTGGGACGTGGACGCCAACCTGCGTCCCGAGGGCAAGGACGGCGCCCTGAGCCGCACCGTGGAGTCCCACGCCGAGTACTACCGCCGCTGGGCCCACGGCTGGGAGTTCCAGGCCCTGCTCAAGGCCCGCCCGATCGCGGGCTCGCCCCAGCTCGGCGAGCGCTACATCGCGGAGATCTGGCCCCGGGTGTGGGAGTCCTCCTCGCGCGACGGGTTCGTCGAGTCCGTCCGGGCCATGCGCGCCCGGGTCCTGGACACCCTCGCCCCCGCGGAGCGCGAGCGGGAGATCAAGCTCGGACCCGGCGGTCTGCGCGACGTCGAGTTCACGGCCCAGCTGCTCCAGCTCGTGCACGGCCGTGCGGACGAGTCGCTGCGGGTGCGCGGCACGCTCGACGCGGTGCGGGCGCTGCACGCCGCCTCCTACGTCACCACGCGCGACGCACGGGCGTTCGACGAGCACTACCGGTGGCTGCGCACCCTCGAGCACCGCATCCAGCTCGTGCACCTGCGGCGCACCCACCTGATGCCGGTCAAGGAGGAGGCCCGCCGCGTCGTCGCCCGGTCGATGCGCGGCGCCGCCGACCGGGGTCCCGCCACCGGCGAGGACCTCCAGGCCGCGTTCACGCGCGTGCGCCGCGCCGTGCGCGGTCTCCACGAGACCGTGTTCTACCGGCCGCTGCTGTCGACGACGGCCGCCCTGTCCGCCGAGGACGTGCGGCTGTCCGCGGAGGCTGTCCGCGACCGCCTGGCGGCGCTGGGCTACCGCGACCCGCAGGGCGCCCTGCGGCACATCGAGGCCCTCACCCAGGGCGTCTCGCGCCGGGCCGCGGTCCAGCGGCAGCTGCTGCCGGCCATGCTCGGCTGGTTCGCCCGGGGCGCCGACCCCGACGGCGGCCTGCTCGCCTTCCGCCGGCTCTCCGAGTCGCTGGGCGGCACGGCCTGGTATCTGCGGATGCTCCGCGACTCCTCGGACGCCGCCCGGCGGCTGTGCCTGGTCCTGTCCGGCTCCCGGTTCGTGGGGGGCCTGCTCGAGCACTCGCCCGAGGCCGTGGCCTGGGTGGGCGACGACCGGGAGCTCGACCCCCGGGGCGCCATCCAGCTGTGGCGCCAGGTCGACGCGCGGCTCGACCGCCGCGTGGCCGCGGAGGAGGCCCCCGCGGCCGTGCGCCACGTGCGGCAGGTGCGGCGCAGCGAGACGCTGCGTGTCGCCCTGGCCGACATGTCCGGCCTGCTGGACCTGGAAGCCGTCTGCGGCGCGCTCGCGGACATCGACCAGGTGACGGTGGTCGGCGCCCTGCGGGTCGCGTGGCGGGCTGTCGTCGCGGATGCCGAGCCCCTCACCGACGTGCTCGTGGTGGCCATGGGCCGCCAGGGCGGGCGGGAGATCACCTACGGCTCGGACCTGGACGCCCTGTTCGTGCATCGGCCCCGCCCCGGCGCGGACGAGGAGCGAGCGCACGAGCAGGCCGAGGAGGTCGTCCGCACGCTCATGGCCCTCCTGCAGAAGCCCGCCGCGCCGCCGCTGCCCGGGGAGCGGCGGCTCGAGGTGGACGCCGACCTGCGCCCCGAGGGACGCCAGGGGCCCCTGGTGCGCACCCTGGACTCGTACCGGGAGTACTACGGCCGCTGGGCCGAGGTGTGGGAGCGGCAGGCGCTGCTGCGCGCCCGCCCCCTGGCCGGCGACGACGACCTGGCCACCGACTTCCGCCGCTGGGCCGACGGCGTCCGCTATGCGCAGGACCTCTCGGCCGCCGACGCCCGGGAGATCCGCCGGATCAAGGCCCGCGTGGAGGCCGAGCGGCTGCCCCGGGGGGCGGACCCGGCGCGCCACGTCAAGCTCGGGCGCGGGGGGCTCTCGGACGTCGAGTGGCTCGTGCAGTCGCTGCAGCTCAAGCACGCCGGTCAGATCGAGGACCTGCGCGTGACCGGCACACTGCCGGCGCTGCGGGCGATCGCCCGGCACGACCTGCTGCCCGAGTCCGAGGTCGCCGTCCTCGAGGAGGCCTGGCTGCTGGCCACCCGGATCCGCGCCGCCCTGCTGCTGTGGACGGGCAAGGTCTCGGACGTGCTGCCCACGAACATGCGCGACCTCGAGGCCGTGGCTCGCCTCAGCGGGGTGGGCACGGCCGGCGGGGAGCTCGAGGAGCGCTACCTGCGGGTGACCCGCCTGGCCCGTCGGGTGTTCGAGACCCGGTTCTACGGGCTCTGAACGACGCCGGCCCGCCACCCCGACGGGGTGGCGGGCCGGCCGTGCTCCGGTGCCGCGAGCTCCGGCTCAGGCGCGCACGACGTGCTCCCCGAGCAGCTCGAGGGTGCGACGTCGCACGGCGGGGTCCTGCGCGGCCGTGGTCACGATCAGCTCGTCCGCCTGGACCCGCGCCGCGAAGTCGTGCAGCCAGGCCGCCGTCGTCGGGCCGGTGCCCACGGCCGTGCACTCGAGCATCCCGAGCACCTGCTGGCCGGCGGGGGAGTGCAGCAGCATCTCGACCTCGTCGTCGGTGAGGGTGCGGCCCCGGCCGAGCATCATCCGGATGCGCGCCCGCTGCGCGGCCTGCCACTCCCGTTCGGCCTCCTCCCGCGTGTCCGCGGCGATCACGTTGGCCGCCGCGATGAAGTGCGGCTCCGCGAGGGCCTCGGACGGCTCGAAGTGCTCCCGGTACAGGCGCGCCGCATGCTCGAGCATCTGGGGTGCGAAGTGGCTCGCGAACGCGTAGCCGAGGCCGAGCTGCGCGGCCAGCTGGGCGCCGAACGCCGAGGAGCCGAGGATGTACAGCGGCACGTCGGTGCCCTTGCCGGGGTAGGCGTCGATGCCGGGGATCCGGCTCTGGCCGGTGAGGTAGCCCTGCAGCTCGAGCACGTCCTGCGGGAAGCGCTCGGCGGCCGACGGCTCCCGGCGCAGCGCCTGCAGCGTCCGCTGGTCGGTGCCGGGGGCGCGGCCCAGGCCCAGGTCGATGCGGCCGGGGTGCAGCTCGGCCAGGGTGCCGAACTGCTCGGCGATCACCAGCGGCGAGTGGTTGGGCAGCATGACGCCGCCGGAGCCGAGGCGGATCGAGTCGGTGTGTGCGGCCACGTGCGCGATGAGCACGGCCGTGGCCGAGGAGGCGATGGAGGGCATGTTGTGGTGCTCCGCGTACCAGACGCGCCGGAAGCCGGCGGCCTCGGCGACGCGTGCCTGCTCCACGGATTCGGCGAAGGCCTCACCCATCGGGGCGCCGTCGCGGACGAGGGCGAGGTCCAGCAGGGACAACGGCAGGGGGGTGGGGGCGGTGTGCTCGGTCATGGTGCTCCTGGTCTGCGGGGCCGCCCGGCCGGCCGGGCGGAGGTCTCCACAGATCCAGCGCCGACCGGCCCCGGACTATTCCGCGGCCGGGCACGACGACGGCCGCCCGCCTCCGACGTGGGAGACGGGCGGCCGTCGTGGGGTCCGCGGCGGGGTCAGACCGAGTAGTAGAGCTCGAACTCGTAGGGGTTCGGGCGCAGGGCCAGCGGGGCGATCTCCACCTCGCGCTTGTACGCGATCCAGGTCTCGATCAGCTCCTCGGTGAACACGTCGCCGGCCAGGAGAAACTCGTGGTCCTCCTCGAGGGCGTTCAGGGCCTCGTCCAGGGTGGCGGGTGCCTTCTGGATGTCGGCGGCCTCCTCGGCCGGCAGCTCGTAGAGGTCCTTGTCGATCGGCTCGGCCGGCTCGATGCGGTTGCGGATGCCGTCCAGGCCGGCCATCAGCTGCGCGGCGAACGCGAGGTACGGGTTGCCCGAGGCGTCCGGGGCGCGGAACTCGATGCGCTTGGCCTTCGGGTTGGAGCCGGTGATCGGGATGCGGATGCCCGCCGAGCGGTTGCCCTGCGAGTAGACCATGTTCACGGGGGCCTCGAAGCCCGGCACCAGGCGGCGGTAGGAGTTCACCGTGGGGTTGGTGAAGGCCAGGACCGCGGAGGCGTGCTTCAGCAGGCCGCCGATGTACCAGCGGGCGGTGTCCGAGAGGTTCGCGTAGCCCTTCTCGTCGAAGAACAGCGGCTCGCCGCCGTTCCACAGGGACTGGTGGCAGTGCATGCCGGAGCCGTTGTCGCCGAAGACGGGCTTCGGCATGAAGGTGGCCGTCTTGCCGAACTGCTCGGCGACGTTCTTGACGACGTACTTGAACTTCTGCAGGTCGTCCGCCGAGTGGGTCAGCGTGTTGAAGCGGTAGTTGATCTCCGCCTGGCCCGCGGCGGCCACCTCGTGGTGGGAGCGCTCGACCTCGAGGCCGACCTCGGCCAGGACCGCGCAGATCTCGTCGCGCAGGTCGGCCTGCTTGTCCGTGGGGGTGACGGGGAAGTAGCCGCCCTTGAGGCCGGTCTTGTGGCTCAGGTTGCCGCCCTCGTCCTCGCGGGAGGCGTTCCACCAGGCCTCGTCCGAGTCCACGGCGTAGAACGAGCCGCGGGGGGAGGACTCGTAGCGGACGTCCTCGAAGATGAAGAACTCGGCCTCGGGGGCGAAGAACGCCGTGTCCGCGATGCCGGAGGAGCTCAGGTAGGCCTCCGCGCGCTGGGCCACGCCGCGCGGGTCGCGCAGGTAGGGCTCGCCGGTGCGGGGGTTCACGATGGAGAAGTTCATCGTGAGGGTCTTGCGGACCCGGAAGGGGTCCACGAAGGCCGTCGCGACGTCCGGGATGAGCTGCATGTCGGACTCGGCGATGCCGGCGAAGCCCCGGATGGAGGAGCCGTCGAACAGCTGACCCGTGGTGAAGAAGTCCTCGTCGACCGTGGACGCGGGCACGTTGAAGTGGTGCTGCATGCCGGGGAGGTCGGTGAAGCGGATGTCGACGAACTCGACCCCCTCTTCCTTGATGTACGCGAGGACGTCCGCGGGGGAGGTGAACATGGTGCGCTCCTGTGGTCGTGACGATGGTGGCATGTCCGGCACGGCGGCGCTGGCGTGGCGGGTGTCACCACCCTACTTGCCCGGCGGCCCCCGTGGGCGTCGGTGACGCCCCACGGCGAGCCTCGAGGTTCCGCGCCGGTAGGCTGGGCCGGTGGCACGCAGAGCACCCGACCCCGCACACGAGCCCGAACCGACCCGCCGTGACGAGCCGCTGATCACCCGGCGCGACCTCGCCGGCTGGGTGGACGGTCCGGGCGGCGGCCTGGCCGGCGGGCGCTGGCCGGGGGACCTCCTGGGCCTGCCGGAGCACGGCCCCACCTCGATGGCCACCGCGGCCCGCCGCGCCGTCGCCCTCGTGATCGACTGGTTCCTGGCCCTGGGCGTGTCCTGGCTGCTCTTCGACTCCGACGCGATCGCCACCCTCCTCGTGTTCGCGGCGATGCATGTCCTCGGGCTCACCCTGCTGGCCACCACGGTGGGCAAGGCCGTGTGCCGCATCCAGGTCGTCCGTGTCGGCGGCCGCCCGGCGGGCCTGCCCCGGATCCTGCTGCGCACGGCGCTGCTGTGCCTCGTGCTGCCGGCCGTCGTCGTCGGGCCGGACGGGCGCGGCATGCACGACAAGCTCGCAGACACCGTCGAGATCCGCATGTGACCGTCCCGCCCGCACACGACAGGGGCGCCCCGCCGTGCGTCGGCGGGGCGCCCCTGTCGTCTGCGGCCGGTTCAGCGGCCGCGCATCGCGCGGCGGCTCGGGCGCACCTTGTTCGGGTCGACGCCCTTGGGGATGGGCAGCCGGTTGGTGTTGAGCGCGGTCAGACGCTTGTCCACGGCCTGGACCTCTTGCGCCGTGAGGGCCTTCTTCATCCCCTTGAGCGTGCCGGGCAGCTCGTGCAGCGGGACCTGGCCCTGACCGTTGCCGGACTCCACCACGGTGACGGGCACGCCGGGCAGGAAGCGGCGCATGGCCTTCTCCTCCTTGCCCACCAGCGCGGCGACGCGGGGGGAGGGGCCCTCCGTCACCAGCACCACGCCCGGCCGGCCCACGGCGCGGTAGACGAGGTCCTGGGTCTTCGGATTCACGGCGGCCGGCTGCTCGGGCACGATCCAGCCGCGGCCCAGCGTGGAGAGCGCGGCGCCGGCGGCGCCGGGGCGGCCCTCGAGCTGGGCGAACCCGGCGCGGCGCGCCTTCCGGTTCAGGATGACGACGGCGGCGAGCACACCGAACGGGATCGCGATGAGCAGCCACGTGATCCAGTTGTCCAGCAGGAGGCCGATGACGAGGCCTACGACGAGGGCGCCCAGGAAGGCCAGCAGCATCCACAGGCCGACCTTGGGGTCGTGCGCCTTGGTCATGGCGTAGGCCTGCTTGAGCTGGGAGATCACGCCCGGGCCCTTCGCGGCGCGCTTGTCCCGGCGCTGGGCCTTCGTCTGCTCCTTCTCGTGGCGGCGACGCTCGCGCTGCATGGCCTTGACCTCCTTGAGCGTGGCGGAGGTGGAGCCGGAGGAGGACGCGGGGGGCTGGCTGTTCTTCGTCATGAGGGGGTCCAGTCTAGTCGGGCGGCTCAGGACATCTGGGCGACGACGGCGGAGGCCTCCTGGCGGGCGGTCTTCTCCCCGGCCAGGTGCGCCAGGTTCTCCGGCAGGGTCCGGCCGAGGCGCTGCATGGCCTGCGCGTAGAGCTTGCCCGCGCGGTACGACGAGCGCACCAGCGGGCCCGCCATGACGCCCTGGAAGCCGATCTCCTCGGCGCGCTGGGACCACTGGACGAACTCCTGCGGCTTCACCCAGCGGTCGATGGGGTGGTGCAGCTTCGAGGGCCGCACGTACTGCGTGATGGTGATGATGTCGCAGCCGGCCTCGTGCAGGTCCACCAGGGCCTGGTCGATCTCGTGGTCCTCCTCGCCCATGCCCAGGATGAGGTTGGACTTGGTGACGAGCCCGTCGGCCTTGGCCATCGTGAGCACCTTGAGGGACTTCTCGTACGTGAAGGCCGGGCGGATGCGCTTGAAGATGCGCGGCACCGTCTCCAGGTTGTGCGCGAACACCTCGGGCCGCGCGTCGAACACCTGCTGGACGAGCTCCGGCACCGCGCCGAAGTCCGGCGGCAGGATCTCGACGCCGGTCCCCGGGTTGAGCGCGTGGATGCGGCGGATGGTCTCCGCGTAGAGCCACGCCGCGCCGTCCTTCTGGTCGTCACGGGCCACGCCCGTGACGGTGGCGTACCGCAGGTCCATCTCACGGATGTTCTCGGCGACCTTCTGCGGCTCCTCCATGTCCAGGGGACGCGGCTTGCCGGAGGTGATGTCGCAGAAGTCACACCGGCGGGTGCAGATGTCGCCGCCGATGAGGAACGTGGCCTCGCGGTCCTCCCAGCACTCGAAGATGTTGGGGCAGCCGGCCTCCTCGCACACGGTGTGCAGGCCGGCGGACTTGACCTTGTTCTTCAGGCCGATGTACTCGGGGCCCATGTGGACCTTGGCCTTGATCCACTCGGGCTTGCGCTCGACGGGCACCTCGGCGTTGCGCGCCTCCACGCGCAGCAGGCGGCGGCCTTCGGGGGCGAGGCTCATGCGGGGATTCCTTCCGTGGGGGTGACGGCGATGTACGCCGGCCCGAGCTCGTCCAGATGACGGGTGAGCACCGGGACGACGTCGGCCGGCGTGATGGTCCGGCCCGTCTCGACCGACAGGGTGGTGGTGGCGGCGTCCGTGATGCCGCACGCGATGATCCCCTCGTAGGGGGCCAGGGAGTTGGAGCAGTTCAGCGCGAAGCCGTGCATCGAGACGCCGTCGTGGATGGACAGGCCGATGGCGCCGACCTTGCGGTCCGGGCGGGCCGCGCCGTCGTCGTCCCGGTCCGCGAGGACCCAGATGCCCGCCCGCCCGTCCACGCGGACGGCCGTGACGCCGAACTCGGCGGCGGTGCGGATCAGCAGCTCCTCGAGGAACCAGACGTAGTCCTTGACGTGGGCACGGTCGCGCAGCCGGACCACGGGGTAGCCGACCAGCTGGCCCGGCCCGTGCCATGTGATCTTGCCGCCGCGGTCCACGTCCACGACGGGGGCGCCGTCCGTGGGGCGCTCGGCGTCCTCGGTGCGGCGACCGGCCGTGTAGACGGCTTCGTGCTCCAGGAGGAGGAATTCGCCGTCGGAGCGGCCGGCGACGACGTCCGCGTGCAGGGCGCGCTGGGCGTCCCAGGCGGCGTGGTAGTCCACCAGGTCGGGCGCCAGGCCGAGCACGCGCAGGGGCGGCAGGGGTGTCTCGGGCATGACGTCCACTGTAGTCCTCGGGCCCGGACCTGTGGACAACCGCCGTGACGCTCGGGGACATGCGGCACCCTGGGCTGGAACGGACGGCGCGGCGGAGAGGGGAGACCGATGCGGGACTGGGACGAGGCGGACGGCGGCGCGGCCGGACGCGTCGGCGGCGGGCCGGAGACCGAACCGGAGAGGTCGTCGGAGCCGGGCACGGCTGCGCCGCGCGCCCCGGGCTGGGAACCCGTCCGGCTGCTCGGCGCGGGCGCCCAGGCGGAGGTCTGGCTCGTCGAGGACGGTCGGGGCGTCCGGGCCGCCCTGAAGGTGCCCCGTGCCGGCGCGGCGCCGGATGCGCTGGCGGCGGAGGCGCAGGCCGGACGGGTCGCGCATCCCCATCTGCTGCGCGTGCTCGGCGTGGTGGAGACGGACCGGGGCCTCGGGGTCCTCACCGAGCACCGCGCGGCCGGCACGCTGCAGGACATGGTGCAGCGGGTCGGACCCCTGAGCCCGGGGCAGGCCGTCACCGTGCTCGTCCCGATCGCCCAGGCTCTCGCGTGCCTGCACCGCGAGGGGGTGGTGCACGGCGACGTGTCCCCGGCGAACGTCCTGTTCGGCGTCGACGGCAGCCCGGCCCTCGCCGACCTCGGCGTCGCCCGGGTGGTCGGCGGGGCGTCGGGGGCCGGGGCGACGCCGGGCTTCGCGGCCCCCGAGGCGCTCGCCGCGGTGGAGGGGGCCGGGGCGGAACGAACCGGGGGCGTCTCCGGCGGTGGGGGCGCCGAGTGACGTCCATGCGTGGGCCGCCCTGGGCTGGTACGCGCTCACCGGTCGGGCGCCGGGCGCCGCCGGGCATCGGGCGCCGCTGCCCGTCCTGGTCCCCGAAGCGTCCCCCGAGCTCGCGCTGCTGCTCGATGCGGCGCTCTCCCCGGACCCGGCGGCGCGGCCGAGCGCGGAAGAGGCCGCCGCAGCCGTATACGCGACGGCCCGGCCCGAGCCGGTCCCGCTGGGAGAGGCCGCCCCCGCCGAGGTGGCGCACCTGCTGCCCACGGTGCTGCCGGGCTCCGGGCCCACGCGGCGACGCCGGGGACGACGCGCGGCTCCGGGACGGCGCGCGCTCGCGCGCCGACGGGGGGCGGCGCCACGCCGGGGCGTCCTCGTGGCCGCCGGGCTGGCCACCGCGCTGGCCCTGGGCGGCGGCACCGTGGGGCTGTGGTGGCCGGCGTCCCTGGGCGACGCGACGGAGGGGGCGCCGGAGCCGGCGGGCGCGGTGCCGGCCGGCACCTCGGTGAACGCGGCGCGCCCGGAGGACGGGACGCCGGAGAGCGGGACGCCGGCGAGGGTGCCGGACGCGGGTGCCCCCGGGGAGGACGCCGCCGGGGAGGACGCCGTCGACGTGGGCGAGGCGCTGGCCGCGGTCGGCCACGCCCGGACGGCCGCGCTCATCGACCCGGAGCCTGCGCGACTGGACGCCTACGCCGTGCCCGGGGGACCGGCGTGGGAGAACGACCGGGATCTGCTGCGCCGGCTGACGGACGAGGGGTTCGCCTTCTCCGGCCTCGAGGTGACGGTGGAGCAGGCCGGACCCGCCCGGCGGGCCGGGGACGACGCGCTGCGTGTCGACGCCGTGCTCCGGACGTCGGCCCACACCGTGCTGGACCGCGCGGGACGCGTGGCGGCGCATCGGGAGGCGACGGCCGAGGAGGTCGTGCTGGTCCTGCGCAGCGGCCACGGAGAGGGCCCCGAGGGGCGGGACGGCGGCGCGGCGGGTCGGACGTGGCGGGTCGAGACCGTCGATCCGCGCTGACCCCGGGCCCGGATCCAGCGCCGGAGGCCGGCGGTCCAGACGGGGGGACGCCGCGGGCCCCGGGGAGAAGCTCCCCGGGGCCCGCGGCGTGGTGCGGCGTCAGCCGCCTGGGCTGCTCACTGCCAGAGGACGGCGACCAGGATGTTCACCAGGCCCAGACCGCCCACCGCGTGGGCCAGGCCCGTGGGCACGACCTCCCCGCGGTTGGACTTGCGGCGGCCGATCAGGGCGGCCACGAAGACGATGACGCCGATCAGGAACTTGACGCCCAGCTTCATGTGGTTCGGCTCCCCGCTCATGGCGAGGCCGAAAAGCACCACGCCGGAGACGATCATGCCCACGGAGCCCCACCACTGCGAGGTGGTGACGGTCGGGTTGCGGAAGTGCGCGAACCAACCGCCCACGATCGCTGCGGCGGACACGATGTGCACGGCCACCAGGATGCTGTGCAGGATATCCACAGTCCTTCTCCCTTTCCGTCAGAGACCCAGCTCGTTGGCGAACTCGCCGCCCTCGAGACGCTGACGCAGCGTCGTCAGGAAGCGGCCCGCGTCGGCCCCGTCCACCAGGCGGTGGTCGTAGGTCAGGGACAGGTACATCATGTGGCGGATGGCGATCGAGTCGTTGCCGTCCGCGTCGGTCACCACCATGGGGCGCTTCACGATCGCACCGGTGCCCAGGATCGCGACCTGCGGCTGGTTGATGATCGGCGTGTCGAACAGCGCGCCCACGGAGCCGATGTTCGTGATCGAGAACGTGCCGCCCGAGAGCTCGTCCGGCGAGATCTTGTTCGTGCGGGTGCGCTCGGCCACGTCGGCGATCTTCTGGGCGAGGCCCGTCAGGTTCAGGGAGCCGGCGTCCTTGATGACGGGCACCAGCAGCCCCTTCTCCGTGTCCACGGCGATCGCGATGTCCTCAGACGCGTGGTACGTGATCTCCTTGTTGTCCTCGGAGAACGACGCGTTCAGCTTGGGGTGCTGCTTGAGGGCCTCGGCGACCGCCTTGGTGATGAACGGCAGGTACGTCAGGTTCACGCCGGCCTGCTGCTGGAAGGAGGCCTTGGCCTTCTTGCGCAGCTGCACGATGCGGGTGACGTCCACCTCGTGCACCTGGGTCAGCTGGGTGGACAGGTCGAGGGACTCGCGCATGCGCTGGGCGATGACCTGGCGGATGCGCGGCGCCTTCTCCACCTCGCCGCGGACCGAGGGGTCCACGGAGGAGCTCGCGGCCGGGGCGGACGCAGCGGCCGGGGCCGACGACGGGGCGGCAGCCTCGGAGGCCTGCTCGGCCGGAGCCTCGGACCCGCCCGCGGCGGCCTGCGAGGCCAGCGCGGCGGCGAGCACGTCCTGCTTGCGGATGCGGCCGCCGACGCCCGTGCCGCGGACCGTGGACAGGTCCACGTTGTTCTGGTGGGCCAGGCGGCGCACCAGCGGGGTCACGTAGCCCTGGCCGGGCTCGGTGGCGGAGGGCGCCTCGGCGGACTCGGCCTGCGCGGAGTCGCGCTCAGCGGACTCGCGCCGGGAGGCCTCCTCGGACGGGGACGCCTCGGGCGTCTTCTCCGACTTCTCGGCGCCGGCGGCTTCGGCGGCCTCCTCGGTCTCCTCGGGGGCCTCGGCCTCGGTCGCCTTGTCCTCGATCTCCTCGGCGGACGCCTCGTCCTGACCGGAGGAGCCCTCCGACGGGGCGGAGCCGCCGCCGGCGGAGCCGGAGCCGACGAGCGCGAGGACGGCGCCCACCTCGACGGTGTCGTCCTCCTCCGCACGGATCTCCAGGAGGGTGCCCGCCACGGGGGAGGGGATCTCGGTGTCGACCTTGTCGGTGGAGACCTCGAGCAGCGGCTCGTCGACCTCGACCTCGTCGCCGACGGACTTCAGCCAGCGGGTCACGGTGCCCTCGGTCACGGACTCGCCCAGCGCGGGCAGGGTGACCTCGGAGGCCTCGCCGCCGGCCGACGGGGTCTCGTCCGAGCCCTGGTCGGTGGAGGCGCGCTCCTCCGGAGCCGGCTCGCCGGCGGGCTCCTGCTGGGCGTCGTCCTGCTGCGCCTCCTCGACGGCGGGCTCCTCGGCCGCGGCGTCGTCCTCCGACGCGTCGGCGGATCCGCCGCCGGAGCCGTCGCCGATCGTGGCCAGCGGGGCGCCGACCTCGACCGTGTCGTCCTCCTCGACCAGGATCTCCTCGAGCACGCCGGCCACGGGGGACGGGATCTCGGTGTCGACCTTGTCGGTGGAGACCTCCACCAGGGGCTCGTCGACGGCGACCTCGTCGCCGACGGCCTTGAGCCAGCGGGTCACGGTGCCCTCGGTGACGGATTCGCCCAGGGCGGGCAGGTTCACGGTTTCAGACATGGTTCCGATGCTCCTCATGAGGGGTGGGCGCCGGGGGCGCCCACCCGGGGTTGCGAGGTGGGCCCGACGCACGGACCCGGGATGGTCAGTGCGGTGGGTCAGCTGTGCAGCGGGTGGCCGAACAGGGCCATGGCAGCCTCGCCCAGGGCCTCGTTCTGCGTGGGGTGCGCGTGCACGAACTGGGCGACGTCCTCGGGGTAGGCCTCCCAGTTCACGATGAGCTGCGCCTCGCCGATCTGCTCGCCGATGCGCTTGCCGATGCCGTGCACGCCCACGATCGGGCCGTTCTTCTGGCGGATCATCTTGATGATGCCGCCGGTGCCGAGGATCGAGGACTTGCCGTTGCCGGCCAGGTTGTACTCGGCGACCTCGACGTTGTCCTTGCCGAACTTCTCCTCCGCCTTGGGCTGGGTGTAGCCCACGGACATGATCTCCGGCTCGGTGAAGGTGACCTTCGGGATGTTGATGTCCTCGACGACCATCGGCTTGTTGCCGGCGATCTCCTCGGCCACGAAGATGCCCTGCTGGAAGCCGCGGTGCGCCAGCTGCAGACCGGGGACGATGTCGCCCACGGCGTAGATGTTGCCGACGCCGGTGTGCAGGCGCTCGTCGGTGAGGACGAACCCGCGGTCCATCTTGACGCCCTGCTCCTCGTAGCCGAGGCCCTCGGTGTTCGGGCCGCGGCCGACGGCGACGAGGCACACCTCGGCCTCGAACTCCTTGCCGTCCGCGAGGGTCACCTTGACGCCCGAGTCGGTCTCCTCGACCTTGTCGAAGAACGTGCCCAGGTTGGTCTTGATGCCCTTCTTCTTGAACTCGCGCTCGAGGACCTTGATGATCGCCGGGTCCTCGTTGGGGACCAGGGTCTTCAGGCCCTCGATGATGGTGACGTCGACGCCGAAGGAGTTCCACAGGGACGCGAACTCGGAGCCGATGACACCGCCGCCGAGCACGATGGCCGACTTCGGGGTGTAGTCCAGCTCGAGGGCCTCCGTGGAGGTCATGATCTTCTTGGAGATGGGCAGGCCCATGGTCTTGGCCACGGAGCCGGAGGCCAGCACGATGTTCTCCGCCGTGTAACGGGTGCCGTCGACCTCGACCTCGTTCTTCGAGACGAGCTTGCCCTCGCCCTCGATGACCTGGACCTTGCGCATCTTCAGCAGGCCGGCCAGGCCCTTGTGCTTGCCGGCGACGATGCCGTCCTTGTAGTCGCGCACCTTCGCCATGTCCACGGACTCGAGGGTCGCGTTGACGCCGAACTTGGCGGCGTTGCGGGTCTCGTCGGCCACCTCGGCGGCGTGCAGGTAGGCCTTCGTGGGGATGCAGCCCCAGTGCAGGCAGGTGCCGCCGACCTTGGACTTCTCCACGAGGGCGACGGACTTGCCGTACTGCACAGAACGCAGGGCTGCGGCGTACCCGGCGGAGCCACCGCCGAGGACGAGGACGTCGAATTCCTGAGCGGTTGCCTTGTCGGCCACGGTGTTGCTCCTTGGTGCTGGGGTCGGTGGATCGTGGTGGTGGTGCGTCACCGCCACCCCCGGCCGTCGGCGGCGGGCCGCGCGGCCGGGGATGCGGTGGACATCGGGACCAACCTTACCGGGCACGCCCCTCGATGAGACCCACCAGGGTCCGCACCATCACGCCGGTGGCGTCCTGCGGGGTGTAGCCGTACGCGGCCGACTCGTTGAAGGAGGGACCGGCGATGTCGAGGTGGGCCCAGGGGGTCCGCGCGGCGGCGTCGCCCTCCGGCCGTCCGGCGTCGACGAATTCGCGCAGGAAGGTGGCGGCGGTCATCATGCCGCCGAAGCGGTCGCCCATGTTGGAGATGTCCGCGACGCGCGAATTGAGCGAGGCGCGCAGCTGCTCCGGCAGGGGCATGCCCCACGCGAGCTCCCCGGCGGCGTCGGCCGCGGCGACGACCTCGTCGCGCAGCGCGTCGTCACCCATGACGCCCGTGTGGCGCACGCCGAGGGCGACCAGCTGGGCGCCGGTGAGGGTGGCCACGTCGAGCACCGCGTCGGGGCGCTCGTCGGTGGCCGCCACGAGGGCGTCGGCCATGACGACGCGGCCCTCGGCGTCCGTGTTCATGACCTCCACGGTCTTGCCGCCGTACATCGTGATGACGTCGGACGGGCGGATGGCGGTGCCCGAGGGCATGTTCTCGGCCAGCGCCAGCCAGCCGGTCACCTTCACGGGGACGTCCAGGGCCGCGGCGGCGCGCACGACGGCGAAGACGGTGGCGGCGCCGGCCATGTCCGACTTCATCGTCATCATCGAGGCGGCGGGCTTCAGCGAGATGCCGCCCGTGTCGAAGGTGATGCCCTTGCCCACCAGCGCGATGTGCGCGGCGGCGTCGGCCGGCGCGTGCTCGATGCGCACGAGCCGCGGTGGGCGGGAGGAGCCCTGGCCGATCGCGAGGATGCCGCCGAAGCCCTCGGCGCGCAGGCGGTCCTCGTCCCACACGTCCACGCTCACGGGCGAGTCCGCGAGGTCCTCGGCGACGGCGTCCGCGAACGTGGCCGGGTAGAGGTGCGAGGGGGCGGTGTTCACCAGGTCGCGCACGGCGCAGACCGCGTCGCCCACGACGGCGGCTCGGCGCAGCACGGGGTCGGCGTCCGCGGCGGCGAGCGGGGTGACGACCTCGAGCTCGCGGACGGGCCGGGACGTGTCCGCCTCGGCGCGGGCGCGCTCGGACTTCTGGGCGGTGAAGGCGTACGCACCCAGGGCGGCGCCCTCGGCGACGGCGGCCAGCCGGGCCGCGGTGTCGGCCGGCAGGGCCAGAGCCACGGCGTCGGTGCCGGCCAGGGAGCGCACGGCAGCCCCGGCGGCGCGGCGCAGGGACTCGTCCGCGGCCTCGCCGTCGTCGTCCAGAGCGCCGACGCCGGCCAGGACCAGCAGCGGCACCGGCACGCCGCCCAGGCCCGGGAGGCGGTGGACCTCGTCCTCGGCGCCCCGCACGCCCAGCAGCTCGAACGAGGCCTCGAGGGCGGTGGCCGCCTCGGCCGGCAGCGCGTCCGTCAGGAGCACGGGGCCGTCCGGGCCGGTGCCCACCCCCACCACGAGGGCGGAGGCGGTCAGGTCCTCCAGGGCGCGGGCGGTCAGGGTCGGGCGGTCCAGGGTGATCACGGACGGGCCTCTCTTCCGGGGGTGGGG
>NZ_JABFAX010000016.1:110428-151723 GCF_017168395.1 Micrococcus sp. KRD128 | reverse complement strand
CGGCGGGGTGGGCCGGGCCGTCCCGCGTCATCCTAGCCAGAGGGCTCGCGCGCCCGTCCAGGGCGCGCGGGCGCGGAATAGGAGGGTGCCGTGCCGTGGTTGACTGACGCCAGAGGACAGGGAGGGATCCGCGTCCGTCGCCATCCGGGCGGCGGGGACGGCTCTCCCGCAGACGGACCACCGGAAGGGGAACGAGACGTGCAGGACGCCGCGCCGCTGTACACCCGTCATGAGGGGGCACCCGTGCCCCCCGGCCTGGGCATGCTCGTGGCCCTGACCGGGCACATGGACGCGGGCCGGGTCGCTCGGCAGGTGCGGGCCGCCCTGCACGAGCACCTGACCCATCGGACCGTCGTCTCCTTCGACGTCGACTCGATGTTCGACTACCGCGCCCGGCGTCCCCGGCTCCGGTTCGACCGGGACCGCTACCGCGATCTGCGTCTGCCCGCGCTCGAGGTGCAGCTGGTCGAGGACCTGCTCGGTCACCCCTTCCTGCTGCTGTCCGGTCCCGAGCCGGACTTCCGGTGGCATGCGGTGACGGAGGCTGTGCTGGGCCTCGCGCAGGAGTGGAAGGTGGACTCGCTCACGTTCCTCGACGCGGCCCCGCTGCCCGTGCCGCACACGCGACGGCTCGGGGTCACGACCCACGGGTCCCGCGCCGACGCCGTGGAGGGGCTGTCCACGTGGAGCCCGGAGGCGGACATCGTCGCGGGGCTGCTGCAGATGCTCGAGCTGCGCGCCGAGGAGGCGGACCTGCCGACGGCGGGCTACACCGTCCATGTGCCGCACTACGTGGCCGAGGCGTCCTTCCCCCAGGCGGCCGTGGCCGCGCTCGAGTACGCGGGGGCCGCCATGGGGCTCATGCTGCCCTCGGACGACCTGCGAGACGCCTCGCGGGACATCGAGGCCGAGCTGGAGCGTCAGGTCTCCGGGTCCGGAGAGATCCAGCAGATGATCGCCGGCCTGGAGCGCAACTACGACCAGAACGCCGAGGACCAGGAGCGGTCGCTGCTGGAGACCGAGCAGGGCCTGCCCGACGGCGACGAACTCGCCTCCGCCGTCGAGGCGTACCTCGCCGCGCGGGACGCCGGCGGCGGGTCCGCTCCTGCACAGGAGGACGGACCCGGTCGTCCGTCCACCGACGACGGGGACTGATCCCACCGCGGGTGCCCGGTCGGCGAGGGTGGCGGCATGGAAGCCCCCACCTCGCTCGACGCCCCCGTCCTGCCGGCCCGCGGCCCGGAGGACCTGCTCGCCTACGTCGGCCACGCCCTCGGGCGGTTGCCCGAGGACAGCCTCGTCCTCCTCACCCTGCGTGACGGGCGCCTGCGCGCCGTGGTGCGGGTCGATCTGCCTCCCGAGGAGGTCGACGTCGGCGCCTGGGCCTGTGCCGTGGCCGAGGTGTGCCGGCGGGACGCGGCAGCGGACGCGACGCTCTGCCTCGCGTTGCCGGACGGCGCCCGGGCCACGCTGACCCGTCCCGGTTGGGCCGCGGCGCTCGATGACGCCCTGGCGTCCGCGGGTCGCCCCCTGGCCGCGGCCTGGACGTGCGCGCACGGACGGGCGCGCCCCTGGTGGGGGAGCAGCGTCGCCGAGGAGGGCCCGCTCGACCCCCGAGCCGCGCCGCTGTCCCTGCACCTGATGACCCGCGGTTCGGTCTGGGCCCGCGCGGCGGTGCCCGACCCGGTCCCGCGCCGTGGTCCCGCCGCGGCCCGGCCCGACGACGCGCGGTGGCGGCCGCCCGAGCAGGACGTGCCCCGGGCACGCCGCGCGTGGCTGGCGCAGTGGGAGTCGGTGCTGACCGGCACGGCGCGTGGCCGCGGTGCGCCCGCACCCGCCGTGCTGGGCTCGCCTTTGACGCGTCCGGCCTGGCGCGACGGCCTGCTGCTCCATGCCGCCGCGCCGTCCGGCGTGGCCACGGGGGATCCGGGGGACGAGGAACGGATCCTCACCGCGGCTTCGAGCCGGGCGCCGGCCTGGGACCGGCTGGACGCGCTGCGGGCGGGGCTGCGCGCGCTCGTGCCCGTCGCGACGCCGGCCGTGGCGGCTCAGGCCCTGGCGCTGGCCGGGTGGGTCGGCTGGGCCCGCGGCCACGGCTCCGACGCGGACGCCCACCTGACGGCGGCGGCGGCGCTGAGTCCCGACGACCCGTTCGTCTCCGTCCTGCGACGCATCGTGGCCGCAGGGTGCGTCGCCGGCTGGGCGACCGACCCGGCCACCGCGTGGCGGTCCGACGGTGGCGGCCCATGAGAGAATGATGCGGCTTCACGACGGTACGGCCGACCGCAGCCCGTTTCCGGGGTTCGGAATAGATCGGTCTCAGCCGTCGTTGACACTCACGGACCCTGCAGTCGGCGGGCCCGGACGACGTCGGTCGTCCGGGCCGCGACTTGACAGGGTCACGTGTATATGGACTGCAAGGATCCGCGGGTGGCCGCGGACGAGACGGAAAGGCCTCGAGTGACCACTTCGACGACCAGCGGTGTGCAGGACGGCAAGGAGACCACTGCCTCCGAGGCCACGACCACGCGCACCCGCTCCACGGCAGCCAAGAAGTCGGCAGCCACGAAGAGCACCACGACCCGGACGACCGCGACGAAGTCGGCGGCGACCAAGACCGCTGCCACGCCGACGGCCAAGAAGAAGGCGACCCGGAAGCCCGCCGCGGCCAAGACCACCGCCACGGCCAAGACCACCGCCGCGAAGAAGACCGCCACGACCCGGGGCAAGAAGGCCACCGCCTCCGCCGCCTCCGCCGAGCAGGCCGAGGACGACGAGGAGCTCGTCGAGGCGCGCGAGCGCACCGAGGCCGCGGACGCCGTCGAGGAGGACGTGGTGGCGGACGAGACCGCCACCGAGGACTCGGACGATGAGGACGCGGACGGCTCGGACGCTCCGGAGCGCCCGGCGATGGACGCGGAGGCCGTGACCGGCACGACGGCCGCCACAGGCCAGAAGGTGGCCCAGTCCAAGGGCGCGTTCGTCATGGACGACTCCGAGGACGACGCCCCGGTGCAGCAGGTGGTCGTGGCGGGCGCCACGGCGGACCCGGTGAAGGACTACCTGAAGCAGATCGGCAAGGTCGCCCTGCTCAACGCCGAGCAGGAGGTGGACCTGGCCATGCGCATCGAGGCCGGCCTCTACGCCGAGCACGTCGTGCAGCACGAGGCCTCCGACGACTACCGCGAGCGCCGGGACATCCAGCTGATCATCGCGGACGGGCGCAAGGCCAAGAACCACCTGCTCGAGGCCAACCTGCGTCTGGTGGTCTCCCTGGCCAAGCGCTACACCGGTCGCGGCATGCTGTTCCTGGACCTCATCCAGGAGGGCAACCTCGGCCTGATCCGCGCCGTCGAGAAGTTCGACTACACCAAGGGCTTCAAGTTCTCCACGTATGCCACGTGGTGGATCCGTCAGGCCATCACCCGTGCCATGGCGGACCAGGCCCGCACCATCCGCATCCCGGTGCACATGGTGGAGGTCATCAACAAGCTGGCCCGCGTGCAGCGGCAGATGCTCCAGGACCTCGGCCGTGAGCCCACCCCGGAGGAGCTGGCCAAGGAGCTGGACATGACCCCGGAGAAGGTCGTGGAGGTGCAGAAGTACGGCCGCGAGCCCATCTCGCTGCACACCCCGCTCGGCGAGGACGGCGACTCGGAGTTCGGCGACCTGATCGAGGACTCCGAGGCCGTGGTGCCCGCAGACGCCGTCTCCTTCACGCTGCTCCAGGAGCAGCTGCACTCGGTGCTGGACACCCTCTCCGAGCGCGAGGCCGGCGTCGTCGCCATGCGCTTCGGCCTGACCGACGGCCAGCCCAAGACGCTGGATGAGATCGGCAAGGTCTACGGCGTGACGCGAGAGCGGATCCGCCAGATCGAGTCGAAGACCATGTCCAAGCTGCGTCACCCCTCCCGCTCGCAGGTGCTCCGGGACTACCTGGACTGAGTCGGAGCGGCATGACGAAGGGCCGGACCCCCGCGGGGGTCCGGCCCTTCGTCATGCCGGGCGCGTCAGGCGCCGGCGGTGAGGCGGTCCGTCTCGTCCTGCCACAGCGCGGCCTGGGGACGCAGCGCGTCCTCGACGGCGCGGGCGTGGTGGGCGCAGAACTGGAGGGCACCGCCCGAGTGCAGCACGGCGCGGACGTAGGCCTGCGCGCCGCAGCGGTCGCAGCGGTCGGAACGGGTGAGGGCGGCCGGCTCGGCCACGGCGGTGATGGACATGGTGTCCTCCTCGGGTCTCTCGGGGCTGGAGGGCGACGACGCCGGTGGGGCGGGCCGGTCCTCCTCTTGTCCCATGGAACAGCAAGGATGGCAGGGAACTTCCCCGCGCGCCCGCCCCGCACCCGCGTTTCGCCACCCGCGTACGCGAGCGCCCGGGCCGGGCGGCCCGGGACGACCGGCTCGGATCCTGGCGTGTCCGGCCCGCGGAGTAGGCTGGACCGGCCGCCGTCGTCCACCGAAAGGCCCGCCCCCGTGCCCGCGAACACCGAGTACAACGCCCGCCACCTCTCCGTGCTGGAGGGGCTCGAGGCTGTCCGCAAGCGGCCGGGCATGTACATCGGCTCCACCGATTCCCGCGGCCTCATGCACTGCCTCTGGGAGATCATCGACAACTCGGTGGACGAGGCCCTGGCCGGCTTCGGGCAGTCCATCGAGATCACCCTGCATCCGGACGGCTCCGTCGAGGTCGAGGACAACGGGCGCGGCATCCCCGTGGACGTGGAGCCGCGCACCGGCCTGTCCGGCGTCGAGGTGGTGTTCACCAAGCTCCACGCCGGCGGCAAGTTCGGCGGCGGTTCCTACGCCGCCTCGGGTGGCCTGCACGGCGTGGGCGCGTCGGTGGTCAATGCCCTGTCCTCGCGCCTGGACGTGCAGGTGCTGCGCGGCGGCAAGGTCCACCAGATGTCGTTCCGGCGCGGCGAGCCGGGCCGCTTCCAGGACGGGTCGCGCCCGTCGCCGGACGCCCCGTTCGAGCCGTCCACGGACGCCTCGCCGCTGGACGTCGTCGGGAAGGCCAAGCGCGGGCAGACCGGCACGCGCGTGCGCTACTGGGCGGACGAGCAGATCTTCGTGAAGGACGCGACGTTCTCCGCCGAGGAGCTCCAGGCGCGGGCGCGCCAGACCGCCTACCTGATCCCGGGCCTGCGGATCACGGTCAAGGACCTGCGCCGCCGACCCGGCACGCCCGGCGCCGACGGCCCGGTCGAGGAGGTCTTCCAGTACGACGGCGGCATCTCCGAGTTCGTGGAGCACCTCACGCCCGCCACCCCGGCGACGGACGTGTGGCGGATCCAGGGCTCCGGCACCTTCAAGGAGCGGGTCCCGGTGCTCGGCGAGGACGGGCGCACCTCCATGCAGGATGTGCAGCGCACGTGCGAGGTGGACGTCGCCCTGCGCTGGGACGTCGGCTACGACACCGTGTTCCGGTCCTTCGTGAACATCATCGCCACACCCAAGGGCGGCACCCACCAGTCCGGGTTCGAGGCGGCACTGCTGAAGGTGTTCCGCGCCCAGGTCGAGGCCAACGCGCGCCGGCTCAAGGCCGGGTCGGACAAGGTGGAGAAGGACGACGTGCTGGCCGGCATGACCGCCGTCCTGACGGTGCGCCTCGCCGAACCGCAGTTCGAGGGGCAGACCAAGGAGATCCTCGGCACCTCCGCGGTGCGGCGGATCGTCTCCCAGGTGGTGGAGAAGCAGCTGACCGCCCGCCTCACCTCCACGGCCCGCGCGCAGAAGCAGCAGGTGCACACGCTGCTGGAGAAGGTCGTCGCCGAGATGAAGTCGCGCATCTCCGCGCGCACCCACAAGGAGAACCAGCGACGCAAGAACGCCCTGGAGACCTCGACGATGCCGGCCAAGCTGGCGGACTGCCGCAGCAACGACGTCGCCTCCTCCGAGCTGTTCATCGTCGAGGGCGACTCGGCTCTCGGCACCGCCAAGCTGGCCCGGTCCTCCGACTTCCAGGCCCTGCTGCCGATCCGGGGCAAGATCCTGAACGTGCAGAAGGCCTCCGTCTCGGACATCCTGGCCAATGCCGAGTGCGCGGCGCTGATCCAGGTCGTCGGAGGTGGTGCGGGGCGCAGCTTCGACCTGGATGCGGCCCGCTACGGCAAGGTCGTGCTGATGACGGACGCGGACGTGGACGGTGCCCACATCCGCACCCTCCTGCTGACGCTCTTCTTCCGCTACATGCGACCCATGGTCGAGGCCGGGCGCGTGTACGCAGCAGTCCCGCCGCTGCACCGGATCGAGGCGGTGACCCGCGGCGTGAAGGAACGCGAGGTCATCTACACGTACTCCGAGCAGGAGCTGCACGCGACGCTCGCCCGCCTGGAGCGGGAGGGCCGCTCGTACCGCGAGCCGATCCAGCGCTACAAGGGCCTGGGCGAGATGGACGCCGACCAGCTGGCCGAGACCACCATGGACCCGCGCCACCGCATGCTCCGCCGCGTGAACATCGCCGAGGTGGAGGCCGCCGAGCGGGTCTTCGACCTGCTCATGGGTTCCGCGGTGGCCCCGCGCAAGGACTTCATCGTCTCCCACGCCGACGAGCTGGATCGCGAGCGTATCGACGCCTGACCCCCGCTTTCGTTCGGGAAACGGCGGCGCGGCCGCCGCCGTCTCCCGAACGAAAGCGGCGTGACCCGCGCCGTTTCCCGAACGAAAGCTCTGGGTGGGCGCCCGTTCCGGCCGCGGCGGACGTCAGCGGTCGCGGTAGTACGCCGCGACGCGGTGCAGGCCCTCGTCGATGCTCACGGTCGGCGTCCACGAGAGGACCTCGCGGGTGCGACGCTGGTCGAACCAGTGGGAGGTCGAGAGCTGTTCGGCGAGGAACTCGGTCAGCGGCGGCTCGCCGTCGTCGGAGCCCACGCCCCGGGACCGCAGCCCGAACAGGTCCCGCTCCCACGCCCGCTCGATCAGGGCGCCGGCGCGCCGGGCCAGGCCCGCCGGGACGCGGCGCTCGGGCTCCGCGGCGCCGCCCGCCAGCGCGATCTGGCGGATCAGCTCGCCGACCGGTCGCGGCTCGCCGTTGGTCACCACGAGGGCCTCGCCGTGGTGCACGTCCGCCGCGGACACGGCCGCCACCACGGCCTCGACGGCGTTGGCCGTGTACAGCGTGTCGACCAGGGGAGCGCCCGTGCCGAGCACGGGCATCCGCCCGGCCCGCGCGCGCTGCACGATCCGGTCGGTGAGCTGCAGGTCCCCGGGCCCCCACATCAGGTGGGGGCGCAGCACGAGGACGCGGAAGTCGTCGCGGTCGGCGGCCAGGGCCAGCCGCTCGCCGGCCGCCTTCGTGCGGGCGTAGGGTCCGCGCGCGTGCTCGGGGCTGGCGGCTCCGGCGCCCTCACCGACGATGGAGTCGCCGGCGTGCGCCACGGAGGGGGAGGAGACGTGGACGAAGCGTCGCACGCCGTGGCGCTGCGCGGCATGCAGGAGGATGCGCGTGCCCTCGACGTTCACGGCCTCATACTCGTGCTCGGGGCCGGACACGGACACCTTCGCGGCCACGTGCACCACGGTGTCCGCGCCGGTCAGGGCCTCCTCGACGGCGGCCGGGTCGGTCACGGACCCGCGCACGTCCCGCGCACCGGGCACGCCCGACGGACGCCGCTGCAGGGTGGTCACGTCGTTGCCGGCATCGGCGAGCACCCGGGCGACGCCCGCACCCAGCAGCCCCGAGGCGCCGGTCACCAGGACGCGGCGGGACTCGAGGCGCTCGACGAGGTCGGGCATGCCGGCGGCATCGAGGCCGACGTCGTAGCCGAAGCCGCTCACAGCGCACCCGCCTTCCCGCCGGCGAGCACGGACTCCGCCCAGTCGGCCACCCGGGCGCGGTCGATCTTCGAGTTGTGCCGGATGTCCGTGGGGATCTCATCGGCCACGAGCACCGCGGCCACCGGCAGCGGCTCGAGGGCCGCGCGCACGGCGGAGGCCAGCGCGGTCGGGGCGAGGCCCTGCTTGGGCCGGCCGTCCCGGTGGTGACCCGGGCGCCGCGCCGGGCGCGTGGCCGGCACTGCCGCCTCCACGACGACGACCACGGCCTGCGTGCCCCGGGGCCCGACGCCGACGACGGCGCTGCGCCGCACCGGCCCGAGGGCGTCGACGGTCTTCTCGGGCCCGCCCGGACCGACCGGGCCCTCGGGCGTGGTGATCACGTGCTGGAGCCGACCCTCGAGCCAGACGCGGCCCTCGGCGTCGAAGTGGCCGACGTCGGCGGTGCGGTGCCACACCCGGCCGTCCCGCCGCCACAGCCCGTCGCGCTTGCTCTGCTGGTCGGTGTGCCAGAGCGCGTCGTAGCGGTCCTTCAGGTGGGGGGCGCTGACCACGATCTCACCGAGCACGCCGTGGCCCCGCGCGGGGTCGAGGATGACGTCGTCGGCGCTGCCGTCCTCGAGCAGCGGCGCGATGGCCAGGGACACCGTGGGCAGCGCGGAGCCCACGCAGACGCCCTCGTCGTCGGCGGTGCGCAGGCGCTGCACCTCGGCGCCGTCGATGTCCGTGAGCAGCAGCCCCTCGGTCATGCCCCACGGCGTGTGGACCCGGGCGTTCGGCATCAGGTCCGAGACCTGACGCATCAGCTGCGGGTGCACGGGGGCGCCGGCCGAGAGCACGAGACGCACGGCGTCGAGCGCCTCGCGCCGGGGCGCGTCGAGGCCGTCGGCGGTCGCGACCACGTTCGCCAGGGCGGCGGGAGAGGCGAACAGCACGCTCGACTGCCCGGCGATCGCGGCGTCGGCCAGCTTCTGCGCGGTGAGGGTGGCCGGCTGGGTGACGTCCATGTCCGGGGAGACGGACGCGGCGCCGAGGGCGGGCCCGAGCAGCGCGAACGGGGCGAAGCCGGCCAGCAGGGAGCCGCCCGGACGGATGCCCAGGGTGCGGGAGATCAGCGCCACGAGGCGGCCCAGCCGCTCGTGCGTGTACACGACGCCCTTGGCCGGGCCCGTGGAGCCGGACGTGAACAGCACCGCGGCGTCCGCGTCCAGGGCGGGCTCGGGCAGCACGGTGCCGTGCTCGTCGACGGCGTCGCCCGCAGCCGGGTCGCGGTGGCGGTCGACCATCGCGTAGAGCGAGTCGGAGACGTCGAGCAGGCGGCGCTGGGCGGCGCCGGGCTCGGTCACGGAGATCCGGGTGCCCGGCCAGGACTGGGCGCGGGCGAGTGTCAGCCCGGGGTTGCGGCCGATGATCCAGCGGGGGCGGGCCGACTTCATCGCCCGGGTCATGCCCTTGACGCCGAGGCCCTGGTCCGCCACCACGGCGACGGCGCCCACGCGCAGCACGGCGTACAGGGCCGCCGACAGGTCGCGGCCCGGCGGCACGAGCATGGCGACCCGGTCGCCCGGCCGCATGCCGGCGGCCCACAGCCCGGTGGCGATGGCCGAGACCATCTCCTGCAGCTCGCCCCAGGTGACGGCCACGGGTCGGCGGGCGGTGCCCACGAGCGAGCGGCCGGCCTGGGCGCCGGCCATGTCCACCAGCGCGGTGTACTCGCGGTGGTCCGAGCCGGGGGCGCCCCAGTCTCGCAGGTGGTCCCAGAGTCGGACCGCGCCGGGCTCGCGGGCTCCGGGCTCCTGGCCGAGGTCCACCTCCAGGCCCGGGTCGGCGGCCGCGTCGGCGGTGGCGTGCGGGACGGGGCCCGGCAGCCCCGAGGCGGGGTCGGAGAGTTGGCCGCCGCGCAGCAGCTGGGCCCACTGCAGCAGGGGCGCGGTGATGTCGCGGTCGTCCACGAGCAGGTGCCCCGCCCGCTCGTAGCGGTGCACGCGCGCGTGGGGCAGGCGGTCGCGGAGGTCGTCGAGGTAGCGGTCCAGGAAGACCGGGTCGTCGGCGCCCCACAGGATGAGGGCGGGCACGTCGGTGCGGCCCAGGGCGGCGAGGTCCTCGCCCACCCGCTGCAGTTCGGGATGGCTGCCGTGGCCGGGGTCGGCCGGGATGTCCGCGACGAAGCCGCCGACGCCGCCGCGTCGGGCCGCCGTGTCGTAGGGCAGGTGGTAGGCGGCTCGGGTCTCGCGGTCGAGGGCCGGGGTGGCGAGGGAGGTCGTCACGGAGAGGAAGGCGTCCGTGGTGACGGTGGAGGCCGGCAGGACGGGCCCGGCGAGGGCGGCCTGCAGCGGGGCGGGGATCGGCGCCCCCTCGGGCTGGTGGACCGCGGTGTTCAGGCCCGAGCCCACGCCCAGGCAGACCACCGTGTCCCCGTCCTCCAGGGCGTCCATCTCCCGCACGAGGGTGATGGGCAGCGACGCCGGGCCGACGTTGCCCAGCGTGGGGAACGTCGTCGGGATGCGCGCCGGGTCCAGGTGGGCGGACTCCGCGATCGCGTCGGTGTGCATCTGCGAGACCTGGTGGGTGATGAACCGGTCGGCCTCCGGCCACGCCCACTCCGCCGGGACGTCGTGCCACGCGTCCATCACGAGCTCGAGACCGTCCTTGAGCAGGGCGGTGGAGTCGGTGTACATGCCGTGGTGGTCGCCCACGCACAGGCCGTGGTGGTCGGTGCCGGCGCGGGTGATCCCGCGGACGATCCGGTGGGCGTCCGGATGGTCCTCGATGCGGCCGACGACGGCGGCGGCAGCCCCGGAGCCCAGCGTCAGGGACGCGAACTGCTCCATGAAGTTGCCGCGGTGCGTGGTCTCGGCGTGCAGGTTGGCCACGGTGGCGGCCTGCACCTTCGAGGCGTCCTCGGCGGCGACCACGACCGCGTAGTCGATCTGGCCGGCGTCCACGAGCGTGGAGGCGAGCATGAGGCCGTTGACGAACCCGAGGCACGCGTTCGTGATGTCGAAGTTGGTCGCGGAGGTCGGCAGCCCCATGAGGTGGTGGATCCGCACGGCCACGGAGGGCTCGAGCGTGGCCCGGGTGACCGAGGTGTTCACGAGCAGCCCCACCCGTTCCCGGGGGACGCCGGCCTGCTCCAGGGCCGCGACGCCGGCGCGGGCGGCGGCCTCCTGGAAGTCCTCGGTCTCGTCCCAGTTCCGTCGGCTGCGCACACCGGCCACCCGCTCCAGGAGGGAGCCGGGCAGGCGCAGGCGGGTGAGCACCTCCGCCAGCTGGTCGTCGAGGTCCTGCGAGGTGACTTCGACGGGGGCCTCCACCTCGGTGACCGCCAGGAGGGCGGCGCGGGAGTACTCGTAGCTGGCGTTGCCGGACACGTTCGTCACCAGGACCAATCTGCGGGGGGTCGGGGGAGGGGGTGCTCACCTGCGGTGAGACGACAGCCCACTGTATCGGAGGGGCCGGGTGGGGCGCCCATCGGGGGCGTCGATCGGCCCGGGGCGAACAGGGTCGCCCCGGGCCGGGATCAGTCCGCGGACACGGCCACGGCGTCGTCCTCGGCGGGCGGGGCCGGGACGAGTTCGGGGGAGGCGCCGGCGCCGACGGCCTCGATGCGCTGGTCCACGGGCACGCCCGAGCCGTCCCGGCGCCCGTACTCGATCGGCAGCGCGCGGGCCACGCCGGCCCGGGAGGCCGCGAGCGCGGGCGCGGCGCCGATCCAGCCGAGCTCGAGGCCGCTCTCGCCCTTGAGCAGCCGGTGGGCGCGCACGCCGCCGGTGCCGCGGCCCTTGGCCGGGTACTCCCCGAGCGGCGTGACCTTCACGGAGCCTGGGGCGGAGCCGAGCACGTCCGCCTCGCCGTCCGTCACGGTCACCACGACGGCGGGCCGCGGGTGGGCCGCGGCGTCCGCACCGGTCTCGGTGAGGGAGGCCGCGGGGGCCACCCCGAACGCGAGCACCGTGTCCCCGGCGGCCAGCCGGATGCCCGCGACACCGCCGCCGGCCGGGCCCTGGGGGCGCACGGCGGAGGCGGCGTAGCGCAGCAGCTGGCCGGTGCGGGTGAGGAAGACGAGCTGGTCGGCCTCGTCCGGGGCGGGGGCGGCCCCGACCACCGCGTCGCCGTCCTTCAGGGCGACGGCGTCGACGACCTGGCGGTTCAGGGGCCACTCGGGCCGGACGCGCTTGACGACCCCGTGGGCGGTGCCCAGTGCCATGACGGTGTCCAGGGGGACCAGGGCCACGAGCGTCTCGCCCTTGGCCAGGGGCACCAGCTCCGCGGCGGGGAGGGCCGTGGTCATCGCGGGGGCCGCGGACGGCTCGCCGGCCACCGGCAGGTCGACCGCCTGGAGGCGGTGCAGCGCGCCGGCGGAGGTGAGGGCCCCGATCTCGCCGCGGGCCGTCGTCGGGACCACGGAGGCGAAGGCGTCGTGCTTGCGGCGCCGGCCCTGCGGGGCGATCGGCGTGCGGTCCGCGGTGCGCAGCAGGCGTCCGGAGGTGGAGAGCAGGGCCCAGCACGCCGTGTCCGGGACCATCAGGTCCGCCCCGGCCTGACCGGCGCCGGCGGGGGTCGGCCCGGACGGCGCGGGCCCGGCGGCGGGGGCCGCGGCGGTCTCGGCCTCGAGCAGGACCGTGCGGCGGTCGTCGCCGTGCTCGTCGGCCACGGCCTGCAGCTCGGACGAGACCACCTCGCGCAGCCGCGCGTCGGAGGCGAGGATCGCCTCGAGCTCGGCGATCGCGGCCTGCAGCTCGTCGCGCTCGGCCTCCAGCTCGATGCGGGAGAACTTCGTCAGCTGGCGCAGCCGCAGCTCCAGGATGTGATCGGCCTGCACCTGGGTGAGGTCGAAGACGCCCATGAGGCGGGTGCGCGCGGCCGCGGTGTCGTCCGAGGAACGGATGATCTCGATGACCTCGTCGATGTCCACGAGCGCCAGCAGCAGGCCCTCCACGAGGTGGAGGCGGTCGCGGTGCTTGCCGAGGCGGTGCCCGGTGCGGCGCCGCACCACGTCCAGACGGTGGTCCACGTAGACGCGCAGCAGGGGCAGCAGGCCCAGGGTCTGCGGCTGCCCGTCGACGAGCGCCACGTTGTTGATCCCGAACGTCTCCTCGAGCGGGGTGTGCCGGTAGAGGGCGGCCAGCACGGCCTGGGGGTTGAACCCGGACTTGAGCTCGATCTGCAGGCGCAGCCCGTTCTTGCGGTCCGTCAGGTCCACGACGTCGGCGATGCCGCTGAGCTTCTTCGCGTCGACGCCGGCCTTGATCCGCTCGATGACCTTCTCGGGGCCCACGCCGTACGGCAGCTCGGTGACGACCAGGCCGGTGCGACGCGCGGTGACCTGCTCCACGGCGACGGCGGCCCGCATGCGGAACGTGCCGCGGCCGGTCGCGTAGGCGTCGCGGACGCCGTCGAGCCCCACGATCCGGCCGCCCGAGGGCAGGTCGGGGCCGGGGATGTGGGCCATGATCGCCTCGAGGTCCGCCGCGGGGTCCGCGAGCAGGTGGCGCGCGCCCGCCACGACCTCGCGCAGGTTGTGCGGGGCCATGTTCGTGGCCATGCCGACGGCGATGCCGGTGGTGCCGTTGACGAGCAGGTTGGGGTAGGCGGCGGGCAGCACGGCCGGCTGCTGGAGCTGGTTGTCGTAGTTGGGGATGAAGTCGACGGTGCCCTCGTCGAGGTCCGCGGTGAGCGCCAGGGCGGCCGGGGCCATGCGGGCCTCCGTGTAGCGCGGGGCCGCGGGGCCGTCGTCGAGCGAGCCGAAGTTGCCGTGCCCGTCCACCACGGGCAGGCGCAGGGAGAACGGCTGGGCGAGGCGGACCATCGCGTCGTAGATCGCGGCGTCGCCGTGGGGGTGGAGCTTGCCCATCACCTCGCCCACCACGCGGGCGGACTTCACGTGGCCGCGGTCCGGGCGCAGGCCCATGCGGGACATCATGTAGAGGATGCGCCGCTGCACCGGCTTGAGGCCGTCGCGGGCGTCCGGCAGGGCGCGCGAGTAGATCACCGAGTAGGCGTACTCGAGGAAGGACGCCTCCATCTCCTCGGAGACGTCGACGTCGACGATGTTCTCCTGCTCCAGCGGCAGCGGGCGCGGGGCGTCCTGCTCGGCGGGGCGGGAACGGGATGAACGGGCCATCATGGTGGTCGGGGAGTCCTCACGGCGTCGGGGATTGTCTACAGTGATCCTATGGGTGAGACCGAAGCCGACCGCGGATATCCCTCCCATTGGGAGGCCGATGTGGTGCTCCGTGACGGCGCCACGGCCCACCTGCGGCCCATCTCGCCCGAGGACGCCGCCGAGTTGCAGCGCATGCACGCCGGGCAGTCCGAGAACTCCATCTACCTGCGCTACTTCACGTACAAGTCCGAGCTAAGCGCCAAGGACCTGGACCGGTTCACCCACGTGGACCACCGGGACCGGGTGGCGTTCGTGATCACCCGCGGCGGCCGCCTGCTCGGCGTGGGCCGCTACGACCGCTACGGGGACTCCGACACCGCGGAGGTCGCCTTCAACATCTCCGACGCCGCGCAGGGCCGCGGACTGGGCTCCATCCTCATGGAGCACCTGGCCGCGGCCGCCCGCGAGAACGGCATCCGCCGCTTCACCGCCGAGGTCCTGCCCGAGAACCGCAAGATGCTCTCGGTGTTCCAGGAGTCCGGCTTCGAGGTGACCCGCCGGTTCGAGGACGGCGTCGTGGCCGTCGAGTTCCCCATCGACCCCACCGCCCGGTGGCGCGCCGTCGTCGAGTCCCGCGAGCACCGGGCCGAGTCCCGCAGCGTCGCCGAGCTGGTCGAGCCCGCCTCCGTGGCCGTCGTCGGCGCCTCCCGCGATCCGCAGGCCGTGGGCTCGCTCGTGCTGCGCCACGTCCTCGAGGCGGGCTTCACGGGTGCCGTCCACGCCGTGAACCGCGCCGCCGAGGACGTCCAGGGCCTCACCGCCCACCGCTCCCTGGCCGACATCGGCGAGCCGGTCGACCTCGTCGTCGTCGCCGTGCCCGCCGACGAGGTCGAGGCCCTCATCCCCGAGGCCGCCGCGGCCGGGGCCCAGGGGCTGGTCGTCCTCACCTCGGGCTACGCCGACGCCGGCGCCGAGGGACTCGAGGCCCAGCGCCGCCTGGTCTCCCTCGCCCGCGCCCACGGCATGCGCGTGATCGGCCCGGCCTCCACCGGTCTGGTCCGCACCGACCCCGCGATCCGCCTCAACGCCTCCCCGTCCCCGGGCCTGGCCCAGCGCGGCCCCGTCAGCCTGTTCAGCCAGTCCGGCGCCGTCGGCGCCATGGTCTCCGCCGGCGTCAAGCGCCGCGGGGTGGGGATCTCCACCTCGATCAGCGCCGGCAACCGTGCGGACGTCTCGGGCAACGACGCCATGCAGTTCTTCGAGGCGGACCCCCACACCGCCGCCGTCGGCGTGTACCTCGAGTCGTTCGGCAACCCGCGCAAGTTCTCCCGCATCGCCCGGCGGCTCTCCCGGACCAAGCCCGTCGTGGTGGTCCGCTCCGACGTCACCGGGCGCTTCCTGCCCCCGGGCCACGAGACCCGCACCACCCAGGCCCCCGAGGGCACCGTGGACTCGATGCTCGACCAGACCGGCGTGCTCGAGGCCCACACGCACGAGGCCATGCTCGACATCCTCATGGCCGTGGCCAGCCAGCCGCTGCCCACGGGCCACCGCGTCGTCCTCGTGGCCGACTCGCTCGCCCTGGACCGGCTGGGCCGCGACGCCGCGGCCGAGGCCGGGCTCGAGGTCACGGCCACCGTCGGCCTCGTCGGCAGCGAGCAGGGCATCGCCCCGCCCGCCGACACGCTGGTCTCCGCCGTCCGGGACGCCGTCCGCCACGAGCGGGCCGACGCCGTCGTGGTGCTGGCCCGCCTCGGCCTGCACCAGGCGGACGACGAGCCGGAGCGGCTGGCCCAGGCCCTCGCCGACGCGACCCGGGACGCCCGCATCCCCGTGCTCGGCTGCCTGACCGACGTCGTCTCCCCGCGCTACCGCGGCGCCACGCTCGGCGCCGCCGGGCCCGTGGACGACGACGCCGAGCCCGGCTCCCTGCAGCCCGGCCTGCCCTTCTACCCGTCGCCGCAGCAGGCCCTGTCCGTGCTCGGCGCGCTCGCGGACTACGTCCACTGGCGCTGCCAGGAGGTCGGCGAGCCGCTCGAGCCGACCGGCCTGCACCCGCATGAGGCCGAGGAGCTCGTGGAGGCGGCCGCCGCGCGCGCCGAGGGCACCGAACTCGTCCGGCTCCCCGACGAGGAGACCGAGACGCTGCTGGGCCACTACGGGATCACCGTGCTGCCCTCGGCCCGGTTCGAGACCGCCGACGAGGCCGTGGCGGCCGCCGAGCGGCTCGGCTTTCCCGTGGCCCTCAAGGCCGTGGACCCCCACCTGCGGCACCGTCTCGACCTGGGCGGCGTCCGCCTGAACGTGGTGGACGCCGACTCGCTGCGCCGCAACGTCGAACAGATGCTGCGTCTGCTCGCGCCGTTCGGCGTGCGCGAGCTCGAGGTCCAGGCCATGGCCCCCGCCGGGCAGGCCTGCATGCTCACGGCGCTCGAGGACCCGCTGCTGGGCCCCGTGGTCTCCTTCGGCATCGCCGGCGACGCCACGGACCTGCTCGGGGACTGGGTGCACCGCGTTCCCCCGCTCACGGACCGGGACGTGGCCCGCATGGTCCGCGCCCCCCGCGCCGCCGTGAAGCTGCGCGGCACCGGCGGGGTGCCCCCCGTCGACCTCGCCGCGCTCGAGGACCTCGTGGGCCGCGTCAGCGTCCTCAAGGACGACCTGCCGCAGGTCGCCCGCCTGCGCTTCGCGCCCGTGCTGGCCGCCCCCGAGGGCGTGACGGTGCTGCAGGCCGAGGTGCACGTCGCCAACGCGGCCCGTCGCACCGACTCGGCCCGGCGCGCGCTGCGCGGCCGCTGACCGGGCCGTCCACAGCGGGCCCGGGCGGCCCGGCGCCGGACCCGTAGCATGGGGGACATGAGCCCGTTCCGCAGGAGTCACGAGCCCGGCCGTCCCGACCACCGCCCCGGCACCCCCGAGGCCGAGGGCCGGCAGCGCGAGGCCCGCACCCTGGACGGCAGCGGCGGCCTCGACGCCTCGCTCGTCCGCGCCGGCTTCTACCCGGACCTCGTGGCGCACGCCATCGCCGTCGAGCTCGAGGGCCGCACCCCGGACGCGCACCTCGTCCACGTGGACACGCACTTCGACTACGAGGAGATCCACCGGCACATCACGGCCCTCGTGCTCGCCGGGGACACCCTGCTGGCCGTCCACCTCGACGATCACGCCGCCGACCCGGCCGGCCAGGCGGTCCTCGCCCAGGTCTCCACCGAGATGGTCCCGGTCCGCGCCCTCGGCTCCGTGGTCCTGACCACGGGCCACGCCGACCCCGCCCGCTTCCGGCCGTCCGACCCCGTGGCCGAGATGACCCTCGGGTTGATGTGGGCCGGCGGCCAGCGCCTGGACCTGCAGCCCGCCGGCTGCGCCGACCCCCAGTGCGACCTCGACCACGGCTACACCGGCACCGCCACCCGCGAGGACCTCGTGATCCGCGTCGCCGCCGACGCCGACGGGCAGGGGGCCGTCGACGGCGCCCTGGCCTTCGCCCGGGCCCTGCGCCGCGCCCACCTGGCGGCCACCACGTGACGGGGCCCGCCCTGCCCGCCGGCGTGGTCCCCCCCGACCGCGCCCTGCGCTCCGTCCTGACCTCCGCCGCGGCCGCCCTCGGCGTCCCGGGCTGTGAGAACGCGCTCGCGGTCCCGGAGGGGCGCCGCGTGGTCGTGGCCCTGGTGGACGGCCTCGGACGGTCCCTGCTGAAGCGCTTCGGCGGCCACGCCCCCACGCTGCGCGTCGCGATGGCCGACGGCGGCCGCGTCCTCGAGGTGGCCGTGCCCACCACGACGGCCGCCTCCCTCACGAGCCTGGGCACCGGGCTGGACGTGGGGGAGCACGGCGTGGCCGGCTACGACGTGCTCGACCCGGACCGGGGCGTGGTGATCAACCAGCTGGGCGGCTGGGACGAGGCCACCGACCCGGTGGGGTGGCAGCCGAAGCCCACCGTGTTCGAGCGCGCCGCCGCGGCCGGCGTGGACGCCGTCACGGTCTCGCTGCCCGCCTTCGAGCGTTCGGCCCTGACACGGGCGGGGCTGCGTGGCGGCCGGTTCGTGGCCGGCCGCACGCTGATCGCCCGCACCCAGGCCGCCGAGCGCGTGCTGAATGACGCCCGCGTGCCCACGCTCGTCTACTTCTACGTCAACGAGCTGGACAAGGCCGGTCACCGGGACGGCGTGGGTTCGGACCGGTGGCTGCACGCCCTCGAGGAGATCGACGCGGCGGTGCGGCGCCTGGTGGACCGCGTGCCCGCCGGCACGGTGGTGCTCGTCACCGGCGACCATGGCATGGTCGACGTGCCGCCGTCGCGCCGCGTGGACTACGCCGCCCTGGACGAGGCCGGGGAGCTCGCCGACCCCACGCTGCTCGAGGGGATCGCGCACACCGCGGGGGAGCCCCGTCTCGTGCAGCTGCACTTCCGGTCCGATGCGGGTCCGGACGTGCGCGCGAGGGTGCGGCGCGCCTGGGCCGAGCGCTGCGGGACGCACGCGTGGGTGCTCACGCGGGACGAGGCCGTCGACGCCGGCTGGTTCGGCACCGTCGTCGAGGACCGGGTCCGTGCCCGCATCGGGGATCTGCTCGTCGCCGTGCACGGGGATCTGGCCCTCTACGACGGCCGGCGGGTGCCCCCGCACGCCTTCGAGATGGTGGGCCAGCACGGCGCGCCCACGCGCGCTGAGCGGGAGGTCCCGCTGCTCACCTGGCACCGCTGAGCCCGCCCCGGGGCCGGGGTCAGTCGCCCTTGCGGCCGAAGACGATCTCGTCCCAGCTGGGCACGGACGCTCGGCGCGCGGCCGACCGGGCCCGGGGGCGCGGTGTGACGGTCGGCATGGCCGGGCGCGCCGCACGCTCGCGGGGCGCGGGCTCCGCCCCCTCGTCCTCGACACCCGGCTCCGCGACGTCTGCGGCAGTGTGCTCGGCGCGGTCGGTCTCGGTGGCCGGTTCCGGCTCGTCGATGCCCGGGGCGTCGTCGGCGGTCGTGAGGGCACCCTCGGCGTCGACCGGGGCGAGCCGCTCGGGCGCCGGGGCGGCCTCGCGCTGACTCCGGTCCTGGTGCTCGCGGGCGATCAGGTGGGCGAGCGCGTCGTCCGACTCCAGGTCCGCGCCCACGCGCTGACCCCGGCGCACCCGCAGGATCTCCAGCAGATCGGCGTCGCGGTCGGCGGCGGGCGAGTGCGCACCCGCGGGGGTCACGGCGTCCTCGGCGTCCACGTCGTCCGTCACCGGTTCAGCCGCGGGGGCGCGGGGGACCAGGTCCCAGGCCTCCGCCTCGGACAGGGCGCGGGCCCAGGCGTTCTCGGGTTCGAGGTGGCGTCCGGCCGGGCGGAACGTCCAGAGCGCCGGGGGTGCCTCGTGGGTGGGCAGACCCCTCGCACCGGCCACGGCGAACCGGGCGGCCACGGTCCAGCCGGCCTGGTCCTCGCGCCACGCGTCCCACTCGAGGCTCGCCTCGTCCACGCCCAGCTCGGCGAGCCGGTGCGCGGCGAGCTCGCCGAGCGTCGTGGGGCCGCCGTCCTGGACGAGGTCCGAGTAGAGGTCGGGCCCGCCGACCCAGACCTCGACGGCGCGGGCCTGCCGGGCGATCCAGTCGCGCTCGGCCAGGACGGGGTGACCGTAGGTGCGGATGCGCGAGAAGGCGTTCCCGCTCTCCCGGGCCACCTGCTCCACGGAGGCGCCCGCACGGATGCGCTGCTGGATCTCCCGGGGGGTGAGGGGCACGGCCTCCTGGGTCGCGGCGGCCTTGACGGACTCCTGGTCGGTCAGCGGCGCCGGGGTCGGGCCGTCCGCGGTCTCGTCGTCGGCCGCGGGCCGCGGGTCGATGCGCGGGGTGAGCGCGAGGTCCTCGTCCGGCCGGGCCGGGCCGGAGGGCACGTCGGGAGCCCGCTCGCCCTCCTCCGCGGCATCGTCGGCGTGCGTCGTCGCGTCCACCGGTCCCTCGGCGTCCTCGTCGTCCGCCCCGGGGACGTCCATCTCCGTCATGTCGTGCCAGGCTGCGGGGCCGTCCTCGGCCGGTCGCCCGTCCTCCGGCGCAGCGCCCTCGATGACCAGCCGGCGCAGATAGGGGGAGAGGGCGAGCGTGTGCTCCTCACCCTCGGGCCCCGACAGGCGCAGCGCGTCGCCGTCCTCGGTGGGTCCGGTCAGTCGCAGCTCTGCCATGGCGGTGGTCCCTCCCACGTCGTGTTCTGGTCACCGGGCATGCGGACGCCCGGCCGGGCATGCCCCGATCCTAGCCGCCGGGCCGCAGACCACGGCCCGGGCGAGGGACGAGCGCCCGCGCGAATCCGCCCTGGGCGAGCATGCCGGTCAACATTTGGCACGGGTTCGGCCATGGTGCACAATCTACGCGCAACGGCGCAGGCCGGTGATGCGTGGCCCGTCCACGACGCCGTCCGCGCAGTGCCGGCACCGGTCCCGGTGCCGTCCCCCACCAGCGGAGCGTGAAACCCCATGGCCACTGACTACGACGCCCCTCGCAAGAACGAGGAAGAGCTGAGCCAGAACTCCATCGAGGAGCTGAAGGCACGGCGCACGGACACCCAGTCCGCCGTCGTGGACGAGGACGAGGCGGAGGCCGCCGAGGGGTTCGAGCTGCCCGGCGCCGACCTCTCGGGTGAAGAGCTGATGGTGCGGGTGCTGCCCGCCCAGTCGGATGAGTTCACCTGCGCCTCCTGCTTCCTGGTCCGCCATCGCTCGCAGGCCGCGCGAGAGAAGAACGGCCTGATCTACTGCACCGACTGCGAGGGCTGAGCCCCCGCCGCCGGGGCGGTCAGCGGTCCTCGGCCGCCCCCTCCTGCCGGGCCATGGTCCCGCCGAGGGCCGCGACCAGCTCCTCCGGACGCCGGGTGCTGGTCAGCCAGTAGGGCGTGCGGTCGCGCTCGTCGGTCAGCTGGATCCGCACGACGGGCGCGATCCAGCCGCGCACGTTCACGAAGGCCAGCCCGTGCAGCAGCGGGCCGCGCTGGGCCCGGGCATCCTCGCCGCGATACCCCGTGACCTGACCGACGTGATGCCGTTCGATGCTGGCGCGGCCCACCTGGAGAGTGCGTTCGCGCACCACGATGCGCGGGGTGGTGGCCACCAGGATCAGGACCTCGACGGCCAAGAACACGACGGCGGCCGCGATGCCCAGCCCGAGGTCGATCGGCGCGAACACGAGGATCGTCAGCGCCGCCAGCATGAGCGCCACGGCCCAGACCCCCGCGGAGGGCGTCAACCGCTCCTCGAACAGGACCGGATCGGGTCCCGCCGCAGCACCCTCGGGGGCGCGGCGGGAGGCATCGGCGACGGGGTGCTGCTGGGGATCACGCATGGGTCCCAGCTTCCCACATCCGGACTCCGGTCCCGCCGCGCGGCACCGGCGAGGGCGCCCGCCCGGCCGCCTCGACACGGCCCGGGCCGACGGGTGCTCGTGTAGGGTCGGGCCTCGTGACCGACTCCGCCGAGCTGCCCGTGCCCCTGCACGCCCTCGATCCGGGCCTGGCCCCGCCCGCCTACGCGCAGCGGGGCGACGCGGGCGCGGACCTGCGCACCGCCGTCGACGTGACCTTGGCCCCGGGCGAGCGCGCCCTCGTGCCGACCGGCGTGGCGCTGGCCATCCCGGAGGGCCACGCGGGGTTCGTGCACCCCCGCTCGGGCCTCGCGGTCCGCCACGGCCTGAGCGTCGTCAACGCCCCCGGCACCATCGACGCCGGCTACCGCGGCGAGATCAAGGTGCCCCTGATCAACCTGGACCCGACCGAGCCGATTGTGCTGCGCCGCGGCGACCGGATTGCCCAGCTCGTGCTGCAGCCGGTCGTGCGCGCCCGCTTCGAGCCTGTGGACGCGCTGCCCGACTCCGAGCGCGGGGTCGGCGGCTTCGGCTCGACCGGCGGCTTCACCGCCGACATCACCCCTGGGAGGACGTCGTGATCTTCGGACGCAATCGCACCGTGCGCCACGAGCAGGTCAGCCTGCCGGACGAGCTGCTGGAGGAGCGCGACCTCGAGATCGCCGCCGCGCCGGAAACTGTCGACGTCGGTCCGCACGACGTCGCCACCCGCCCGGACCCCGCGGGCATGATCGACCTGGGGTCGCTGCGCCTGCGGGCCGTCCAGGGCATGAAGCTGCGCCTCGACGTCGAGGACGCGACGAAGCGGATCGTCGCCGCCACCGTCAGCCTCGGACGCTCGGCCCTGCAGGTCCAGGCGTTCAGCGCCCCGCGCCGCACGGGTCTGTGGGACGACCTGCGCGCCGAGCTGCACGACTCCCTGTCGACCACCGCCCACGCGACCGTGCAGGAGCAGTCCGGCCGCTTCGGCATCGAGATCCTCACGCGCGTGCCGGCGGCGCTGCCGGACGGCTCGCCGGGGTGGAACGTCGCCCGGTTCGTGGGCGTGGACGGTCCGCGCTGGTTCGTCCGCGGTGTGTTCCACGGCGAGGCCGCCTTCCAGCCGGAGGCCGCCGAGGCGCTGGAACAGGTGTTCTCCGACCTGGTCGTGGTGCGGGGCGACGAGCCGCTTCCGCCGCGCGAGCTGCTGCCCCTGCGTCCGCCTCCCAACGCGCGCCCGCTGCAGCGTCGCCGCCCGGCCCCGGACGAGGGCCGGGACGTGCTCGCGGACACCGCCGCCGGCCCGGGGGACGGCGCGGCACCGGAGGCCACCGCGCTGCCCGAGCGCGGTCCGGAGATCACGGAGATCCGGTGAGTTCCGCCGTCGCGCCCCGCCCGGTCGGGGCCGCGGGCCGCATCGAGCGCCGCGGCGTCATCGCCTCCGTCACGCTGCCCGGCGCGGACGAGGCGACCGTCTTCCGCGCGTCCCTGGCCGACCGCCCGCCCGCACCCGGGAGCATGGGGCCCGCCGAGACGCTGCAGCTGGTCTGGCACGGGCGGCGCCGCGTGCCCGGCGTCATGCCGGGGGAGTGGCTGACGGTCCGCGGCCGCGTCACCCAGATGGACGGCGTGCCCACCCTGCACAACCCCGAGTTCGACCTGGTCGACGCGCCCGGCGCCACGCTCTGAGCACGGCCCCGAGAGGAGAGCCCATGACCGAGCCGCACGGCCCCGCCACCGCCGCCCCGGACGGCGCCGGCCCCCTGCCGTCTCGAGCCCGTCTGGACGAGCGCGGCCGCCTCGACGCGCTGGGCAGCGTCGGTGGCTGGCGCGGCATCGTCGAGGCCTCCCTGCCCACCCTCGTCTACATGGTCGGCTACGTCGCCACCCAGCAGGTGTGGCCCTCCGGCGTGGCGGCCGTCGTGGTCGCACTCGTGCTGGGCGTCGCGCGCCTCGTCCAGCGCCAGTCGCCGGTCCAGGTACTGGCCGGCCTCGCCGTCGTCGTTCTGTCCGTCGTGGTCTCCCTGACCACCGGCCAGGCCCGCGACTACTACCTGTGGGGCTTCGTCACCAACGCCGCCTATGGCCTCGCGTTCGCGGTGTCCGCCCTCGTGGGTTGGCCCGCGGCGGGCCTGGTGCTCGGCCTCGTGCGCGCCGAGGGGACCCGCTGGCGGGCCCAGCGGCGTCGGCGCCGCGCCTACGCCGCGGCCACCTGGATCCTGGTGGCCGTGTTCGCGCTGCGCCTGGCGGTGCAGGTGCCCCTCTACCTCGGGGACGCCGTCACCGCGCTCGGGGTGGCCCGCCTGGTGATGGGCCTGCCGCTCTATGCCCTGGGGCTCTGGCTCGCCTGGTCCGTCAGCTCGCCCGGTCAGGACGACGGCGTGCCGGCGGACTCCGCCGTCTCCGAGCGCCCCTGAACGCGGCCCTCGCCGATGAGGAGGCGACGCAGGGCCGGCTCGGCGGAGCCGGCGGCCAGGAAGAAGAGCTCGTCGCCCACCTCCAGGACCTCGTCCGCCGACGCCTGCCGGGGGGCACCGTCGCGCACGACCGCCACGAGCGGAGCCTCCTGCGGCCAGGACACGGTGCCGATGCGTCGACCCTCGAGCCAGTGCTCCGCCGGAACCCGGAACTCGGACAGCGCCGCGCCGCCGGCCTCCAGTCTGAGCAGACGCACGAGGTCCCCGGTCTCGACGGCCTCCTCCACGAGCGCGGTCATGATCGAGGGGGTGGACACGGCCACGTCCACACCCCACGACTCGTCGAAGAGCCAGTCGTTGAGCGGGTTGTTGACGCGGGCCACGGTGCGGCCGACGCCGAACTCCGAGCGGCTCAGCAGGGAGCACACGAGGTTGACCCGGTCGTCACCGGTCGCCGCGACGAGCACGTCCGCCTCCAGGGCGCCGCACTGTTCGAGCACGGTCAGGTCGCACGCATCCCCGAGGACGAGGCGCGCGCCGCCGACATCGGCCTTGCGGGCCGCGTCCGCGCGCGCCTCGACGACGACCACCTCGTGGCCGTGCGCGTGCAGCTCCCGCGCGATGGAGGCGCCCACGGCGCCCGCTCCGGCGATGACGGCCCTCATGCCCGTCCCTCCTCGTCCTCGTCCGTGCCGTCTGGCACGCGTGCCTCGCCCTGCAGGGCGGCCTCCACCCGGTCCCGGCGGTCCACCGGGTAGACGGCGTGGAGCACGTCGCCCTCCTGCAGGCGGTCGCCCGGCCGGGGCAGCTGACCGTCGCCGAGCCGGGTGAGGTAGGCGATGCGCATCCCCACCGTGGACTCGACCTCGGTCAGCCGACGGCCCCACCACGAGGAGTGGGGGACCAGCTCGGTCACGAGCAGTCGGCCGGAGCCGTCGCGGTGCTCCGCGTCGGCGGTGCCGGCCGGCAGCAGCCGGTGCAGCACCTGGTCGGCCGTCCACTGGATCGAGGCGACCGTGGGGATGCCCAGGCGCTGGTACAGCCGGGCCCGGTCGGTGTCGTAGATGCGCGCCACCACGTGGTCCACGTGGAAGGTCTCGCGGGCCACGCGGGCGGCGATGATGTTCGTGTTGTCGTCCGCGGTCACGGCCGCCAGGCCCTGCGCGCGGTCGATGCCCGCGGCGAGCAGCGCGGAGCGGTCGAAGCCCACACCGGCCACGAGCTCGCCGGAGAAGCCGGGGGCCAGCCCCTCCACGGTCCGCGGGTCGCGGTCCACGAGGGCGACGCCGTGACCGGCCGCGTCCAGCGCGGCCGCCAGCCGGGTGCCCACCCGTCCGCCGCCGACGATCACGTAGTGGGCCATGCCCGTCCCTGCCTCTCGTGCGGTGCTCCGTGCGCCGGGGAGCCGACGCGGGCTCCATCCTCGCATCCGGCGGGCACGTCCGGGAGCATCCGCGTCGCCGCGGTGCCCGGGCCCGGCGGGGGTACCGTGGTGCGGTGGCCTCGCTGTCCTCCCTCCTGCGCCGCGGCCTCCTCGGTCGCCCCGTGACGTCGCACGCCGCCGACGAGCCCCGCATGAACCGGTGGCGGGCGCTGCCCGTGACGTCGTCGAACGCCCTGTCCTCCCTCGCCTACGCCCCGGACGAGGTCATCCTCACCCTGGTCGCCGCCGGCACGTCCGCGCTCGCGCTCGGACCCGCCGTCGGCTGGGCCGTCGTCGCGGTGATGTTGCTCATCGTCGTGTCCTTCCGCGCCGCGGTCGCCGCCGTTCCGCACGGCGGCATCTACCACATGGCCGGCACGAAGTTCGGCCCGAGGGCCGGTGTCGTCGCCTCGGCCGCGCTCCTGCTGGACTTCGTGTTCACCGCCGCGGTCTCCGTGGCCGCCTTCGCCCACTTCGTGGCGGCGTTGGCCCCCGGGCTCACCGTCGGCAGCCGCGTGCTGGTGGCCTCGGCCGCGCTCGTGGGCGTGCTGCTGGCCGCACTCCGCGGGGTGCGGCTGTCCCGGTGGGTGCTGCCCGTGCTCGTGGGCGTGTTCGTCGCCCTGACCGGGCTGCTCGTCCTGGCGGGTCTGTGGCAGGAGGGTCGTGGGCTGCTCGGCGCGGCGCCGACGGCCGGGTGGACGCAGGAGGGCGCCGGGGTCGGCGAGACCGTCGGCACCGTGGCGACGGCGCTGCTCGCCCTGCGCGCGTTCAGCGCGGGATCGGTGCTGCTCACCGGCGTCGAGGTGCCGGTGTCGAGCACCCGCCTGATGGCCCGGCCGGCCGTGCCCATGGTGCGGTGGGTGCTCACCGTGATGGCCCTCACCCTCGGCGCGCTGACTGTGGGCGTCATGCATCTGGCCCAGCGCACCGGCGTCGTCGTCGGGCTGGAGCTGGAGAACCTCCGGGACGCCGCGGGCGCGGAGGTCACGCCCGACCGCGCCCCCGCCCCCGTGCTCGCCCAGCTCGCGGACACCGTGTACGGCCCGGGCAGCGTCCTGTCCGTCGCCACCATCGCGGCCACCGCCCTGCTCCTGCTGTTCGCGGCCAAGTCGGCGTTCCGCTCGTTCCCCGCCCTGGCCGCGCGCGTGGCCGAGGACGGCTACCTGCCCCGGCAGCTGAGGGTCCGCAGCGACCGGCTCGTGCACACGTGGAGCGTCCTCGGGATGGGGGCCGTGGCCCTCTCGCTCGTGTTGTTCTTCGAGGCCCGGACCGCCCTGCTGGTACAGCTCTACGTCATCGGCGTGCTCCTGGCCTTCACGCTCGCGCAGGCCGGCATGCTGCGGCTGTGGCGCCGTCGGCTCGTGCACACGCCGGGCGCCCGGGCCCGCGCGGCCGTCCGGCTGCGCCTGATCATCACGTCGGTGGCCTGGGTGGTCACGGCGCTGGCGGGCGTCGTCGTCCTGGTCACCCGCTTCACGCAGGGCGCGTGGGTGGCGCTGCTGGCGATCGTGCTCGGCTCGCTGGTGATGGGGCGGATCCGCCGCCACTACGCGGACGTGGACCGCGAGCTCGCACCGGACCCCCAGGACGACGCGCGGGCCCTGCCCTCGCGGGTCCACGTGGTGGTCGTCGTGACCACGCTGGACCGGCCGGCACTGCGGGCGCTGGCCTACGCCCGCGCGTCGCGGCCGTCCTCGCTCGAGGCCGTCGTCGTGGACGCCGAGCGCGCCGCCACCCTGGAGGTGATCGACGCCTGGGAGCGCGCCGGCCTGCCGATGTCGCTCACCGTGATCGCCTCGCCCTACCGCGACACGGTGGCCCCCCTGGTGCGGCATGTGCGCGAGCACCGACGCCGCTCCCCGCGGGACCTGACCATGGTGTTCATCCCGGAGTACGTGGTCCGGCCCGGCTGGCGCACGCTCCTGCACAACCGAACCGCCACCCGCCAGACGCGGCGGCTGCAGCGGGAGCCGGGCGTGATGGTGGGCTCGGTGCCGTGGCAGGTCCACGAGGGCCAGGGCTCCTGACCGCCCCGGCGCCCCCGGCGAGCGGCGGATGACGCCGTCCGACGGCGCGCCCAAGATCGAGGCGACACAGCCGCATCGGTCTGCAAGGATGGTGATGATCTGGCCAGTCGATGCTCAGGGCAAGACCTGAAGCGCGCTGCGATGCGAGAGGAGCCAGAGATGGCAGTCGTCGACACAACCACAGACGTCACCGGGATCGGAGGGACCATCGAGGTGGAGGTCGGGGCCATGGCCCACGGCGGCCATTGCGTGGCCCGGCACGAGGGGCGGGTCGTCTTCGTGCGCCACGCCGTGCCCGGCGAGAAGGTCCGGGTGGCCCTGACCGAGGCCGAGGAGGGCGCCCGCTTCTGGCGCGGCGACGTCGTGGAGGTGCTGCGGCCCTCCGAGTTCCGCCGCATCCACCAGTGGAAGCTGGCCGACATGCTGCGCGCCCACGCCTCGGGCCGCCCGCCCGTGGGCGGCGCCGAGTTCGGCCACATCGTGGTCCCGCACCAGCGCCGGCTCAAGGCCCAGGTCTTCCGGGACACGGTGCACCGCATCGCCGACCTCGCGGTGGAGCCGGAGGTGTGCTTCGCCGGCTCCGAGGACGAGCCCACCGGCCAGCGCTGGCGCACCCGCAACGCGTTCGCGGTGACCCCTCAGGGGCACATCGCGATGCACGCCTACCGTTCGGCGACCCTGCTGCCCGTGCGCAACATGCCGCTCGGCGTGCCCGCCCTCGACGCGCTCGCCCTGTGGGACTGGGACTTCACCGGGGCGGCCCGCGTGGACGTCGCGACGCCGGCCTCCGGCTCCCGCCCCCTCGTGCTGGTGACGCCCACCCCGCAGACGCGGGCGGACGAGGTCAAGCTCGGCCGGCTGCGCACCCGGATCCGCCAGGCCGCCAATGCGTGCGGCGTGGACGTCTCCACCGGCCTGGCCCTGCCCGGCCCGAAGCGGTTCCTGCCGGTCAAGGTCGAGCGCATCACCGGGAAGACCTGGGTCGAGGAGACCGTGGAGTCCGAGCGCGGCGGCACCAAGCGCTTCCGTGTCACGGGTGACGGCTTCTGGCAGGTCCACCAGCACGCCCCGGCCACCCTCGTGGACGCGGTGCTCGAGGACGCGCGCGTCGAGCCGGGCCAGGTCGTGGCCGACCTCTACGGCGGCGCCGGCCTGTTCAGCGCGTACCTGGCGGACGCCGTGGGACCCGAGGGCCGCGTGTACTCGGTGGAGGCCTCCCGCCAGGCCTCGAAGGACGCCCGCCGCAACCTGCACGACCAGCCGCAGGCCTCGGTGCTCAACGGCCCCACGGACAAGGTGCTCGGCAGCTGGCTGAAGTACCCCGAGCGCCCCGTGGCCGACGGCGGCCTCGGCGGTGCCGCGCTGGACACCGTCGTCCTGGACCCGCCGCGGGCCGGCGCGGGGCGGCGGGCGATCGAGCGCATCCTCGCGCTCGAGCCGGGCCGCATCGTGTACGTCTCGTGCGATCCCGCCTCGTTCGCCCGTGACCTGGCGTGGCTGCGCGACGGCGGCTACGAGGTGGAGCGCGCCCGCGTGTTCGACCTCTACCCGGACACGCACCACCTCGAGTCGGTGACCGTGCTGGTGCCGGCCGCCCAGAGCACCCCGGCCGCGGCCGTCGTCGAGATCTGATCCGGCATCCGCGCGGCGGCCTGCGGGCCGCCGCGCGCCATGCCCGCGTCACACGGGACCGGCGCGGTACCCTGGGACGCAGTGCGGCACCTGTGACGCAGACGACGCCCGTCCCGGACGGCGCGCGGTCCGCGACCGCGGGTGACCACCCCCCACTGGACGAGCGCCCGGAGGAAACCGGGCGGGAAGAGGAGTCCTCTTGTGACCACCGTCGACAGCTTCGGCTCCAAGGGCGTCCTGGACGTCAAGGGCGCCGAGTATGAGATTTTCCGTCTGAACAAGGTCGAGGGGGCGCAGAAGCTGCCCTACTCCCTGAAGGTGCTGCTGGAGAACCTGCTGCGCACCGAGGACGGCGCCAACGTGACCGCCGACCAGATCAAGGCCCTGGCCGCCTGGGACCCGAACGCCCAGCCGGACACCGAGATCCAGTTCACGCCGGCGCGCGTGATCATGCAGGACTTCACCGGCGTGCCCTGCGTCGTGGACCTGGCCACCATGCGTGAGGCCATCCAGGACCTGGGCGGCGACCCGGAGCGCGTGAACCCGCTCTCCCCGGCCGAGCTCGTGATCGACCACTCCGTGCAGATCGACTCCTTCGGCAACGACGCCGCCATCGAGCGGAACATGGAGATCGAGTACGAGCGCAACGGGGAGCGCTACAAGTTCCTGCGCTGGGGCCAGACCGCCTTCGACGACTTCAAGGTCGTCCCCCCGGGCATGGGCATCGTCCACCAGGTCAACATCGAGAACCTGGCCCGCACCGTGATGACCCGCGAGGTCGACGGCGTGCTGCGCGCCTACCCGGACTCCTGCGTCGGCACCGACTCGCACACCACCATGGTCAACGGCCTGGGCGTGCTCGGCTGGGGCGTCGGCGGCATCGAGGCCGAGGCCGCGATGCTCGGCCAGCCCGTGTCCATGCTGATCCCGCGGGTCGTGGGCTTCAAGCTGACCGGCAGCATCCCGTCCGGCGCCACCGCGACCGACGTCGTGCTGACCATCACCGAGATGCTCCGCCAGCACGGCGTGGTCGGCAAGTTCGTCGAGTTCTACGGCGAGGGCGTCGGCTCCGTGCCCCTGGCCAACCGCGCCACCATCGGCAACATGTCGCCCGAGTTCGGCTCCACCGCCGCGATCTTCCCGATCGACGAGGTCACCCTCGACTACCTGCGCCTGACCGGTCGCTCCGAGGAGCAGGTCGCCCTCGTGGAGGCGTACACCAAGGAGCAGGGGATGTGGCACGACCCGTCCTCCGAGGTCGCGTACTCCGAGTACCTCGAGCTGGACCTGTCCACCGTGGTGCCCTCCATCTCCGGCCCGAAGCGCCCCCAGGACCGCATCGAGCTCACCGACTCCAAGGACCAGTTCCGCAAGGACCTGCACAACTACGCCACGCAGGACGAGGCCGGCGAGGGCCGCCCGTCCAAGCTCGTGGACGTGGCCATGGCGGACGGCCGTCAGTTCCAGCTGGACCACGGCGCCGTGTCCATCGCCTCGATCACCTCGTGCACCAACACGTCCAACCCGTCCGTGATGATGGCGGCCGGCGTGCTGGCCCGCAACGCGGTCGCCAAGGGCCTGAAGTCCAAGCCGTGGGTGAAGACCTCCGTGGCCCCGGGCTCCCGCGTGGTCACCGACTACTACGAGAAGTCCGGGCTGCGCGAGTCCCTCAACGACCTCGGCTTCAACGTGGTCGGCTACGGCTGCACCACCTGCATCGGCAACTCCGGCCCGCTGGAGTCCGAGATCTCCGAGGCCATCCAGGAGAACGACCTGTCCGTGACCGCGGTGCTCTCCGGCAACCGCAACTTCGAGGGCCGCATCAACCCGGACGTGAAGATGAACTACCTGGCCTCCCCGCCGCTGGTGGTCGCCTACGCCCTGGCCGGCACCATGGACTTCGACTTCGAGAACGAGGCCCTGGGCCAGGACACCGAGGGCAACGACGTCTTCCTCCAGGACATCTGGCCGGACCCGACCGAGGTCCAGAAGATCATCGACGCGTCGATCGACACCGAGATGTTCACCTCGCAGTACGCCACGATCTTCGACGGCGACGAGCGCTGGCAGTCCCTGGAGACCCCCTCGGGCTCCACCTTCGAGTGGGACGAGAAGTCCACCTACGTGCGCAAGCCCCCGTACTTCGAGGGCATGACCATGCAGCCGGACCCGGTGTCGGACATCTCCGGCGCCCGCGTCCTGCTCAAGCTGGGCGACTCCGTGACCACGGACCACATCTCCCCGGCCGGCTCCTTCAAGTCGGACACCCCGGCGGGCCGCTACCTGCTGGAGAACGGCGTGCAGCGCAAGGACTTCAACTCCTACGGCTCCCGTCGTGGCAACCATGAGGTGATGATCCGCGGCACGTTCGCGAACATCCGCATCAAGAACCAGCTGCTCGACGGCGTGGAGGGCGGCTTCACCCGCGACTTCACCCAGGAGGGCGCCCCGCAGGCCTACGTGTACGACGCGGCGCAGAACTACGCCGAGCAGGGCACCCCGCTGGTGGTCCTGGGCGGCAAGGAGTACGGTTCCGGCTCCTCCCGTGACTGGGCGGCCAAGGGCACCGCGCTCCTGGGCGTCAAGGCCGTGATCACCGAGTCCTTCGAGCGCATCCACCGCTCGAACCTCATCGGCATGGGTGTGCTGCCGCTGCAGTTCCCCGAGGGTGAGAACGCCGACTCGCTGGGCCTGACCGGCACCGAGACCTTCGACATCTCCGGCATCATCGCCCTCAACGAGGGCACCACGCCGAAGACCGTGAAGGTCACGGCCACCGGTGAGGACGGCAAGGTCACCGAGTTCGACGCGGTCGTCCGCATCGACACCCCCGGTGAGGCCGAGTACTACCGCAACGGCGGCATCCTGCAGTACGTGCTCCGTCAGATCGCCTCGAAGGCCTGATCCACGGGACACCGCGCGCGGGCACCACGACGGCGGCCCGCCGCCCTCCGCACGGGGGGCGGCGGGCCGCCGTCGTCGTGGGCGCCGGGGGCGACTCCGGTGCACGACCGCTCTTCATCCCCCAGTGCAGGGACCGGCTCACCCTTGGGCCAGACGGGCCTCGGGCGTGTCTGACAATGAAGCCGGGGGGCGGCCGGCACCCTCGACGACACGTCCCGGTTCCAGATGCTCTCCCACGCCCCCACAGGCCGGCAGGGCCGGCCGTTCGCCGATACCCGCACGATGCTCGACGCCATCATCCACCGGTACAGGTGCATCGATCCCCTGGCAGGACCTGCCCGAGGTCTACGGGCCCTGACAGTGACGTGTGGACCTGGCACCGGCGCATGGCCGAACAGGGCATCTGGACGACGATGCGGGCAACACCGACCCCCTGCAGCGGAGGCCGAAGGCCTGATCGATGGGTCGGCCTCGGTAGACTCCACGATCGCCCACGCACATCAGCGCGCCACGAACACCACCCGGCTCACAGGGGGCTGGATCGAACGACAGGAATCCGCGTGAAGGACCCCGCCGATCACGGCATCGGGCGCCCCTGGGGCGGGCTGAGCACGAAGACCCATCAGCTGATCGACGGGGCAGGGCTGCCGTGGTCCTGAATGCTGTGCTCGCGTGGTCGACGGCATTCTCAGACACGCCCTCGTAGCGTGTTCGAACTGATCAACGATCCAGGTCAAGTGCTCAAGAGGCTCGGCGAGGCTCAGCACCGGCAGGCATGAGCGTGAGGACCCGGACAGAGAGGATCCCCCACAGTGCACATCGTGAAGGGGCGTGAGTGATGTAGTGCTCTTCAGTTGGCACTGATTGATACTGGTCGACGAGGCTTCAGCCCGGTCTGCTTATGCCCTCCGATGACTCTGAAGCCGGCTCTCGGGCGAATCCTCACATCGGGACGCCGAGACCCTTGGGGCATCCAAGGACGGGACGTCTCGACGCCTGATCTGTCGGGGCTGCAGAGGAGCATGAGGCCTGGGCCTCAAGCCAGCTGAAGACCGGTCAAGCAGGTGGGGTCGTCGGGGCGGGTCGAGATGGCCTTTTCCGCGGTGCGGCCTTCAGCTGAGACCGTGAGAGTGGCGTCAATTCCACGCGGCAGCCAGACCCCGACGAATCCGTTGTCGTGAGTCGTCAGCGTTTCATCGAGGATGGTCTCCCCGGACGTCGCCTCGACCACGGTGACGTGGACGTCCGTATTGGCGAGTTCGCCGCTGCACGTAGTGAGGCTGTGGAAGTAGCATTCGTGAGTCTGGCTGCGATACGGGGCGATAGAGACGTAGAATTCGTCTTCTGGCATCCGCAGGGTGGTCTGATTGTTCTGATCGTCGGTCAGTACAAGCTGGTCCGGTTCAATCGAAGCGATGAATTCGGACGAGCGATCTGTCATCTTCGTTGAGTCGAGGCGCTCGATGATCTCGCGAGCATTCAATCCGTCTAGATCGTGCTCGACCACCAGTGAGCGATCGGATCCTGGATCAGCGGACGGTCCCGCATCAGCACAGCCGCTGAGCAGGAGGACGGCGCTGGTCGCCAGACCGGTGAAGGCCGCGCAGATTCTCAGGCGGATCCTGGAGGACTGGATCGGAGCAACAATGGCAAGTGGCATGCCCAACTCTTTTCTCAGGTGAACGTGTTCATGTCGTCAGGTTGGACCGAAGGCATCCGAGTTCGCCGGTGTCAAGGGTTCGACGAGGTGCGACGCACGCCTGCCCGGAGACATCGAGAGCCTTGTCCTGATCTGGGGCCAACCGGTCCGAGGCACCCTGTGTTGACGACATCGGATGGTGTCAGGAGCGCACGAGGCGATTGATGGCGTCGCTGGCCTCCTGGATCGTGGCGATGGCCGCGTCTTCATCGCCTTTCCTGACGGCGTCGGGCACGCACTGCTTGGGGTGGTCATCGAGCAGACCGGTCGCCACTCCTTGCAGGGCGCGGGTGAGGGCCGAGACCTGGGTGAGGATGTCGATGCAGTACTTTTCGTCATCGATCATCGTCGTGATGCCGCGGGCTTGGCCTTCGACACGCTTCATGCGGTTGCGGTAGCGGTCCTTGTCACTGATGTAGCCGTGCCGATGGGCTCCGGTGTCGGTGCCGGTCTCATCGGCTGCAGTGTCAGTGGTCACGGGTGTGTCCTTCACTTCTGGTGCTCCAGGACGGAGCGGGTGCTGGCAGCTGGGGCGAGGTCGATGCGACGCAGCAGCTGGGCGTTGAGCGCGACGACGACGGTGGAGATCGACATCAGGATCGCGCCCACTGACATCGGCATGACGAAGCCGACGGGTGCGAGCACGCCAGCCGCGAGCGGCACGGAGAGCACGTTGTACCCTGCAGCCCACCACAGGTTCTGCTTCATTTTGCGGTATGCGGCGCGGGAGAGCTGGATCACCGAGAGCACGCTGCGCGGGTCGGAGCTGGCGAGGATGACACCGGCAGAGGCGATGGCGACGTCGGTGCCGGCCCCGATGGCGATGCCGACGTCGGCCTGGGCCAGGGCAGGGGCGTCGTTGACGCCGTCGCCGACCATGGCGACCTTCTTGCCCTCCTTCTGCAGCTGGTCGACCTTGGCGGATTTGTCCTCGGGGCGGACGCCGGCGAAGACCCGGTCGATGCCGAGCTCTCTTCCCACCTCGTTCGCCACGGCTTCCGCGTCGCCGGTGATCATGACGACCTCGACGCCGAGCTGATGGAGCGCATCGACGGCGTCGCGGGACTCTGGGCGAACCTCGTCGGCGAGCTTGAGACCGCCGATGACCTTGCCGTCGCGGAGGACGTGCAGGATGATCGCACCCTCTGCCCGCCATTCGTCGGCGACACCGATCTCGTCCTGGCCGGTCTCCTCGAGCAGACGGGGTCCGCCGACGCGGATCTCATGGTCGGCCACCGTCGCGGTGACGCCGACCGCCGGGGAGGAGGTGAACCCGCTGGCCGGTTCGACGGCGAGGCCCTTCTCCTTGGCGGCGGTGACGATGGACCGGGCGAGGGGGTGCTCACTGTCGGCCTCGGCGGAGGCGGCCAGGGCGAGAAGCTGTTCGGCATTCAGGCCGCCGGTCGGCTCCACGCCGGTGACGGTGGGCTCGCCCTTGGTCAGGGTGCCGGTCTTGTCGAAGAGCACCGCGTCGACCTGGCGCATGGACTCCAGGGCGAGGCGGTCCTTGATCAGGACGCCGCCGCGGGCGGCGCGCTCGGTGGCGATGGACACGACCAGAGGGATCGCCAGACCCAGCGCATGGGGGCAGGCGATGACGAGGACAGTGATGGTGCGAACGACCGCGTCGTCGGGGAGCCCGAAGAGCGTCCAGACGACGGCGGTGATCAGCGCAGCTCCGAGGGCGAACCAGAACAGCAGGGCCGCAGCCCGGTCGGCGATGCGCTGGGCACGGGAGGATGAGCCCTGCGCCTCGGCGACGAGCCTGTTGATGCCCGCCAGAGCCGTGTCGTCGCCGGTGGCGGTGATCTCTACGCGCAGGCCGGAGTCGGTGGCCACGGTGCCGGCGGTGACGTTCTCGCCCTCGCCGCGGGCGACGGGGCGTGATTCTCCGGTGATCATGGACTCGTCCATGTCGGCGCGGCCGTCGACGATGGTGCCGTCGGCGGGGACGCTGCCGCCAGGCCGGACGATGACGACGTCGCCGACGCGCAGCTCTGCCGGGTCGACCTTGACGACGTCGTCTCCCTCTATCCGCTCAGCCTCGTCAGGGAGCAGCGCGGCGAGGGAGTCCAACGCCGAGGTGGTCTGGGCCAGGGAGCGCATCTCGATCCAGTGGCCCAGCAGCATGATGACGATCAGCAGCGCCAACTCCCACCAGAACTCGAGCTCGGGGTGGACGAGACCGACAGTGGCGGCCCAGGAGGCGAGGAACGCTACGGTGATGCCGAGCGCGATGAGCAGCATCATCCCCGGCTGGCGGCTCTTCAGCTCGCTGACAGCACCGGTGAGGAACGGTGTGCCGCCCCAGGCGTACATGACGGAGCCGAGGACTGCGGCGACCCAGCCCGCCCAGCTGGGGACCGAGTAGCCCAGGAGCATGGCGAACATGGGGGAGAACGCGACCACCGGGATGGCGATGATCAGGTTGATCCAGAACAGCCGCCGGAACTGGCCGACGTGGTCGCCGTGGCCCGCGTGACCACTGCCGTGATGACCGTGCCCGGCGTGGTCACCGTGTTCCATGGTGTGGTCTTTGTTCTCGGCGCGCGAGTCGTCATGGTGGCCGGACTCGGTGGTCGCGACGCCGTCGTGGTCATGGTGATGCGTGGTCGGGTCCGTCATGCTCTTCGCTTCCCCTCGTCATTCCCCGATCTTTCCTTCGATCGGGTCGTATTTCGCCGCGGACCTTCAGCGCGCCCGCGGCGACCGGCTCAGGAGGCCGGCTTGATCTCGCTCTCGACGACCCACTTGTGGTTGGTCATCGTCATGCCGTCGGACTCGTAGTCGACCATGTAGACGGTCTCCTCGGTGGAGGAGGCGATGGTCGCCTCCGCGCCCTCCATGCCTTCCATGTGTTCGGCCTCGAGAGTGACCTCGGTGCCGTCGGCCAGACGTTCCTCTCCGGCGTCCTTGATCTCCTGCTGGACGACCCACTTGTGATCCTTGACCGGCTCCCCGCCTGTGGACGGCGTGAAGTCCACCGCATAGGTGTACGTGTCGTACGCGCCGGCGATCGTCGCGTTCGCACCGTCCATGCCCTCCATGTGGTCGGCGGTGAGCGTGACCTCGGTGCCGACCGGGTATGTGGGCGACGCAGCCGTCTCGATGCCCTCGGGGGCGGGGCCGCCGTCCATCGGATGCTCCATCCCGCCACTGTCAGAGCTGCTGCCGTGGCCCTCGTGGTGGCTGGTCGTCGAGGGGGTCGCTTGGTCCTGGTCACCGCCGGTGCTGCAGCCGGTGAATACGAGCGCTCCTCCGAGCACTCCTGCGACGACGGTGGTCATGAGGCGCTTGCGCATGAAGTCTCCTGTTCATTCTGGTTCAGTCAACCCTATACCCCTCCGGGGTATAGATCGACTGCCGATCGGCGGGCGTGGACTCGCCCGGCCATGATCCAATCGACCCGGGGTGGTAGCACTGATGCTGCGATGGAGGACAACGGCTCGGCGGCTCTGGTCGCAGATGGAGTCGAGGCCCGAACGGACGGGTTCACCTCGCTCGCCGTCGTGACGGGAGCGGCTGCGTCCCGCCCGGGTGCGGACCCGCGGAGTAGGCTGGTCGGACCATGGAACATCTGCCCCCCACGAGCCCCGGCGCCCCGCTGCTGCCGCAGATCGCCCGCCCGGCGGACCTGTCGGCCCTCACGGAGGACCAGTTGACCGCGCTGGCGGCGGAAATCCGCGCCTACCTGATCGCCCACGTCTCCAAGACGGGCGGCCACCTCGGGCCGAACCTGGGCGTCGTCGAGCTGACGCTGGCCGTGCACCGCGTGTTCGAGTCGCCGAAGGACGCGGTCATCTTCGACACGGGCCACCAGTCGTACGTGCACAAGCTGCTCACCGGACGCCAGGACTTCACGACGCTCCGCCAGGAGGGGGGCCTCTCCGGCTACGGCGATCGCACCGAGTCCGAGCACGACGTGGTGGAGTCCTCGCACGCCTCCAGCTCGCTCTCCTGGGCGGACGGCATCGCGCGGGCCTGGGCGCAGACCGGGCAGGGGGACCGCACCGTGGTGGCCGTGATCGGCGACGGCGCGCTGACCGGGGGCATGGCCTGGGAGGCCGTCAACAACATCGCCGCCGGCCGGGATCGGCGCGTGGTGATCGTCGTCAACGACAACGGCCGCTCGTACGCGCCCACGGTGGGCGGCGTCGCCGAGCACCTGGGCGGACTGCGCCGCGGGGTGCTGGACAAGGTGCGCACCCACCACCGCTACGAGCAGACCCTCGACTACCTCAAGCGCCGCCTCCAGGAGGCCGGCCTCGCGGGTGAGCTGGTGTACCGGCCGCTGCACGCGGCGAAGAAGGGCCTCAAGGACCTCTGGGCGCCGCAGGGCCTGTTCGAGGACCTGGGCATGAAGTACATCGGCCCGGTGGACGGTCACGACCTCACCGCCATGGAGGAGGCCCTCGAGGACGCGCGGGCGTACGGCGGGCCCGTGATCGTCCACGCGATGACCGAGAAGGGGCACGGCTACGCTCCGGCGGTCGCGCACGAGGCGGACCAGTTCCACGCGATCGGCGTGATCGACCCCTCCACGGGCGAGCCCATCACCTCGTCCACGGCCCAGTCCTGGACCTCCGTGTTCGGCGAGGAGATGGTCGCGATCGCGGACGAGCGGCCGGACGTCGTGGCCATCACGGCCGCCATGCAGAACCCCGTGGGCCTGGCCCCGATGGCGCTGGCCCACCCGGACCGGGTGTTCGACGTCGGCATCGCCGAGCAGCACGCGGTCACCTCGGCCGCCGGCATGGCCTTCGGCGGTCTGCACCCCGTGGTGGCCGTCTACGCGACCTTCCTCAACCGCGCCTACGACCAGGTGCTCATGGACGTGGGCCTGCACCGTGCAGGAGTGACGTTCGTGCTGGACCGCGCGGGCGTCACCGGGCCGGACGGCCCGAGCCACCACGGCATGTGGGACCTGGCCCTGCTGCAGTCGGTCCCGGGGTTGCGGATCGCCGCGCCCCGCGACGCGGACACGCTCCGGGAGGAGCTGCGCGAGGCCGTCGCCGTCGAGGACGCGCCCACCGTGGTGCGGTTCGCGAAGGGCTCGGTCGGCGAGCCGGTGCGCGCCCTGGAGCGGCTGTCGGACGGCACGGACGTGCTCGCCCGGCGCGGCGAGGCCGGCGGACGCGACGGCGCCGAGCGGGACGTGCTGATCGTGGCGGTGGGCGCGATGGCCGAGCTCGGCCTCGACGTCGCCGAACGGCTCGAGCGGCACGGCATCAGCGCCACGGTGATCGACCCGCGGTGGGTCCTGCCCGTGGCCCGATCCGTGATCGACACGGCCGCCCGCCACCGGATCGTCGTGTGCCTCGAGGACGGGGTGCGGGCCGGCGGCGTCGGCTCGCGGATCCGCCAGGAGATGCGCGCGGCCGGCGTGGACACCGCCCTGAACGAGGTCGGTCTGCCCGTCGAGTTCCTCGCCCACGGCAGCCGCGAGCAGGTGCTGGCCCGCGTGGGCCTCACCGCGCAGCGCATCACCCAGGACACCGTCGCCCAGGTCCTCGGCGCCAAGGTCCCGTACGCCCGGCCCGTCCCCGAAGACGCGGCCGCCCCCCACCACCAGGAGCAGGCATGAGCATCGTCCGGCTGTACCGTGCGACCGTCGGCGACGACGGCGCCCGGCTCTTCGAATACCGCGAGGCATGGGCCGACGCGGAGGCCGGGGAGTTCGTGGTCCACCACGGCCGGGTCGGCCAGCCCGGCACCGTCGGGGAGCAGCCCCTGGCCGACCCGGCCGAGGGCGATCAGCTGCTGGCCGCGTTCGTGGCACAGGGCGCGGAGGAGGGCTTCGCCGAGGCGGACCCCGCGACCTTCGCCGTGCTGCCGGTGGCCTACCGGCTCCGCGGCCGGGAGGCCACCGCGATCGAGCGGCGCACCGTCGAGCGGCTGCGCGTCGAGGTGACCCACCAGCTGGCCTGGCGCGGTCTCGGCGAGGTCGAGGACGTCGTCGACGAGGCCGGTGCCCTCGTGCTGCGCGTCCGCACCCCCCACGCGCGCAAGGCCGCCGCCGAGATCCCGGCGGCCGCCAAGCGCGCCGACGGCGTGCAGCCGAACAAGGTCGACGTCCGCACCGCAGAGCAGGAGGGCTGACCCGTGCGCCACACCCGTCTCGGCCGCTCCGGGCTGACCGTCTCCGTCATCGGCCTGGGCTGCAACAACCTCGGCCGCCCCGGCACCGCCACGCTGGAGCAGGCCGGCACCGACGCCGTCGTCCACGCCGCGCTCGACGCCGGCATCACCTTCTTCGACGTCGCCGACATCTACGGCGCCGAGCCCGGTCTGTCCGAGGAGCGGCTCGGCCGCGCCCTGGGCGCCCGCCGCGACGAGGTGGTGATCGGCACCAAGTTCGGCATGGACATGGGCGGTGTCGCCGGCGACGACGGCGGCGCGCGGGGCTCGCGCCGGTACATCGTGCGCGCCGTCGAGGACTCCCTGCGCCGTCTCGGCACCGACTGGATCGACCTCTACCAGTTCCACACCCCGGACCCGGCCACGCCCATCGAGGAGACCCTCCGTGCGCTCGACGACCTCGTGCGCGCCGGCAAGGTCCGCTACGTGGGCCACTCGAACCGGGCCGGGTGGCAGATCGCCCAGGCCGAGTACGTGGCCCGCGAGCTGGGCGTGGAGCGCTTCGTGTCCGCGCAGAACCACTACAACCTGCTGGACCGCCGGGCCGAGCTCGAAGTGGTCCCGGCGGCGGCGGAGTTCGGGCTCGGCGTCCTGCCGTACTTTCCGCTGGCCAACGGGCTGCTCACGGGCAAGTATTCGCAGGGCGACGCCCCCGAGGGCTCGCGCCTGTCCCACGTGCGCCAGCACATGGTGGCCGACGCCGACCTGGAGCAGCTGGCCGCGTTCGGCCGGTTCGCCCGAGAGCGGGGGATCACCGAGGTCCAGGCCGCGATCGGGTGGCTGGCGGCGCAGGGACCGGTGTCGTCCGTGATCGCCGGCGCCACCCGTGCCGCGCAGGTCGTGGAGAACGCGGCGGCGGCCGACTGGCTCGCCACCGCGGAGGACCTGGCCGAGCTGGACGCCCTGTTCCCGGGCCCGGAGAAGGTCGCGCTCTTCTGATGGTCGCCGCCCTGAGCGGCGCGGCCGGTGCGGCGGCCGCCAACCCGCTCGTGCCGACGCCGGGGGAGGCCGCCCTGGGATGGACCGTGTCCGTCGTGGCCGGCGCGCTGTGGGTGGCCGGCTTCGTCTCGCTGGGCCGCAGCCCCCTGGACGCGCGGGCGCGCCTGCCGTGGGTGGGCGTCATGCTGCTGCTGCCGGTGCTGGGGGCGCTCATCTGGTTCTGGTGGCGGCACCGCTACTACCCGGCCCGGCGGCGCGAGCAGCCGGGATGGGACCCCAACGACCGCTCCGCCGTCGTGGTGCCCCCGCGGCGACGCTACGGCGCGCCGGAGGACTGAGCCGGGCTCAGAGCTTGACGACGATGCGGTCGTCGACGACGGCCGCGTCGTAGTCCATGAGGGCCTTGCGGGCCGGGCCGCCGAACGGCTTCCCCGAGGTGACGTCGAAGTGCGAGCCGTGGCAGGGGCACGCGTAGGCCGGGCCCTCCTGCCGGTCCACGACCTGGAGCAGGCAGCCCTGGTGCGTGCACACGTTGGTGAAGGCGGTCACCGTGGTCTCGTCCACGCGATGCATCATCAGGGTCCGGCCCTGCACCTGGACCTCGCGCGACGCGCCCACGGGCAGCTCGGCGGCGGGCAGCGCGTCGACGGCGTCGGAGCCGGTGTAGTGGTCCTGCGCGGTGTCCTCCTCGCGCAGCCGGTCCGTGCAGCCGGCCAGCGCGAGTGCGCCGGCACCCGCGGCGGCGACGGCGGCGCCGCGGCCCAGGACGGTGCGGCGGGAGGTGTCCGGGCGGGCGTGGTCGCCGCAGCAGCCGGGCCGGGAGGAGTTCGGGGTGAGGGGGGAGTCCTGCGTGGTCATCGACCCATTATCGCCCGTGACGAGGGCGGATGCGACCGGGCCCGACGGGTGCGAGGATCGGGGGCTGTCTCTTCTACACATCT
>NZ_JABFAX010000016.1:90141-110328 GCF_017168395.1 Micrococcus sp. KRD128 | reverse complement strand
GCCCCGCGCCCCACCGGCGCCGCCCGCTTCGACCTCACCCCCTTCGAGCGGTGGGAGGCCGTAACCCTCGACAACGTGCACGTCGGCTTCCTGCACCGGGTGCTGGAGGACGGCGTGCTGACCACCCGGACGGGCTTCGCCCCCACGCCCGCCCAGCGCGCCGCCCGCGGTGGACTGCCCGAGCGCTACCTCGCCCAGACGCAGGTCGGCTTCACGCCCGACGGCGACGGCTGGGCCTGGACGACCCACGAGGACTCCGCCGGCGCCCAGCGGGTGCGCATCGACCGCGAGCGGGCCGGCATCGACGCCGCGGTGCTGCCCTCGTACGCGGAGTACCTCCTCCTCGCCCGGGTGGCCGCCGAAGGCCCGCTCGCCGTGGACCGGCTCGAGGAGGCCTCGCCCCTGCAGGGCGGGCTGCGCGTGCCCCGCGCCGAGCTGCGCCCGGCGGACGCGGGCGGGTCGGACGTGCGGGTGGCCGTCGTCGCAGACGGCGTGGAGCTGGGGGCGCACCTCGTGCGCGAAGGCGCCGTGGTCGCCTCCGACTGGGGCGGGGGCACCGCCTCGACCCCCGTGGCCGACCGGGCCGCGGCGACCGCCGGGCTCGACGCGCACGTGGCGACGTTCGCCGGGCTGCCGATCGCCTGAGCCGTGGGCCGGGCCGTCGCGGACGGCCCGGCCCGGGCCGGTCAGGCCTGCGCGGCCGGGTGGAAGCGCCGCCCGTTCACCCGCTCGGCGGCCCCGCAGTCGTCCAGGTACGGCGTGATGCCGCCCAGGTGAAGAGGCCAGCCGGCACCGAGGATCATGCACAGGTCCACGTCCTCGGGGGCCGCGACGACGCCCTCGTCCAGGAGCAGGCCGATCTCCTCGGCCAGCGCGTCCTCGACCCGGCGCAGCAGCTCCTCGGGGGCCTGCGGGGTCGAGCCCTGCTCCAGCAGGGCCGCGGTCGCCTCCGGGATCTGCTCGCCGGTCGCGCCGGCGGCCTCCTCGTCGCGCCGGTCCGGGCGGACGTCCTTGGCCCAGATCGCGGTCTTGCCGGCGTCGATCAGGCGCTGCAGGTTCGCCGAGACCGGGAAGCGCTCCGCGCCGAAGGACGCGGAGAGGGACTCGGACACGTGCTGGGCCACGGGGAGGCCGACCATGGCCAGCAGGGTGAACGGCGTCATCGGCAGGGCCAGCGGGTCCACCGCGTGGTCGGCCTCGTGCGCGTCGGTGCCCTCGTCGAAGGAGTTCTGCACCTCGCCCATCATGCGCAGCAGGACACGGTTGACCACGAACGCGGTCGCGTCGTGGACGAGCACGCCGGTCTTGCGCAGCCGGCGGGTCAGCTCGAACGCGGTGGCCACGACCTCGTCCGTCGTCGCCTCGGTCCGCACGATCTCCACGAGCAGCATGACCGCCACCGGGTTGAAGAAGTGGAAGCCCACGAGGCGCTCGGGACGCTCGAGGACCTCGGCCATGGCGGCCACGGACAGGCTCGAGGTGTTGGTCATCAGGATGGCGTCCTCACGCACGATGCCCTCGAGCTCGCGGAAGACGGTGCGCTTGACCTCGAGCTCCTCGAAGACGGCCTCGATGACGACGTCGGCGTCCGCGTACACCGCCTTGTCCGTGTCCGCGGTGATCAACCCGGCCAGGGCCTCGCCGTCCTCGGCGGAGAGCCGACCACGGGAGACCATCTTCTCGACCTGCGCGCGCACGCCCGCCAGGCCGCGCTCGACACGCTCGGCGTCGACGTCCGTCATCACGACGGGCACCCGCAGGTGCCGGGCGAAGACGAGGGCGAGCTGGCCGGCCATCAGGCCCGCACCGACGATGCCGACCTTCCGGACCTCGCGGGCGAGCTCGCGGCCCGGGTCCCCGGCGGGGCGCTTGGCGCGGCCCTGGACGAGGCCGAGGAACGCGTACACGGTGCGGCGGAACTCGGGGGAGTGCAGCAGCGTCCCGAGGGCGTCCGCCTCGGCCTGGGCGGACTCGGCGCGGGTGCGCGTGCGGGCCCCGGTGAACAGGGCCTCCAGGTGACGGCGCGCCGGCAGGTGGCGACCGGGACGGGCGGCCTGCAGCCGCTCCAGCGCCTCCAGGGCGCGGTCCCAGGCGGCGTCGGACACGTCGCGGTCGCGGTGGGCGGCCAGTTCGGCCGCCACGGACTCATCCCCGGCGACCAGGGCGGCGGCGAGCTCCAGGCCCGCGTCGAGGAGGTCCCCCTCGACGATCCGGTCCATGAGCCCCAGCCCGTGCGCCGCGCGGGCGTCGAGCATGCGGTTGTCGTCGAGGGGGTTCTTCAGCACGACGTCGACGGCGGCCTCCGGGCCGATCAGATGGGGCACGCGCCACACGCCGGACCAGCCGGGGATCAGGCCCAGCCGGACCTCGGGCAGGCCGAAGCCCTTCGCATCGGCGGCCACCACGCGGTGTCCGGCGGCCAGGGCCAGCTCGAGGCCGCCGCCGAGGGCGAGCCCGTTCACGAGCGCGACCGTGGGGATCTCGAGGGCCGCGAGCCGGTCGTAGACGGCGTGGCCGAGCAGGGCCAGGTCGCGGCCGACGTCGCCGGTGATGCCCGCGATCAGGGACAGGTCCGCCCCGGCCGCGAAGGTCCCCTCCACACCGGTCACGGCCAGGGCCTGGATCTCGCCCGCCGCGGCCCGGGCGGCCTGCTCGTCGAGGACCCGGCCGAGGCCGAGGAGCGTGGCCGGGCCCAGGGTCGCGGGCCGGCGGGGTCCCTGTCCGTTGTCCAGCGTGAGCAGCGCGAGCGTGCCTGCGCCCTCGGGCAGGGCGTGGTCGGTCACGGTGACGGCGGTGACGACCTCATCCGGGGCCAGGGCGGGCAGGTGGTCGAAGGAAGCAAGAGAAACGGATGTCATGCGGCTCACACTACCGGCGGGTAGCCTCCGCGTCGACGCGGCGCGACGGGCCGATCCGGCGGGCCGCGACGGGGGCTCAGGCGTCGGCGGGATCGGGGTCCAGCAGCGCGACCGTGACGATCGCGCCGACGTTCTCCACCTGCCACGGACGCGCGCCCCGATCACCCCCGAGACCGTGGACGCGTTCCTGACGGAGCGCGTCCGGGGTGAGGAGGTTCTCGGTGGGCATCCCCAGCTGTTCGGCCCGTCGGGCGACGCGGGCCTTGGCCGTGCGCAGGCGGCGGTCCGCCACCGGGTCCCGGTCCTTCCAGGCCCGGGGTGGGGGCGGGCCGTCCCCGGTGCGGATCTGCGCCGCGGGGGCGTCGCCCCGCTCGGCGTCCTCGACGCCGGCCCGGATCGCGGCGATCCAGCGCGGGGCCTCGCGGCTCGCGGCGCGGCCGTGGAAGCCGGAGGTCTGGCGCAGGGCGGGGACGGTGCGCGGCAGGGCGGCCGCGGCGGCGACGATCGACCGGTCCGGGATGAGCCGGCCGGGGGCGACGTCGCGGTGGCGGGCGAGGTCCTCGCGGGCCTCCCACAGGCGCTTGAGGACCGCGCGCTGCACGGGGCGGCGCAGCGTCTGGGAGCCCGAGGTGCCGCGCCAGGGGTCCTTCTTCGGCGCGGGCGGCGCGGCCGTGCGCACGTGCTCGAACTCCTGCTCGGCCCACGCGAGCTTGCCGTCGGCCTCGAGGCGCGCGATCAGGGCCTCACGCAGCGGGACGAGCAGCTCGACGTCGAGCGCCGCGTAGGCGAGCATCGCCTCGGGCAGCGGACGCACCGACCAGTCGGCGGCCGAGTGCTCCTTGGCGAGGGTGACCCCCAGCAGCTCCTCCAGGACCGCGGCCAGGCCGACGCGCGGCAGGCCTGCCACCCGGGCCGCGAGCTCGGTGTCGAACAGCCGATCGGGGCGCAGCCCCTGCTCGGCCAGGCAGGGCAGGTCCTGGCTGGCCGCGTGCAGGATCCACTCGACGCCCGCGAGGGCCTCCTGCAGCGGGGCCAGCCCGTCGAGGGCCTCGGGGTCGACGAGCCAGATGCCGGCGCCCTCGCGCTTGAGCTGGACGAGCATGGCCCGCTGGCCGTACCGGATCCCGGAGGCGCGCTCCGCGTCGACGGCGACGGGCCCGGTCCCCGCGGCCAGCGCCGCGGCGCAGGCCTCCAGGCCCGCGCGGGTGTCGGTGAGCCGGGGGACTCCACCGGCCGGTGTGGCGATCAGCCGCGGGGGCGCGTCCGGGACGGCCGTCTCGGGGGCGTCGGTCATGCTGCTCCTGTTCGGGGAGGTCGGGGCGGGGACGGGCCGGGGCCCGGTGCGCCGGAGGCGCGGGCGTGCGGTCAGGGGCCGGCCGTGGAGACGTCCGCGGCGTGCTCCGGCGGCAGGCCGGCGAACGCGCAGATCATGTCCGACCACGCCTCCAGATGCGAGCCGAGGTCCCGCGGGGCCGGGGTCCACGAGGCGCGCAGCTCGATGTCGGTGGTGTCCGGGGCCGCACTGAGCGTCCCGAAGCCCTCCGCGATGCTGCGCGTCGCGGTGCCGCCGGCGTGGGAGTGCTCGGCGTGGCGGCGCTCGAGCGCCTCCACGAGCCACGTCCACGCGACGGCGCCGGCCAGCTGGTCCAGCGCGACGTCCGGTTCCAGGCTCGCACGGATCCAGGTCACCGCCCGGAACCCGCCCGGCCACCGGGCGTCCGGGGCCGGGTCGTGCAGGAGGACGAACCGCCCCGTGGCCAGCACGCCGCCGGTCGCACCCGGCCCGCCGCACACGTCGGCGGCGAGGGCGACGGCGAAGGGCGCCTGCCCCTCGGCCGCCGGGATCTCCCGCAGCCGCACCTCGGTCCGCGGCCGCGCATCGCGCAGGTCCGCCAGGGCACGCCGGAACACCCCCGGCGGCACGGGCGCCTCGACCGCCCCGGGGGCGGCGGCGAGGCGACGGGGCCCGATCACGCTCATGCCCGTCAGCCTAGGCCGCGGGGCCCACCGGGCCACGGGGGCGCGCCGTGGACGCCACGGCGCTCCCGCACCGGCTCAGCGCGCCCCGTCCGGGGCCGCCGCGTCGTCGGCGGGGGCCAGGCGCAGCGAGACCGAGTTGATGCAGTAGCGCAGGTCCGTGGGGGTGTCATAGCCCTCGCCCGCGAAGACGTGACCCATGTGGGAGCCGCACGCCGCGCACCGCACCTCGATCCGCTCCATGCCCAGGGTGGTGTCCTTCAGGTACTCCACCCGGTCCTCCGCGAGCGGCGCGAAGAACGAGGGCCAGCCGCAGTGCGCGTCGAACTTCTCATCCGAGCGGAACAGCTCGGACCCGCACGCCCTGCACGCGTACACGCCCTCCACGTGCGAGTCCCAGTACTCGCCCGTGAAGGGCCGTTCCGTGCCGGCCCGGCGCAGCACCTGGAACTCCTCGGGCGTGAGCCGTCGGGCCCACTCCTCGTCCGTCAGGCGGGCGCCGCCCGGGGCGGCCAGGGTCTGCTCGGGAGCCGGGGCGTCCCGCGCGGGGTCGGGGGTGGGACCGTCATGGAGGGTGTGGTGAGTCTCGGTCATGCCCGGTGCAACGGTCCGCAGCGCCGTCGTGTTCCCGGCCCGCGCCGCATTGGCGGGCGCGCCCGCCCGTGGAGGACAATGGCGCGCATGGCCGCACCACCCCGCCGACCCCGTCCCCACCCCGCCGACCTGCCGCCCGCGCTGGCCGCCGCCGTCGTCATGGCATCCCGGCGGGGCGGGGGCCGCGACTCCCGCGTCCGCCGAGCGGGCCGCCTGGTCCGCCGCGGGGTCACCGGGTCGGTGCGCGGCGGCGTGGCCGTGGCCTCCCCCGCAGCCCGCTGGGCCCCGCCCGTGCTCAGCGTCGCCGCGGCCTCCGCCTTCGTGCTGGCCGGGGCGAGCTCGGCGCTCGCGGGCGTGTTCGCGCGGACCGTGGTGACCCCCGTGCGCCGGCACGCCGAGTCCACGCCGATCCTCGCCGTCGTCGACACGCCCGCCGGGCAGGACGTGATCCTGCGGGCCGACGAGTACACCACCGTGCCCGGCCAGTACTCCCTCACGTTCGACGACGGCGCCGGGTGCGCCCGGATCGGGGAGATCACCTCCTTCGACCCCCGGGACGGCACGGTGCAGCGCGGGGTCGAGGAGGTCTTCTCCGGAGATCTGACGACGGCGACCCGGGGCCGGTTCACCGGCTTCGTCTACCCGACCCCCGCCGACGCCGGGCTCGACGCCGAGGACGTGCAGGTGCCGGTGCCCGGCGGCCACGCCCGCGCATGGCGCATCGCGCCGGGCCCCAGCGAGGACGGCCAACCCCGTCCCGCGGAGGGGCTGTGGGCGGTGATGGTCCACGGCCGCGGCGCGCGCCGCAACGAGGGCATCCGCGCCGTCCCGACCGCCCGCCGCCTGGGCATGACGTCGCTGCTGATCTCCTACCGCAACGACGGCGACGCCCCGGACGCGGCCGACGCCCGCTACGGGCTCGGCACCACCGAGTGGGAGGACGTCGAGGCCGCGATCCGCTACGCCCTGGACCATGGCGCCCGGGACGTCGTCCTCTTCGGCTGGTCCATGGGCGGGGCCGTGGTGCTGCAGACCGTGGACCGCTCCACGCTGGCCCCGCGCGTGCGCGGCGTGGTCCTGACGGGCCCCGTCGTGGACTGGGTGGACGTGCTGCGCCACCAGGCCCGGCTCAACCGGATCCCCGAAGCCGTGGGCCTGCTCGGCCAGTGGCTGCTGGCCAACCGGGCCGGCCGGTTCATCACGGGCCTGGCCGCCCCCGTGGACCTCAAGGCCCTGGACTGGGTGACCCGCGCCGACCACGTGCGCGTGCCCACGCTGATCCTGCACTCCGAGGACGACGAGTACGTGCCCGTCGGCCCCTCGCAGGACCTGGCCGAGCGCAACCCGGACCTGGTGCGGTTCGTCCGCTTCCACCAGGCCCGCCACACCCGGGAGCAGAACGTGGACCCGCGCAAGTGGGACACCGCCGTGCGCGGCTGGCTGCGCGCCGTGCTCAGCGCCCCCCGCCCCGGCGACAGGAGGCGCTGACCGCGCTCAGGCCGCGGCGTCCGCCAGCCCCCGACGGCGCAGCAGCGGCTCGAGCTCGGCGTCCCGGCCGCGGAACGCGCGGTAGGACTCCAGCAGGTCACGCGTGTCGCCCCGCGAGAGCAGCTCGTCCGCGAACCGGCGGCCGTTCTCCCGCGTCATGCCGCCGTGCTCGCGGAACCACTCCACGGCGTCCGCGTCCAGCACCTCGGCCCACACGTAGGAGTAGTACCCGGCCGCATAGCCGCCGCCGAAGATGTGCTTGAAGTAGCCGGTGCCGTAGCGCGGGGGAACCAGGTCCGGGTCGATGCCCGCCTCGATCAGCACCCGGCGCTCGAACGCGGCCGGGTCGGCCGTGGCGGCGTCCACCGTCTCCTCCGTCAGCGAATGCCAGGCCCAGTCCACGAGGGCCGCGCCCAGGTACTCGACCGTGCGGTGCCCCTCGCCCCACAGGTCCGCCGCCTCGAGCCGCTCCAGCGTCCCGGCCGGCAGCGGCTCGCCCGTCTCCACGTGCCGCGCGTACGCGGCCAGCAGGGACGGCTCACGCAGCCACACCTCATTGACCTGCGACGGGAACTCCACGACGTCGCGCGGCACGTTCGTCCCGGTGAGCGAGGCGTACTCGCCCCGGGCCAGCAGTCCGTGCAGGGCGTGGCCGAACTCGTGGAACAGCGTGGTGGTCTCATCCAGCGTCAGCAGGGCCGGACGCCCCGCCGCCGGGGCCGGCACATTCATCGTGGTGAACACCACCGGGCGCTCGCCCAGGGCGTCCGCCCTGTCCCGCACCGTGTGCATCCAGGCACCGCCGGACTTGGTCGGCCGCGCGAACAGGTCCGCGACGAACAGACCCACCCCGGCACCGTCCTCACCCGTCACCTCGAACACCCGGATCCCGGGGCGGTACAGGTGCCGCGCCAGCTCCGGGCGCTCGGCGAACGTGAGGCCGTACAGCGCCGTCGCCGCCGCGAACACGCCCTCCGTCAGCACCCGGTCCAGCTCGAAGTACGGGCGCAGGGCGTCCGCGTCCACCGCGAACTCCTCCCGCGCGTACGCCGCGGACAGCGCCGGCCAGTCCCACGGGGCCACCTCGGCGTTCGCCCGGCCCGCGTGCGCCGCCGCCGTCGCCGCGTCCGCCCGCGCGTTGGCCATCGCCCGCGGCGCCATCGCGGCCAGCAGCTCCTCCACGGCCGCCGTCGACGGCGCCGCCCGGTCCTTCAGCGCCTGCTCGGCCCAGCTCTCCGCCCCCAGCAGCCGCGCCTTGCGCAGCCGCAGCCGCACCATCGCCATCGCCGTCGTCAGCGTCTCGTGCTCCCCGGACCCGCCCCGGCCCGTCGACGCCTCGAACACCTCACGCCGCATGCCCTCGTCCTGCAGGGACGCCAGCCACGGCTGCGACGTGAACAGGGACAGCGTCAGCAGCCACGGGCCCGCCGCCGCGTCCCCGTCCCCGTGCCCTCCCCGTGCCCCGCCTCCGCGGCCGCCCCCGCCGCCGCGGCCAGGTCGTCCTCGCTCAGGCCGGCCAGGCGCTCGCGGTCCGTGACCAGCACGGCGCGGGCGGCGGTGTCCGCGACGAGGCGGCGCGTGTAGGCGGCCGAGAGGGACGCCAGCTCCGTGTTGATCCCGCGCAGCTCCTCGCGCGCGGCCTCGTCCAGGTCCGCCCCCGCCAGGGAGAGGCGCAGGCGCAGCGTCTCCAGCAGGCGGGCGTCCTCGCCGGTGAGGCCGCCGTCATCGATCGCCGCGACGCGCGCCGCCAGCCGCGGGTCCAGCAGGATCGCGTCCTCGTGGGCCGCGAGCTCGGGGGAGAGCTCCTCGGCCAGGGCCTGCCGCGCGTCCGTGCCGTCCGCGCCCACGAGCGTGAAGAACATCGCGGCGGAGCGGCGCAGCAGCTGGCCGGACAGCTCGAGCGCACGGACGGTGTTCTCGAAGGTCGGCGCCGTGGCCGCCCCGAGGATCTGGTCGACCTCGGCCCGCTGGGTCGCCATGCCCGCGCGCACGGCCTCGGCCAGCTGCGCGTCGGAGACGGCGGAGAAGTCGGGCAGCCCGTAGGGCAGGTCGGAGGGGGTCGCCAGCGGGTGGTCGGCGGGCAGGACGGAGGACGCGGAGGTGTGGGTCATGGGCGCGAGTGTAGTCAGCCGTGATCCGCACCACCCCACCGGGCGTCGCTAGACTGGGCGGTCGAGCCAGCAGACGAGATCCAGACCTGAGGAGGCGTGATGTCAGGACATTCCAAGTGGGCGACCACCAAGCACAAGAAGGCCGTCATCGACGCGCGACGCGCCAAGGCGTTCGCGAAGTACATCAAGAACATCGAGGTCGCGGCGCGGGCCGGCGGCCCCGACGTCGCCGGCAACCCCGCGCTCGACCTGGCCGTGTCCAAGGCCAAGAAGGCCTCGGTGCCCAACGACAACATCGACCGCGCCGTCAAGCGCGGCGCCGGCCTGACCGGCGAGGTCATCGACTACGCCGAGATCATGTACGAGGTCCGCGGCCCCCAGGGCTCGGCGCTGCTGGTCGAGTGCCTGACCGACAACAAGAACCGCGCCGCCGCGGAGGTGCGCGCGGCCGTCACCCGCAACGGCGGCACCATGGCGGACTCCGGCTCCGTCTCCTTCCTCTTCGAGCGCAAGGGCCTCGTGCGCCTGCCCGCCGAGGGCAACACCGAGGACGGCCTGCTCGAGGCCGTGCTCGAGGGCGGCGCCGACGCCGAGGAGGTCGTCCTCTCCGGCGAATCCTTCGAGATCCTCTCGGACCCCTCTGACCTGCAGTCCGTGGCCAAGGCCCTCGACGAGGCGGGCGTGGAGTACGAGTCCGACGAGCTCGAGTTCGTCCCCACCATGAAGGTGGAGCTGGACGCGTCGGGCGCCCGGACCTTCCTCCGGCTGACCGATGCCCTCGAGGACCTCGACGACGTCCAGAACGTCTTCTCGAACGTGGACATCGCCCCCGAGGTCCTCGCCGAGCTCGACGAGGACTGATCGCGCTGAGCGCGCGCCGGCCCGCCGACGTCGTCCGGATCCTCGGGGTGGACCCGGGGCTCACCCGCTGCGGGATCGCCGTGGTGGACGTGGACGCGCGACGTCGGGCCGCGCTCGTCCACGTCGAGGTCGCGGGCACCCCGCCCACCGCCTCCCTGGATCAGCGGCTCCTGCGCATCGACGAGGCCGTCTCCGCGGTCCTCGTCGCGCACCGGCCCGACCGCGCCGCCGTCGAGCGCATGTTCGCGAACACGAACACGCCGACCGTGCTGGGCACGGCCCAGGCCGCGGGCGTGGCGATCGCCGCGGCCGCACGCGCCGGCGTCCCCGTGGGCCTGCACACCCCCTCCGAGGTCAAGGCCGCCGTCACCGGACACGGCGACGCGGGCAAGGAGCAGGTCACCACGATGGTCACCCGGATCCTCCGCCTCGACGCCCCGCCGCGCCCGGCCGACGCCGCCGACGCCCTCGCCCTGGCCATCGCCCACGGCTGGCGCGGCACCGCCCTCGGCGCCGCCGCCGGCCAGACCGGCCTCGACACCGCGGACCTCGCCTCCCGTGCGGGGCGCTCGCAGTTCGCCGCCAAGGCGCCCGCGCGCGCCCGCCCGCGGGGCCAGCTCACCGCCGCGCAGCGGGCCTGGCTCGACGCCGAGCGCTCGGCGGGCGGCGGGCGACGCCGGTAGGCCGCTGCCACGTCGGCGTTCGATGATATGTTCGAATCCGCGCCGACCGGCGTCCGTCCGTCCCGACAGGAGGGCCCCTCATGATCGCCTCGCTCAGCGGCACCGTGGAGCACGTGGCCCTCGACCGGGCGGTCATCGCCGTCGGCGGCCTGGGCGTGCAGTTCTCCGCCACCCCGCAGACGCTGGCCACCCTGCACGAGGGCCGGCCGGGGGCCGTGCAGACCCACCTCGTGGTCAAGGAGGACGCCCTGACCCTCTACGGCTTCGCGGACCGTGACGAGCGCGAGGTGTTCGAGGTGCTCATCACGGCCAACGGCGTGGGTCCCCGCCTCGCCCTGGCGATCCTCTCCGTCCACCACCCCGAGGCCGTGCGCCGGGCGGTCACCGAGGAGGACGAGAAGACCCTCACCCGCGTGCCCGGCATCGGGCCGAAGATGGCGCGCAAGATCATCGTCGAGCTCTCCGGCCGCCTCGCGCCCACCGGGGAGCCGGTGCCCGAGGAGGAGGCCCAGGTGAGCGACGAGCCGGCCGTCGAGACGGTCTGGCACGCCGACGTCGTGCAGGCGATGGCCGGCCTGGGCTGGTCCGAGAAGGAGGCGCTCAAGGCCGTCGAGGCCACCGTGGCGGCCCGCCCGGAGCTGGACGAGGGCCGGGACGTCGCCGCGCTGCTGCGCGCCACCCTGCGCGACGTCGGCATGGCCGGCTCTGTGCGAGGCGGACGATGAGCGCGGAGTCCTCGCCGCTGTCCGCGGCGGCCGTCGACCCGGAGGAGCGTCGGCTCGAGGCCGCGCTGCGCCCCAAGCACCTGGACGAGTTCGTGGGCCAGATGCGCGTGCGCGAGCAGCTGGACCTCATGCTCGCCTCCGCCCGGCTGCGCGACCGCGCCGCGGACCACGTCCTGCTCTCCGGTCCGCCCGGGCTCGGCAAGACCACGCTGGCGATGATCGTGGCCGCGGAGATGAACGCCCCCCTGCGGCTGTCCTCCGGCCCCGCGATCCAGCACGCGGGCGACCTCGCGGCCATCCTGTCCTCGCTCACCGAGGGCGAGGTGCTCTTCCTCGACGAGATCCACCGGATGTCCCGCCCGGCGGAGGAGATGCTGTACATGGCCATGGAGGACTTCCGGGTGGACATCGTGGTGGGCAAGGGCGCCGGCGCCACCTCGATCCCGCTCGAGCTGCCGCCCTTCACGCTCGTCGGCGCCACCACGCGGGCCGGCCTCCTGCCGGGGCCGCTGCGCGACCGCTTCGGCTTCACGGGCCATCTGGACTTCTACACCGAGGAGGAGCTCGAGCGCGTCCTGCGCCGCTCCGCCCTGCTGCTGGACATGCGGCTGGCCACGGAGGGGTACCGGCAGATCGCCCGGCGCTCGCGCGGCACCCCGCGCATCGCCAACCGCTTGCTGCGTCGCGTGCGGGACTGGGCGCTCGTGAAGGGGCTGGCCGAGGTCGGCGCGCACGACGCCGCCGCCGCCCTGGACATGTACGACGTCGACGGGCGCGGCCTGGACCGGCTCGACCGGTCCGTGCTCACCGCCCTGTGCACCACGTTCGGCGGCGGGCCCGTGGGTCTCAGCACGCTGGCCACCGCCGTGGGGGAGGAGGCCGAGACCGTGGAGACCGTGGCTGAGCCCTTCCTCATCCGCGAGGGCATGGTGGCCCGCACCCCCCGTGGCCGCGTCGCACTGCCGGGGGCCTGGGAGCACCTGGGCATCGCCGCCCCGGAGGCCACGCCGGGACCGTGACGCCCAGGGCGGGCCCTACACTGGACAGGCCCGCCCACCCCGAGCATCAGGAGTCCCCCATGCCCGTCGCCACCGCCGCGACCCTGCCCGTGATCGCCCAGCAGGCCCAGGGGGGTGGCGGCAGCCTGCTCATGCTCATCGCCTTCGCCCTGCTCGCGGTGATGCTCTTCCTCTCCTTCCGCAAGGGCAAGAAGATGCAGCAGCAGCAGGCGCAGATGCGCAGCACCCTCGCCCCGGGCGTCGAGGTCATGACCGGCGCCGGCATCTTCGGCACCGTCGTGGCCGTGGACACCGAGGGCCAGCGGGTGACGCTGGAGACCGCCCCGGGCACCCGCATGGACGTGCACCTGCAGGGCATCACCACCGTCGTGGAGCCCGAGACGGCCGCCGCGTCCGAGGCCCCGGCCGGCGTCGACCCCGCCGCCGCGCCCACCGCGGACCCGTCGCGTCTGGATGACGCCCCCGGCACCGAGTACCGCGCCGACGACGCCGCCGACCCGCGTCCGCGCCGCGACGACCTGGCCTGAGGCCCACCCACCCCAGCACACGCGGCCCCGCCTGGCGGGGCCGCTCGGATGTGACGGAAGCACCTGAGCAATGGCGAAGAGAACACCCACCGGCTCCGCCGGGCGCACCCTGGCCTGGCTGGCCGCCCTCCTCGTGGTCCTGGCCGCGATCCTCGGCGGCGGCGTGGCCTCCGGCGCGGCCTCCTGGGCTCCCAAGCTCGCCCTCGACCTCGAGGGCGGCACGCAGATGGTGCTGGCCCCCGAGACCTCGACGGGCGAGTCCGTCACCCCCGAGCAGCTGGACCAGGCCGTGGAGATCATCCGCCAGCGTGTGGACGGCTCCGGCGTGGCCGAGGCGGAGGTCGCCACGCAGGGCTCCCAGAACGTGGTCGTCTCCCTGCCCGGGGTCCCGGACGAGGAGACCCGCCGCCTGATCCAGGCGTCCGCGGACATGCAGTTCCGCCCCGTGCTGCAGTCCGGCCCGGGGGAGGCCACCCCCGAGGACCAGCGCCTTCCCGAAGACCAGCTGCCGAAGCCCGACGGGGAGCCGGCGGACGCCTACGACCCGAACTGGGTCACCCCGGCCCTGCTGGCCGAGTTCCAGGCCAAGGACTGCACCGCCCCGCGGGACCCGGCCGCGCCCCCGCCGCCGTCCGACCGGGCGATCGTCGCCTGCCAGCCCTCCGAGGAGCTCGCCGACGGCGTCGTCACGCCGGCCCAGAAGTACATCCTGGGCCCCGTGGTCATCCCGGGCACCCAGATCAAGGGCGCGTCCAACGGCATGGCCCAGGCCCAGAGCGGCGTCTCCACCAACCAGTGGGTCGTCAACATCGACTTCGACGAGGAGGGCGCCAAGACCTTTACGGAGGTCACCCAGAAGCTCACCCCGTACCCCGAGGGCGACCCGCGCAAGCAGTTCGCGATCCTGCTGGACGGGGACGTGATCTCCGCGCCGCAGTCCAACGTGGTCATCACCAACGGCAGCGCGCAGATCAGCGGCCCCACCCTGAACGAGCAGACGACGGCGCAGCTGGCCGAGCAGCTCAACTACGGCTCCCTGCCGATCTCCTTCTCGATCGAGTCCGAGCAGCAGATCTCCGCCACGCTCGGCCGAGACCAGCTCTTCTGGGGCCTGATCGCCGGCCTGATCGGCCTCGGCCTCGTGGCCGTCTACCAGTTCTTCCAGTACCGGGCCCTGGGCCTGCTGACCTTCGCCTCGATCATCGTGGCGGGCGTGCTGACGTGGCTGGCCATCGCGATCCTGGGCTGGACGGACAACTACCGCCTGTCCCTCGCGGGCATCGCCGGGCTCATCGTGGCGATCGGTCTGACGGCGGACTCGTTCATCGTCTACTTCGAACGCATCAAGGACGAGCTGCGCGCGGGCCACACCGTGCCCGTCGCCGTGCACGAGGGCTGGAAGCGCGCCCAGCGGACGATCACCGCGTCCAAGGCCGTGAACCTGCTGGCCGCCGTCGTGCTGTACTTCGTGGCCGTCGGCAACGTGCGCGGCTTCGCGTTCACCCTCGGCCTCACCGCGATCGCCGACCTGATCGTGGTGTTCATGTTCACCCACCCGCTCATGGTGCTGCTGGCCCAGACCCGCTTCGTGGGCGAGGGACACCCGATGTCCGGGCTGGACCCGTCGCTGCTGGGCGGGCCGTCCCTGTATCAGGGCGCCGGCCGCGTCCGCGAGCCCGCCCCCGCCCCCCGCACCGGGGTTCCGGCGGAGGACTCCGACGAGCCGGCCGACGCCGACGACGCGGCGACCGCCGACGCCCCGCGGCCGCTCGCCGCGACGGGCGCCCCCCGCGCGGGCTCGTCCGCCCGGGGCGGCCGCCGCTCACGCACCGCGCCGCCCATGACGATCGCCGAGCGACGCCGCGCCGAGCGCCGCCGCCAGGAGGAGGACCAGTGAACCGCTTCGCCGACTGGGGCAACGCCCTCTACTCGGGCCGCATCTCCTACCCGTTCATCCAGCGCTGGCGGCGGTGGTTCGCCCTCGCCGCCCTGCTGCTCGTCCTCGCCGGCGGCCTGACCGCCCTGCGCGGCGGCTTCAACCTCGGCATCGAGTTCCGGGGCGGCTCCGAGTTCACCGTCTCGCAGACGGCCTCCACCGACGTGGCCGCGGGCGAGCGCGCCGTGACCGACGTGCTGGCCGACGGCCACGCCACCGTCACGAACGTCGCCCCGGGCACCGTGCGCGTCCAGACCGAGCAGCTCGACGACGCCCAGACCCGAGCCGTGGCCGCGAACCTGCAGGAGGCCTACGGCGTGGGCCAGGACCAGGTGACCTCGACCTTCGTGGGACCGACCTGGGGCGACGCCGTGTCGCAGCAGGCCCTGATCGGCCTGGTGATCTTCGTGGTGCTCGTGACCCTGTTCATGGCCGTGTACTTCCGCACCTGGAAGATGTCCCTGGCCGCCGTGCTCGGCATGCTCTACGTGGTCGCGCTGACCGCCGGCATCTACGGCGCCACCGGCTTCGAGATCACGCCGTCGGCCATCATCGGCTTCCTCACGATCCTGTCCTACGCGCTCTACGACACCGTGGTGGTCTTCGACAAGATCCGCGAGAACACGATCGGGGCCGAGGAGGACCCGGAGCGCTCCTTCGTCGAGAACGTGAACCTCGCGGTGAACCAGACGCTCGTCCGGTCCATCACCACCTCCGTCGTCGGCATCCTGCCGGTCGGCTCGATCCTGTTCATCGGCGCGGGGCTGCTCGGTGCCGGAACGCTGCGGGACATCGCGCTCGCGCTGTTCGTGGGCATCATCGTGGGCACCCTGTCCACCCTGTTCCTCCAGGCGCCGCTGTACGCCCTGCTGCGCCGCAACGACGCGGACGTGCGCGACCACGACGCCCGCGCCGCGGCCCGCGCCGCCCGGGAGCGTGGCTCCGACACGGTCACCGATCCCGACGTCGCCCCCTGGGACGACGGCGCGCGACTCTGACGGAGCCGCTGCGGCTCCGGTGCACCTGCCACCGGGCCCGGCGGTCTTTCTGGGGCGGGGCGGGACGGGCGCGGGTAGACTCGCCGATCATCCCGGCCGGAGCGGTCGGGGCCGCACGAGTCAGGAGGCGTGGCCCATGAGCGAACAGGACCCCACTCCCGTCCCGGTCCGGCCCCGCAGCCGGATCGCACGCCTGACCGGCCGGCACGCCACCGAGTACTCGCCCCTGCTCGAGCCGCTGATGCGCACGGTGCGGCAGCGAGCCACCAAGACCGAGCTGGCCGACATCGTCCGCGCCTTCGAGGTCGCCCGCGCGGCACACGAGGGGCAGATGCGGCGCTCCGGGGACCCGTACATCACCCACCCCGTCGCGGTCGCCACGATCCTCGCCGAGATCGGCGTGACCGGCCCGACTCTCCTGGCGGCCCTGCTGCACGACACCGTCGAGGACACGGACTACTCCCTGGAGCGCCTGCGCGCCGACTTCGGCTCCGACGTCGCCCTCCTCGTGGACGGCGTGACCAAGCTGGACAAGGTGACCTACGGCGCCGCGGCGCAGGCCGAGACCGTGCGCAAGATGGTCATCGCAATGGCCCAGGACGTGAACGTCCTGCTCATCAAGCTCGCCGACCGGCTGCACAACGCGCGGACGTGGCGGTACGTCTCCCCGGAGTCCAGCGCGCGCAAGGCCCAGGAGACCCTGGACATCTACGCCCCGCTGGCCCACCGGCTCGGCATGAACACCGTCAAGTGGGAGCTCGAGGACCTCTCCTTCGCCGCCCTCAAGCCCAAGATGTACGCGGAGATCGTGCGCCTCGTGGGGGAGCGGAACCCGGAGCGGGAGAAGCACATCGCGGCGCTGCGCACCGTGATCGAGGAGCATCTGCGCGAGCACCGGATCCGGGCGACCGTCACCGGACGGCCGAAGCACTACTACTCGATCTACCAGAAGATGGTGACGCGCGGGAAGGACTTCGACGACATCCACGACCTGACGGGCATCCGGGTGCTCGTGGACTCCGTGCGTGACTGCTACGCCGTGCTCGGCGTGATCCACGCCCGCTGGAACCCGGTCCCGGGCCGGTTCAAGGACTACATCGCGGTCCCGAAGCTGAACATGTACCGCTCCCTGCACACCACGGTGATGGTGCCGGGCGGCAAGCCGGTGGAGATCCAGATCCGCACGCAGGAGATGCACCGCCAGGCCGAGTACGGCGTCGCCGCGCACTGGCGGTACAAGGCCCAGGCCGCCGGCCAGGCACCGGTGCAGGCCACACCGGCCTGGCTGCGCTCGGTGATGGACTGGCAGGCGGACACCCGGGACCCGGACGAGTTCCTCGCCTCGCTGCGCACCCAGATCGGGGCGGACGAGGTGTACGTCTTCACGCCGAAGGGGGAGATCCGCACCCTGCCGGCCGGCTCCACGCCCGTGGACTTCGCCTACGCCATCCACACCGACGTCGGCCACCGCACCATCGGTGCCCGGGTCAACGGCAAGCTCGTCCCGCTGTCCACGCCGCTGAGCCACGGCGACACCGTGGAGGTCTTCACCTCGCGCGCCGAGGACGCGGGCCCGAGCCGGGACTGGCTGGGCTTCGTGGTCTCGCCACGGGCCCGGTCCAAGATCCGTCACCACTTCGCCACGCAGCGTCGCGGCGAGCAGGCCGACCGGGGACGCGAGTCGCTGACCCGTCAGCTGCGCAAGGCCGGCATGGCCGTGCAGCACGTGCTCGGCGGCGAGGAGCTGGTGCAGGTGGCCACGGATCTCGGCTACGCGGACCTCGATGGGCTGTTCGTGGCCCTCGGCGATGGTCACGTGTCCGCGCAGTCCGTGCAGGAACGCGTCGCGGAGCGCCTCGCCCCGCCGACGCCGACGCAGGCCGAGCCGGAGGGCGAGCTGACCGTCGGCGAGGTGGACCTGCAGGAGCTGGTCCCGGCACAGGCGCGGCGCGCCCCCGCGCGGGCCACCAACGACGCCGGCGTGCTCGTGGACGGCGACGGCGGTGTCATGGCCAAGCTGGCCCGGTGCTGCAACCCTGTGCCGCCGGACGCCATCGACGGGTTCGTCACCCGCGGCTCCGGGGTCTCCGTGCACCGGGTCGACTGTCCGAACCTGGCGACCCTGCTCGAGCAGGAGCCGGAGCGGCGCACCCCGGTCAGCTGGGCGCCGTCGCGGGACACCGTCTACCTGGTCGAGATCCAGATCGAGGCGCTGGACCGCAAGTCGCTGCTCTCCGACGTCACACGGGTCCTCTCCGAGAACCACGTGAACATCCTCTCGGCCTCCGTGAACACCACCCGCGACCGCGTGGCGATGAGCCGGTTCGTCTTCGAGATGGGCGACCCCCGGTTCCTCGGCCACGTGATCGACGCGGTGCGCCGCATCGACGGCGTCTTCGACGTGCACCGCACCTGAGCCTGACGGCCTCAGTCGGGGACGTCCAGCGCCGCCAGCAGGGCGCCCAGCCGGCGCCTGGCCGCCACGACGCCGGCACGGCGGGTCCGGCGGGCCAGCCGCTCCCGCAGCCCGGCGGCGCCGTGGGCGCCGATCACGGCGGCGGCGCGCCGCGCCGCATCCGGGTCCGCGCTGAGCAGCAGGTCTTCGACCGTCCGGGCGGGCGTGGTGACCCGCACGGGGCCGAACCGGAGCACGTCCTGCTCGGCGGGGGCGACGCCCGTGGCATCGGCGGCGACGTCCGACTCGGTGAGCGTCCAGGGCAGCAGGCCCCCGCCGGCGGGGCGCCGGTGGAAGTGCGGCACGGCGGCGTGCAGCCGCCCGGGCGCCGCGCCGCCGGCCAGGATCCAGGCCGCCGACGGGCCGATCGCGGTCCAACCGGCGGCCAGGAGCGGGCCGCCGAGGGTCCACAGGGCAGCGGCCCGGACCGCGGGGTCGTCCGCCGCGTCCGGCCGCGCCCACACTCCGGGCAGCAGCGGCCGCACGGCGCCCCGCGCGCCGAGCGCCTGCAGCTCCGGCTCCGTGAAGGGGTCGCCCGCCAACACGAGCGCCCCGGTCGGGGCGGTCTCCTCGATCGTCACGGTCGTCATGCCCGGAGCCTGCCAGAGACGAGGACGCCCCCGCGGCCGCCTGTGGACAGGCGGGCCGCGGGGGCGTGCTCGAGACGCGTGGGGCTCAGCGGAGCTCGGAGGCCGAGGCCTCGAGGGCCTGCTTCCACTGCAGGCGCGCGTCGAGCGCCTCCTGGGCCTTCGTGACGGCGCGCTGGTCGCCCTGGGCCTGGGCCCGGGCGAGATCCGCCTCGAGCCCGGCGATGGTCTCCTCGAGCTGCGTGAGGGCGGAGTTCGTGCGGGCCTTGGTCTCCGGGTCGGTGCGGCGCCAGTGCTCGTTCTCCGCCTGCTTGAGGGCGTCCTCGAGCTTGCGGAAGCCCTCCTCCATGCGACGGACGTCCCCGCGGGGCACGCGGCCGGCATCCTCCCACCGCCCGCGCAGCTCGTTGAGCGCGCGCCGCCCGGCCTTGACGTCCGTGAAGGGGAGCAGCTTCTGGCCGTCGGCGAGGATCTGCTCCTTCACCTTCAGGTTGGCCCCGTACTCGCGGTCGATCTCCTGGTTCGCGGCCTTGCGGGCGGCGAAGAAGACATCCTGGGCGGCGCGGAAGCGGGCCCAGAGGGCGTCGTCCTCCTTGCGGGAGGCCCGGGGGGCGCGCTTCCACTCGTCCATCAGGTCGCGGTACTTGCCGGCGGTCACGCCCCAGTCGGTGGAGGTGGACAGCTCCTCGGCGCGGGCGATGAGGCGCTCCTTGACCTGCTTGGCCTCGGCCGAGGCGGCGTCCAGCCGGGAGAAGTGGGCGCGGCGGGTCTTGTCGAACGTGGTGCGGGCGCCGCGGAAGCGCTTCCACAGGTCGTCCTCGACCGACTTGGCCAGACGCGGGCCGGCCTTCTGGGCGGCCTTCCACTCCTCGAACAGCTCCGTCATGCGCTGGGACGCGGTCTTCCAGGGCATCCGCTCGGCCGGGGTCTGGGCGAAGGTCTCGGCCTCGGCGACGATGGCCTCGCGGGTGGCCAGCTGCTCGGCCTGGGCGGCCTGCCGGGCCTCCTGTTCCGCGGCGCGGTAGTCGCCCAGGAGGGTCTCCAGGGCCGCCAGGCGGGTGCGGAGGGCGTCCATGTCGCCGACCATGTGGCGCTCGTTCACCGCGGTCGTCATCTGGCCCAGCGCCCGGCCCAGCTCACTCGAGGGGGCGCCGGCGGCGATGCGCTGCTCGAACAGGGCCATCTGGGCGCGCACGTCGTCGTACTTGCGCACGAAGTACGCCAGCGCGTCCTCGGTGCTCGCGTCCGGCACCTGGCCGACCGCGTGCTCCTCCTGCCCGTCCAGCAGCGTGACGTGGCCGTCCTCGCTCACCCGGGCGAACGCGGCGGCCTCCTCCACCGGGGTGGGGGGCACGGTCGGGGCCACGA
>NZ_JABFAX010000016.1:33430-90041 GCF_017168395.1 Micrococcus sp. KRD128 | reverse complement strand
GGCCGGGCTGGCCTTCTTCATGGCGGCCGGGGAGGGCGCGGCGGGCGCCTCGGCGGGCTGGGCGGAATCACCGTGCGCCGGCGCGTCGGGGACGGGCCGCGCCTCGGCGGCCTCGGCCGGCGCGGGGGTGGCCTCGGTGGTGGGGGACTGCTGGTCGTCGGGCTGCATGTGATTGGTCACCGCTGGAACTCTCCCTGACTGCGCCGGCGCGCAGTCGTCGAGGGATGCGGCCGGTCGGGATGGACACGAACAGGGCCAGCGTACCGGGCCGGACAGCGCCCGCGCCTAGACTGGGCCGGTGCGCCGGCGGGGGACCGTCGTGCGTCCCCGCCGTCGTCGTCTCGAAGGATCGCCATGTCCCGCAAGGCCTCCCTGTCCGGTTTCCACGAGTGGCTGCCCGCCGAGCGGCTCGTGGAGCAGCACGTGCTCGACACGCTGCGACGGACCTTCGAGCTGCACGGGTTCGCCGGCATCGAGACCCGTGCCGTGGAGACCCTGGGCCAGCTGCTGCGCAAGGGCGAGGTGGACAAGGAGGTCTACGCGGTCTCGCGCCTGGCCGAGGACGAGGAGGTCGCCGCGGGCCGGCGCGATCCCAGGGACCCGGCCGACCCCAAGCGCCTGGCCCTGCACTTCGACCTCACCGTGCCGTTCGCCCGCTACGTCGTGGAGAACGCCGGCCACCTCGCCTTCCCCTTCCGTCGCTACCAGATGCAGAAGGTCTGGCGCGGGGAGCGCCCCCAGGAGGGCCGCGCCCGCGAGTTCACCCAGGCGGACATCGACGTCGTCGGCGACGGCGCCCTCTCGCCCCGGTACGACGCCGACGTCGCACTGGTGATGGCCGAGGCGCTCGGCGCCCTGCCGATCGGCGACTTCCTCATCCGCGTGAACAACCGCAAGCTCGCCGAGGGCTTCTACCGGGGCATCGGCCTGGAGGACACCGCCGGCGTGCTGCGCAGCATCGACAAGCTGGAGAAGGTCGGCCCGGAGGAGGTCGCGCGGCTGCTCCAGGAGGAGGTCGGCGCGAGCCCCGAACAGGCTGCGCAGGCGCTGGCCCTGGCGGACATCCGTACGCCGGACGCCTCGTTCGTCGAGCGGGTCCGCGCCCTGGGGGTGACCCACGAGCTGCTCGAGGAGGGGCTGACCGAGCTGGCCGACGTCGTCGCCACCCTGCACCGCCGCGCCCCCGGGCGCGCCGTGGCGGACCTGTCCATCGCGCGCGGCCTGGACTACTACACGGGCACCGTCTACGAGACCGTCCTGGTGGGCCACGAGCAGCTCGGCTCGATCTGCTCGGGCGGCCGCTACGATGCGCTCGCGTCCAAGGGGAACCGCGTGTTCCCCGGTGTCGGACTGTCCATCGGCGTGACGCGGCTGGTGATGCGCATGCTGTCCCAGCAGATGGCCGTGGCCTCCCGCTCCGTGCCGACCGCGGTGTACGTGGCGCTGACGGCGGACGAGGACTGGTCCGAGGCCCAGGACGTCGCGGCCCTGCTGCGGGAGCGCGGCATCCCCGCGGAGGTCGCGGTGTCCGCGGAGAAGTTCGGCAAGCAGATCAAGTACGCGGACCGCCGCGGCATCCCGTTCGTGTGGTTCATGGGCCGGAACGACGCCGGCGCGCGGGTCCACGAGGTGAAGGACATCCGCTCCGGCGAGCAGCACGCCGCGGACCCGGCCGACTGGACCCCGCCGGCCGAGGACCTGCTGCCGCAGGTCGCCCGCGCGCAGGACTGAGCGGGCGGGCCGGTGCGTCGGCCCCGGCGCGCGACGCCGACACCCGTCCGCGCGTCGGGTCACCGGCGGCGGCGCCCAGCCCGCACGAACGCGCGCCCGCCCACCCCGATCAGGAACACGCCCGCCATCGCGGCCACGGACATCGGCGGCAGGCTGAAGGCGAGCAGCAGGCACAGGGCCAGGCCGAGCACGTTGACGGCGCGCGGGACGCGCAGCGGGCGCGGCCGGGCCGGGCGGCGGCCGTCGTCCCCGCGCAGGGTCAGGGCGGACAGGTTCGCCACCGCGTAGTAGACGAGCACGCCGAACGAGCTGAAGCCCACCACGGTGAGGATGTCCGTGGTGAGCAGGAGCAGGATCACGGCCACGGCCACCGTCAGCTGAGCCGTCCACGGCGTGCCGGTCCCCGCATGGACCCGTGCCAGGGGGCGGGGCAGGTCGGACTCGCGGGCCATGGCCAGGGCGGTGCGGGAGATGCCCGTCAGCAGGTTGAGCATGGCCCCGGCCGCGGCGAGGGCGGCGCCGGCCACGGCCACCCAGCCCCAGCCGGAGCCCAGGGCGGTCTCGAGCAGGTCGCGCACGGGCGCCGGGGACCGGGCCAGCCCGGAGGTCCCGAGGCCCGAGATCAGCGCCGTGGCGAGCAGCAGGTACAGCGCCACGGTCACGGCGAGGGCGATCAGGATGGCGCGCGGGATCGTGCGTGCGGGGTCGATGACCTCCTCGCCCATGGTGGCCACGCGCGCGTAGCCGGCGAACGCGAAGAACAGGACGCCCGCGCCCATGAGCACGCCCTGCACGGGGGAGCCGTCGCCGAGTGCCGCGGCCGAGCCCCCGGGGGCCTCGCGCGCCAGGCCCGCGCCGATGGCCAGGACGAGCACGGCGAGCACGGGCATGAGGATCGCCGTCGTCGCCTGCGCGGTCCGCGTCACGCCCGCCATCGCCACGCCGGTGAGCACGACGACGGCGGCCACGCCCGTCCACCGGGCCGCGGCGGCGTCGTCGGGGAAGAGGTACAGGCCGAGGGTGGCCGCCATCGCGGCCACCGACGCGGTCTTGCCCGTGACGAAGCCCCAGCCGGCGACGAAGCCGGCCCACGGGTGCAGCTGCCGCCGGCCGTAGACGTAGGCGCCGCCGGACTCGGGGTGGACGGTGGCCAGCTGCGCCGTGGACAGGGCGTTGCACAGGGCCGCGACGGCCGCGACCGCCAGGGCCGCGTACAGCAGGCCCGGGTGGCCGCCGGTGAGCGCGGCCGCCAGGCCGATCGCGGTGAACACGCCCGCGCCGATCATCGAGCCGAGGCCGATCGCGACGGCGTGGAGCAGGGTCAGGCGGCGCTGCAGGGCGGCGGTCATGACGGGGTCCTCCTGGGCTGGGGCAATGCGGGCGGGGCACTAGACTGACGGGAACGGCGCGCGCCCGCCCCGCAGGCGTATCACACGGCGTCGACCATCACATGAACCCCGCACATCGTCCGGCGAACGGACGGAGAGGATCCTCGTGCTGCGCACCCACTCCCTCGGCGAGCTCAACGCCTCGCTCATCGGCCAGACCGTCACCGTCACCGGCTGGGTGGCGCGGCGGCGCGACCACGGCGGCGTGGCCTTCGTGGACCTGCGCGACGCCTCGGGCTTCGCCCAGGTCGTGGTGCGGGACGAGGCGGACTTCGACCCGCTGCGCAACGAGTGGGTCCTGCAGGTCACCGGCACGGTCGAGCGCCGCCCCGAGGGCAATGAGAACCCGAACCTGCCCTCCGGTGAGATCGAGCTGATCGCGGAGACCGTGACGGTGCTCAACACCGCCGCCGCCCTGCCGTTCCAGGTGGACGAGCACGTGGAGGTCGGCGAGGAGGCCCGGCTGCGCCACCGCTACCTGGACCTGCGCCGCCCGCAGCCCTCGCGCATCATGCGCCTGCGCTCCGAGGTCAACCGGACGGCACGCGAGCTGCTGCACGGCGAGGGCTTCGTGGAGGTCGAGACCCCGACCCTCACGCGCTCGACGCCGGAGGGCGCCCGCGACTTCCTCGTCCCGGCCCGCCTGGCTCCCGGCTCCTGGTACGCCCTGCCGCAGTCGCCGCAGCTGTTCAAGCAGCTGCTGCAGGTGGGCGGGATCGAGAAGTACTACCAGATCGCCCGCTGCTACCGCGACGAGGACTTCCGTGCCGACCGTCAGCCCGAGTTCACCCAGCTGGACATCGAGGCCTCCTTCGTGGAGCAGGACGACGTGATCGCCCTCGGCGAGAAGATCGTCAAGGCCCTGTGGGCCCTCGTGGGCGTGGACGTGCCGACACCGATCCGCCGCATGACCTACGCCGAGGCGATGGAGAAGTACGGCTCGGACAAGCCGGACCTGCGCTTCGGCCTCGAGCTGACGGACCTGACCGAGTACTTCAAGGACACCCCGTTCCGCGTGTTCCAGAACGAGTACGTGGGCGCCGTCGTGATGCCGGGCGGCGCCTCCCAGGCCCGCCGCACCCTCGACGCGTGGCAGGAGTGGGCCAAGCAGCGCGGCGCCAAGGGCCTGGCCTACGTGCTCATCCAGGAGGACGGCGAGCTGACCGGCCCGGTGTCCAAGAACATCTCCGAGGAGGAGAAGGCCGGCCTGGCCGCCGCCGTGGGTGCGAACCCGGGCGACTGCGTGTTCTTCGCCGCCGGCAAGCCGAAGGAGTCCCGCGCGCTGCTGGGTGCGGCCCGCGTGGAGATCGGCCGTCGCTGCGGGCTGTTCACCGACGCCGGTGACGGCGTGGCCGCGAAGGACGCCGACTGGGCGTTCGTGTGGGTCGTGGACGCGCCGATGTTCGAGCCGGCGGCCGACGCCGTGGCCTCGGGCGACGTCGCCGTGGGCGCGGGCGCCTGGACCGCCGTGCACCACGCGTTCACCTCGCCCAAGCCGGAGTTCGCGGACACCTTCGACACCGACCCGGGCTCAGCCCTGGCCTACGCGTACGACATCGTGTGCAACGGCAACGAGATCGGCGGCGGCTCCATCCGCATCCACCGTCAGGACGTGCAGGAGCGTGTGTTCGAGGTCATGGGCCTGTCCTCGGAGGAGGCGAACGAGAAGTTCGGCTTCCTGCTCGAGGGCTTCAAGTACGGCGCCCCGCCGCACGGCGGCATCGCGTTCGGCTGGGACCGCGTGGTCGCCCTGCTGGCCGGCACCGACTCGATCCGCGAGGTCATCGCGTTCCCGAAGACCGGCGGCGGCTTCGACCCGCTGACGGCCGCCCCGGCGCCCATCACCGCCCAGCAGCGCAAGGAAGCCGGCGTCGACGCGCAGCCGGAGCCGACGAAGGCCGAGGCCGAGCCGGAGGCCTGATCCGGGCCCGCGGCGGGCCCGCCGTCGGAGCGGGCACGGGGGATCATCTGCGCAGACGACCCTTCCGGGCCTCACCCAAGGCGCCGGAAGGGTCGTTTCCGCAACAGATCGGTGGCAGAGGTCGTGCTGCGGCCCGGCCTCAGCCGTGCCGCGGGCCGGCCAGCTCGTCCGAGTCCACGATCAGCGTGAACGGCCCGGAGTTGGTGAGGGAGACGTCCATCATCGCGCCGAACACCCCGCGCTCCACGCGCACGCCCGAGGACTCCAGCTCGGCCATGAACCGCTCGTACAGCGGCTGCGCCTGCTCGCCCTTGGCGGAGCGGGTCCACGACGGGCGACGTCCCTTGCGGACGTCCCCGTAGAGGGTGAACTGGCTGACCACGAGCGCCGGGGCGCCGGCGTCGGTGAGGGACCGCTCGCCGTCGAGCATGCGGAGCCCGGCCACCTTGCGGGCCACCTGCTCTGCTACAGCCGCCGTGTCCGTGACCGACACTCCGAGCAGGATCACCAGTCCTTCACCCGCGAAGGAGCCGACGACCTCTCCGTCGACGGTCACGGACGCGGACTGGGCTCTCTGGCAGACGGCACGCATGCAGCCATCCTCACATGACCGCCCTCGTCCAGGGCGGGGCCTCTGACACGGACCGGGGAGGCGAGCGGTCGGAATGAGGACCGTGCCGGCGCTCATTCCGACCCCTCGGCTGCCCGGTCGGCCCGGGACCTCAGCTCAGCGTTCTCGCCGCCCGACGCCTCACTTCCACTTCGTGGGCTCCACCTCGTACACGGTGGTCGAACCGGAGACCTCGTTGGCCACGATCAGCAGGGCCGAGCCGGAGGGGGACTCGTGGGCCGGCACGAAGGCCAGGCCCTCGGCGCCCATGTCACCCAGGCCGACTGTGGCGTCGTCGCCCGCGGCATCCCCGTCACGGTCGTTGACGTAGTCCACGTAGGTGGCGTTCCGCGGGTCACTGATGTCAAAGACCATGACACCCCCCACGCGCTCCAGGCCCACGAACGCGTAGGTGCGGCCCTGGATCGTGCCCACCACCACGGACTCGGGCTCGGGGCCCTTGTCGTCCGAACGGGAGTCCCCGGACGGGGTCGCGTCGTTGTCCGCGTTGAACGCCCACTGCGGCAGCGCACCGGCGCCGACCATCCGGGCGATCTGCTCCTCGATCATGCCGGCGGAGTCGAACAGGCGGGTGCCGTCCGCGGTGTAGATGGAGAAGGATCGGCCGCCCAGCGTGGTCAGGGAGGAGTGGCAGCCGCGCACGGAGGCGTCGCCGAGGTCGGTGAGCACCTTCAGACGGCCCAGGGCGCCCTTCTTCTGCAGGGCCTGGGCGTCCGGGAACTCGGCGGCGCACAGGTCCAGGTCGCTGACGCGTTCGGAGTCGCTGTAGTCGCCCCACTCCCGCCCGTCACCCTCGTTGGCGGTGACGATCAGGTCCTGGCCGTGCCAGCGGTAGGTGTCGATGCCGTCGGGCATGGGCAGGCCGTAGACCGGCCAGTGGTGCAGCTCGATGCCGCCGTCCTTGTCCGAGACGTCCAGCACGCCCTCGGTGGACCAGTCGGTGGGCGTGAGCGCCCAGAGGTCCGTCAGGGTCGCGGACTTCAGGTCCACGACGGCGACGGCGTTGGCCTCCTGCACGGACACGTAGGCGGTGCGTCCAGTCGGGTCGATGCTGACGTACTCCGGCTCGAGGTTGCGAGCCACCCGGCCGGCCGGTTCGTGACCGGCGGGCACGGCCACATCGGGGCCGGAGACGCGCACGCCGGCGGGCAGGGCGGTGCCGGCGTCGTAGGCGCGGAAGTCCACGGTGCGCACCGCGTCCTGGGTCAGGCGGGAGAACTGCTGGGCGTTCTTCGGCACGGAGACCACGGAGATCGTGCCCTCCGGGTCCACCGAGAAGTCATCGGCCGGCTCGCCCTCGTTGGCGACCACCACGTGGGCACCGTTCGGGGAGAAGGCCAACGAGTCCGGCAGGGCGCCCACCCGCACGCCGCCGAGGTAGCGCAGGGTGGTGGTGTCGAAGAACACGACCCAGCCGTGGTCGGTCTTCTCGGCGGCCTCGACGGCGACGGCCATCACCCCGCCGGAGACGGCCACGGAGTTCACCGTGACGCCCTCGTCCGTGACGGATCCGTCCGCGGTGCGCAAGCCCTCGGTGGAGAGGGTCCGCTGGGCCACGGGGGCGGCGTCGGCGCCCAGGCGCATGATGTCGACGGCGCCGCGCTGCGCGTTCACCACGAACAGGCGGCCGGAGACCGCGTCGAAGGCCGGGATCTCGGCGGCGGACTCGCCGAACACGCCGGTCTCATGGGTGCCGGCGCGGGTGAGCTCGACGCCCTTGCCGGACGAGGCGTCGGCGACGGCGGCGCGCTGGGCCGCGGCCGAGTGCGGGGCGGGCGCGCTGAGGGAGGCCGGGGCCAGGAAGGCCGTGGACAGGGCCGCGGCCGTGACGGCCGTGGCGAGGCGTGCGAAGCGACGCATGGATGCTCCAGTCAGGGCAGGGAGGCGGAGGACGGGGTCACCCCATCGCACCGATGTGAACGGACCGTGACGTCCCGGCCAGCGCGCGGTGTCCCGCGGGTGTCGACGTCGCCGGACGCCCCGCGTGCTGTCCGCCGCGGTCAGGCCCCGGCCGGCAGCCCCGCGAGCACCCGCACCGTCGTGAGGTTCCGGGCCGTGCCGCGCACCCCGAGCGCCCGGTCGAGGCGGGCCGGGGTGAGCGGGGAGTCGGCGACCCCCGTGGCGCAGCGCGTCCACAGCAGCCGTCCCTCCAGCGCCGTGCGATCCGGCCCCGCGGGTCGGTCGTCCCCGTGGTCGAGCGCTGCCAGGGCGGCGGCCGCCTCGGGTGCGGGGTCGTCCTCGAGCACGGTGAGCTGGGTGCGCTTCGGCTCGCCGCCGGCCCAGGGGAGCGCGTCGTGCAGCTCCAGGGCGCGGCGGAGCGTGCCCACGTCCACGAGGACCACGGGGACGTCGAGGCCGCCCTCCTCACGCGCCCGTCGCGCGAACCCCTGCCGCACGCCCTCCGCGGCCGCGTCGGAGGACGCCCGGAACAGGACGTTGCCGCTGGCCAAGTGGGTGGTGACCGCCTCCCCGCCGGCTTCCTGGGCCCAGCGGATCAGCGTGTCCCTGCCGACACGGTTGCTCCGGCCCACGTTGATCCCGCGAAGCAGCAGGACGTGGGTGTGGTCGGTGCGCGGGGCGGCGGGGCTCATGCGGCCAGGATGCCACCCACGCCCCCGCGGGCCGAGGACTACCCTGGACCCGATGGACGACCTCTTCAGCGCCGCGCACACCGGGGCCGACGACGACGGCCCGGCCGGCACCGTGGCCGCCCCGCACCCCGGCGCACCGCTGGCCGTGCGCATGCGCCCGCGCACGCTGGATGACGTGCTGGGCCAGCGGCACCTGATGCGGCCGGGCTCCCCGCTGCGCAAGCTCGCCGAGCCCGATCCGGACTCCGCCGCGGGACCGAGCTCGGTTATCCTGTACGGGCCGCCGGGCATCGGGAAGACGACGCTCGCCCACGTGATCGCCCGCGCCCCCGGGCGCACGTTCACGGAACTGTCCGCCATCACGGCCGGCGTGAAGGACGTGCGGCAGGTGATGGAGCAGGCCCAGCGCGAACGCGACCTCTACGGCCGCACCACCGTCCTGTTCCTCGACGAGATCCACCGCTTCTCCAAGGCGCAGCAGGACGCGCTGCTGCCGGGCGTCGAGAACCGCTGGGTCGTGCTCGTGGCGGCGACCACGGAGAACCCGTCCTTCTCGGTGATCGCACCCCTGCTCTCCCGGTCGCTGCTGCTCACGCTGCGTCCGCTCACGGACGACGACATCGTCGGGCTGCTGGACCGTGCCGTGACCCAGGAGCGCGGGCTCAACGGGGCCGTGGTGCTCGAGGACGACGCGCGGGACTACCTGGTGCGGATGGCCGGCGGTGACGCGCGGCGGGCGCTCACGGTGCTGGAGGCCGCGGCCGGCGTCGCCCTGGACAAGGCGCGCGAGGCCGGCCGGGCGGGGGAGGGCGCCGTCGCGGTCACGGAGGAGGACGCCGCGCAGGCGATGGACCACCACGTCCAGCGCTACGACAAGGACGGCGACCAGCACTACGACGTGATCAGCGCCTTCATCAAGTCCATCCGCGGCTCGGACGTGGACGCGTCGATGCACTACCTCGCCCGGATGCTGGAGGCGGGGGAGGACCCCCGGTTCATCGCCCGGCGGCTGATCATCTCCGCGTCCGAGGACGTGGGCATGGCCGACCCGACCGCGCTGCAGACGGCCGTGGCCGCCGCCCAGGCCGTGCAGCTGATCGGCATGCCGGAGGGACGCATCATCCTGGCGCAGGCCGTGACGCATCTGGCCACCGCGCCGAAGTCCAATGCGAGCTACACCGCCGTGAACGAGGCGATCGCGGACGTGCGGGCCGGCCACACGGGCGCGGTGCCCGCGCACCTGCGGGACGCGCACTACCCCGGCGCGGCGGCCCTCGGCCACGGCCAGGGCTACGTCTACAGCCATGACGAGCCGCACGCCGTGGCGCGCCAGCAGTACGCCCCGGACCCGCTGGTGGGGAAGGACTACTACCGGCCCAAGGCCATCGGCCACGAGAAGCGGCTCGCCGAGCAGGTGGCCGCGCTGCGCCGGATCATCCGCGGTGAATGACGGCGGGCGCCCTCCCGCCCGCCAGAGTGTGGGCGCCGACCCGGCTCTGGTAGAGTGGTCCGCTGTCTGGCAGGCGCTGCGCCCCGGACGCATCCCCCTCGAACGGTTCACGGGACACCCGCGTGCCCGGGCGAGGGACGCGCAGCGCATCAGTGGATGACGGGCGGCGGCACGCCCCTCAGCTCTCCTCAGGATCGCGGGGAGGCCAGGTTCGAGTCCCCTTGACCCGTGCGCCCCGGCGCCCGGACGAGACCTCGAGACAAACCCGAACCGTGCCGCACGTCAAGGAAAGGCAGGTCCACCATGAGTGGCAACCTTCGCACCCGCCGCACCGTGCGGCACTCCCGCGCCCTGGGCATCGCGCTGACCCCCAAGGCCGAGAAGTACATGGAGCGTCGTCCGTACGGCCCCGGCCAGCACGGCCGCGCCCGCCGCAAGCAGGACTCGGACTACGCGGTGCGCCTCAAGGAGAAGCAGCGTCTGCGCGCCCAGTACAACATCCGCGAGGCCCAGATGCGCCGCTACTTCGAGGAGGCCAAGCGCACCGCCGGCCTGACCGGTGAGAACCTGGTCGAGCTCCTCGAGCAGCGCCTCGACGCCCTCGTGCTGCGCGCCGGCTTCGCCCGCACCATCCAGCAGGCCCGCCAGCTCGTCGTGCACCGCCACATCCTGGTGGACGGCAAGCGCGTGGACATCCCCTCGTTCCGCGTGAAGGAGGGCCAGATGATCCACGTGCACGAGCGCTCGGAGAAGATGGTCCCCTTCCAGCTGGCCGCCGCCGGCGCCCACCAGCAGGTCCTGCCCGCCACCCCGGGCTACCTGACCGTGGAGATCGACAAGCTGCGCGCCACCCTCACCCGTCGCCCGAAGCGCTCCGAGGTCCCCGTGACCTGCGAGGAGCAGCTCGTGGTCGAGTACTACGCGCGCTGATCCGCCCCGTCCGGGTCCCTCCCGGACGACGGCGCCCCGCGCGTCCCGCAGGCCCGGTCACCTCTCGGAGGTGACCGGGCCTGCGGCGTCCCCCGGGCCCGCCGCCGGGGATCGGCGCCGGGGATCGGCGCCGCGCCCGGTAAGGTGGGGCCGGAATCCCTGCCGTCCGAAGGAGGCCCCCGCCATGCTCCGCTCGCTGCTGCTCGTCGGCGCCGGCGCCGCATCCGGCTGGTTCGCACACCGCGCCCTCGGAGACCGTGCCCACCCGGCCACCGACGGGACCGACGCGCCGACGTCGGATCCCGGCTCCGCTGGGGGGCGCGCGGGGTTCTCCGCCCGCCTGGACCCGGAGCGTCTGGCCCGCCAGGCCGGTGAGGCCGCCGCCGACGCCGCCACGGCCGCCCTGCAGGACGGTGCGCGGCGCCTGGCCGACCGCGTGCGCGCCCAGGCCCCCTGGGCCGCCCCCTACCTGCCCCACACGGGGCCGATCATCGCCGGGGAGACCGTGGAGCCGCCGTCGCACGGCGCCGCCCGCCCCCAGACCACCACCACGCAGAAGGACACCCCCGCATGAAGTCCCAGGAGATCGCCCGCCGCTGGACCGCCTTCTTCGAGTCCAGGGGGCACCGCGTGGTGCCGTCGGCGTCGCTCGTCTCGCCGGATCCGTCGCTGCTGTTCACGGTGGCCGGCATGGTCCCGTTCATCCCGTACTTCCTGGGGGAGCAGACCCCGCCGAGCCCGCGCGTCGTCTCGGTGCAGAAGTGCATCCGCACCGCGGACATCGAGGAGGTCGGCAAGACCGTCCGCCACGGCACCTTCTTCCAGATGTGCGGCAACTTCTCCTTCGGCGACTACTTCAAGGAGACGGCCATCCCGATGGCCTGGGAGCTGCTGACGTCCTCGGTCGAGGACGGTGGCTTCGGCCTGGACCCCGAGCGCCTCTGGGTCACCGTGTACCGCGAGGACGACGAGGCCGAGCGCATCTGGCGCGAGGACGTGGGCGTCCGTCCCGAGCGCATCCAGCGCATGGGCAAGGACGACAACTACTGGAACACCGGCCAGCCCGGCCCGGGCGGCCCCTGCTCGGAGATCTTCTACGACCGCGGCCCCGCGTACGGCGTCGACGGCGGCCCGGCCGCGGACGACACCCGCTACATCGAGATCTGGAACCTCGTGTTCATGCAGTACCGCCTCTCCGCGGTGCGCTCGAAGGACGACTTCGACGTCGCCGGCGAGCTCGAGCACAAGAACATCGACACCGGTCTCGGCCTCGAGCGGCTCGCCATGATCCTCCAGGGTGTGGAGAACATGTACGAGACGGACCAGGTCCGCCCGGTGCTCGACCGCGCGGCGCAGCTGGCCGGCCGGGCCTACACCTCCACCGAGGACCCGGCCGACCCGCACTACGACGACGACGTCCGCCTGCGCATGGTGGCCGACCACGTGCGCTCGGCCCTGATGCTGATCAGCGACGGCGTGTGTCCCGGCAACGAGGGCCGCGGCTACGTGCTGCGCCGCCTCATCCGCCGCGTCGTCCGCGCCCTGCGCCTGATGGGCGTCACCGAGCCGGTGTTCCCCGAACTGCTGCCGGTCTCCCGGGACGCGATGAAGGGCACCTACCCGGTCGTGGCGGACGAGTTCGAGCGCATCTCCCGGATCGCCTACGCCGAGGAGAAGGCGTTCCTGCGGACCATCGCCGCGGGCACGGCCCGCCTCGACGCCGCGGTCGGCCAGGCTCGCTCGGCGGGCGGCGGCATCGCGGGCCCGGACGCGTTCGAGCTGCACGACACCTACGGCTTCCCGATCGAGCTGACGCTGGAGATCGCGGAGGAGGCCGGCGTCGCCGTGGACGAGGCCGGGTTCCGTGCCCTCATGGCCGAGCAGCGCGACCGCGCCCGCGCGGACGCCAAGGCCAAGAAGTCCGGCCACACGGACACGGCCGTGTACCAGCGCCTGCGCGCCGAGGGCCAGACCCATTTCACCGGCTACACCGAGCACACCACCGAGTCCGTGGTGCGCGGCCTGCTGCAGAACGGCGAGGAGGTCCCGTCCGCGGGCGCCGGCACGGAGCTCGAGCTCGTCCTGGACGCCACGCCGTTCTACGCGGAGTCCGGCGGCCAGGCCGCGGACACCGGCCTGATCACCGGCGACGGCTTCCGCCTCGAGGTGCTCGACGTGCAGGCCCCCGTGAAGGGGCTGTCCGTGCACAGGGTCAAGGTCCTCGACGGTGAGGTCGCCGCCGGCGCGCAGGCCCTCGGCGCGATCGACCTGCAGCGCCGCCTCGACGGCGAGAAGGCCCACTCCGGCACCCACCTGGTGCACGCCGCGCTGCACCAGATCCTCGGCCCCGAGGCCACCCAGTCCGGCTCCTTCAACAAGGAGGGCTACCTGCGCTTCGACTTCCGCTGGGCCGAGTCGCTGTCGGCCGGGGCCCGCTCCGAGGTCGAGGACGTGGTGAACATCGCCATCCGCGACGACCACACCGTGCTCACCCAGGAGATGAGCCTCGAGGAGGCGCGCGCACTCGGCGCGATGAGCCTGTTCGGCGAGAAGTACGGCGACCGGGTGCGCGTCGTGGAGATCGACGGCGCCTGGTCCCGCGAGCTGTGCGGCGGCACCCACGTGGGCCGCACCGCGCAGATCGGCTCGCTGACCCTGCTCGGCGAGCAGTCCGTGGGCTCGGGCAACCGCCGCGTCGAGGCGCTCGTCGGCCTGGACTCGTTCCGCCACCTCGCCGCGGAGCGCACCCTCGTCTCCGAGCTCTCGGAGATGTTCAAGGCCCCGGCCGAGGAGCTCAAGGACCGCATCGGCGCCACCCTGGACCGGCTCAAGGCGGCCGAGAAGCAGGTCGCGGAGCTGCGGGCCCAGGCGCTGCAGGCCCAGGCCGGCCAGCTCGCCGGGCAGGCCCAGGACGTCACGACCTCCGCCGGGACGGCGGTGCGGGTGCTGGCGCACCACGCCGGCGACGTGGCCGGGGACCAGCTGCGTTCCCTCGCGCTGGACCTGCGCGCCCGGATCGAGTCGGCCGGCGGCAACGCGGCGGGCACCCCCGTGCTCGTGGCCCTCACGGCCGAGGCCAAGGGCCGGCCCCTCGTGATCGTGGCGACCAACGAGGCCGCCCGCGCGGCCGGCCTCAAGGCGGGCGCCATGGTCAAGATCGCCACCGGCGTGCTCGGCGGCGGGGGCGGAGGCAAGGACGACGTCGCCCAGGGCGGCGGCCAGGACGTCACGCGCGTCGGGGATGCGCTCGACGCCGTCGTCGCCGCGGTGCGCGCGGCCTGAGGCGGACGTGAGCGCAGGTCAGGACGGGGCCGCCGTGGCGAGCGACGCCGTGCGCCGGGGGCGCACCCTCGGCGTCGACGTCGGCCGTGCCCGCGTGGGCGTCGCGTCGGCCGACCCCGACGGCCTGATCGCCACCCCCGTGGCCACCCTGCGGCGGGATGCGCGTCGACGTCGCGACGTGGACGAGCTCGTCGCCCACGCACGCGAGCTCGACGTCGTCGCCGTGTACGTCGGCCTGCCGGTGAATCTGCGGGGCGAGCACACGCCGTCCACGCAGGACGCCCTCGACTACGCGGACGCCGTCGCCGCCGCCCTGGTCGAGACGGGCCACCCCGTGCCGGTCCGGCTCGTCGACGAGCGGCTCAGCACGGTCTCCGCGCAGGCCGGACTGCGGGCCGCGGGCCGGTCCGTCAAGGACAGCCGCGGCGTGATCGACCAGGCGGCCGCCGTCGCGATCCTGCAGGCCGCCGTGGACGAGCAGCGCCGCACCGGACGCTGGGCCGGCCAGGACCGGGAGCAGATCCGGTGACCGGCGAGCACCAGCACGCTCGTGGTGAGGACCACTGGGACGATCTGCTCGGCGACGAGGCCGACGTCCACGACGACCTCGACGTGTTCGGCTTCGTCCACGACGAGGCGGACGAGGCCGATCTCGGCGCCCCGTCCCAGCCGGTCGACGCGGCCGGCCCACGCCGGCCTCGCAGGCTCCTGCGTCGCCGGGGCTCCGGGTCCCACCCGGCCCCGCGGGTCGACCGCGGCGCCGGTCGGCGGCGGACCGCGCTGGTGCTGGGCACCGTCCTCGTGGCGTTCGCCGTCGTGGTCGGGCTGATCGTGCGCGGCTTCCTGAGCGGCTCCGACCACACGGCCGTCGAGGGTGACGAGGTGACGTTCTCAGTGGAGCCGGGCGAGGACCTGGGCTCCGTGGCGGCCCGCCTGGACCGGGCCGGCATCGTCGGCTCCGCCCGTGCGTTCGAGCGCGCGGCCCGGGACACGCACAGCGGTCTCGTGCGTTCGGGGGACTTCGTGCTGCGCGAGCGGATGCCCGCGGCCGACGCCCTCGCGGTGCTCCAGGGCGCCACGGACGGCGCCGTCCACTACGTGCTCGTGGAGCGCGGCCGGCGACTCACCGAGGTGCTGGACGCGGTCGCCGAGGCCACGGGGCTGCCCCGCGAGGAGCTCGAGGCCGCCGCCCAGGACCCGACCCGCTACGGCGTCCCCGCGGAGGCGGGCACGCTCGAGGGCTGGCTCGACGCGGGGGAGTACCGCATCCCCGTCGACGCCACCGCCGAACAGGTGCTCGACGCCCTGATCCGGCCCACCCTCGCCGAGCTCGAGTCTCTCGACGTCCGCGACCCGGCCGAGCAGCGGCGCGTGCTCACGATCGCCTCCATCCTCGAGGCGGAGGCCCTGCCCCAGGACTACCGGCAGGTGGCCGGCGCCATCGAGAACCGCCTCGCCCCGGACAACACCGAGACGCACGGGCTCCTACAGATCGACGCGACCGTCACGTACGGCCTCGGCGTGCGCAGCCTCAGCTTCACCTCGGGCCAGCGCCAGGACGCCTCGAACCCCTACAACACGTACGTGCACCCGGGCCTGCCGCCGGGTCCGATCGGCATGCCCTCCGACGCGGCCGTCGAGGCCGCCCTCGACCCGGCCGAGACGGACGCCTACTACTGGGTGACCACGGACATCGGCACCGGCCACACCGAGTTCTCCCGCACCTATGAGGAGCACCAGCAGCACGTGCGCACCCTGCAGCGCTACTGCGCGTCCAATCCGGGGGTGTGCTGATGCGCCCCGTGCTGCACGCGGCGGTCCTGGGCCGGCCGATCGCCCACTCGCTCTCCCCGGTGCTGCACGCGGCCGCCTACCGGGTCCTGGGCCTCGACGTCGACTACGGCCGCCGGGACCTGGGCGAGGGCGAGGTGCTCGCCTTCGCGGCCGAGCACCTCGGCGCCCCGGGCGCGGCCGACGGCGGCGCGGCCGCGGCCCGCGGGCAGGACTGGCTCGGCTGCTCCGTCACCATGCCGCTGAAGCGGGCGGCCGTCGCCGCCGCCGGGCACGTCAGCGACCGCGTCCGGCTCCTGGGCACCGCGAACACCCTCGTGCGCGACCACCCCGCCGCCCCCGGGGTCGTCCACGCCGAGAACACGGACGTGGACGGCATCCTCGGCGCCCTCGCCGCGGCCGGCCTCGACCGTGCCGCCCGGGGCGGGACCGTCGGCGTCCTCGGGAACGGGGGGACCGCGACGGCGGCCGTCCTCGCCGCCGCCACGCTCGGCGCGGACTCGGTGTTCTTCGGCGTCCGCGCCGCCGCCCGCGCCGCCGAGGTGACGGCCCTGGCCGACGCGCTCGGGCTGCGCTGGGCGACCCTGACCCAGGCGGATCTGCTCCGGCGGGCGCCGGGGCTGCGTGCCGTCGTCGCCACCCTGCCGCCGCGCGCCGCGGACGCCCTGGCCGCACACGTGCCGGCCGAGGCCGCCCTGCCGCCCCTGCTGGACGCGGCCTACGACCCGTGGCCCTCCGTGCTGGCGGCGGCCTGGTCCCGGAAGGGCGGTCCGGTGGCGTCGGGGCTGTCCATGCTGCTGCATCAGGGCGTCGAGCAGGTCCGGCTGTTCACGGCCCGGCCCCGCGTCGCGGCCGGGATGCCCGAGCCGGACTGGGCGGCGGTGACGCGCGCCGCGGCGGACGCCCTGGGGCCGGCCGCCGGCTGAGCGCCGGACGGCGGATCCGGCGCGTCCCGTCCGGTCACACGTGGCGGCGCGGTGCCCCGTGCGTGAGAGACTGCACGCCATGGTGCGCTGGTTGACAGCGGGGGAGTCTCACGGCCCCGCGCTCACAGGAATCGTTGAGGGACTGCCGGCCGGGATCCCGGTCACGACGCAGGACGTGCAGGACGCGCTCGCGCGCCGCCGCCTGGGGTACGGCCGCGGCGCGCGCATGAAGTTCGAGCAGGACGCGGTGACGATCCTCGGCGGTGTCCGCCATGGCCGCACCCTCGGCTCGCCCGTGGCGATCCAGGTGGGCAACACGGAATGGCCCAAGTGGGAGAGGGTGATGGCCGCCGATCCCGTCCCCGCGGAGGAGCTCGACGGTCTGGCCCGCAACGCGGCGCTCACCCGCCCGCGGCCCGGCCACGCCGACCTGACCGGCATGCAGAAGTACGGCTTCGACGAGGCCCGCCCCCTCCTCGAGCGCGCCTCCGCCCGCGAGACCGCCGCACGCGTGGCCATGGGCACCGTCGCCCGCGCCTTCCTCGGTGAGCTCGGCGTGCGGATCGTCTCCCACACCGTGGCCTTCGGGGAGGCGGCCCTGCCGGCGGGCCACCCGTTCCCCGTCCCCGAGGACGAGGCCCGCCTCGACGCCGACCCGGTCCGCTGCATCGACCCGCAGACCTCGGCGGCGATGGTCGCCGAGGTCGACGACGCCCACCGCGCCGGGGAGACCCTCGGCGGCGTCGTGGAGGTGCTGGCGTACGGCGTGCCGATCGGCCTGGGCTCCCACGTGCACTGGGACCGCCGCCTCGACGCTCGGCTGGCCGGGGCGCTGATGGGCATCCAGGCGATCAAGGGCGTGCAGGTCGGCGACGGGTTCGCCACGGCCGCGCGACGCGGCTCCGCCGCCCACGACGGGATCGCCCGCGGCGCGGACGGTCGCCCCCGGCGCACGAGCGACCGGGCCGGCGGCATCGAGGCGGGCATGTCGACGGGCGAGCTGCTGCGCGTGAGCGCCGCGATGAAGCCGATCGCCACGGTGCCGCGCGCGCTGCCCACGGTCGACGTCGCCACGGGCGCGGAGGCCACGGCCCACCATCAGCGCTCCGACGTGGCGGCCGTGCCCGCCGCGGGCATCGTCGCCGAGGCCATGGTCGCCCTCGTCCTGGCCGACGCGATGCTCGAGAAGTTCGGCGGCGACTCCGTGGCCGAGACGCGCCGCAACCTCGAGGCGTTCCAGGCCGCGGTCCCCGCCCTGCCGGAGCCGGGCGCCGACGTCGTGACGGACGGCCCGATGGGCGACCCCCTGCCGTGACCGACACCCCCGGGACCGCGCCGGCCCCGGGACCGGACCCGAGCACGCGTCCCGTCCCCGGGCCCGTCACCGTGTGCCCGTGGGAGGGCATGACCGGCGCCCTCGAGGCGCGCCTGACGGCCGCGGTCACGGTGGCCGCCGCGGCCGACGAGGACCCGGATGCGCGCCCGGCCCGCCGGGTCGTCCTCGTCGGCCCGATGGGTGCCGGGAAGACGACGGTCGGCCGGGCCCTGGCCGCCGTGACCGGGCTGCCCTTCGTGGACTCCGACGAGCTGTTCACCCAGGTCCACGGCCCGATCCCCGAGTTCTTCGCCGAGCACGGCGAGGCCGCGTTCCGGGCGGAGGAGGCCCGCGTCATCGGCCACGTGCTCGGCCGTCCCGCCCCGTGCGTCCTCTCGTGCGGCGGCGGCGCCGTCCTGCATCCGGGCACCCGACGGGCGCTGGCCGAGTCGGATTCCGACGTCGTCTACCTCGCGGTCGGGGAGGCCGAGGCGCTGCGCCGCGTGGGCGGCGGCGCGGGCCGCCCCGTCCTGGCCGGCGACCCCGTGGGGACCTGGCGGCGCATCCTCGCCGAACGGGAGGGGCTGTACCGCGAGGTCGCCGACCTCGTGCTCGACACCACAGGCCTGACGGCCGCCGAGGCGGCCTGGCGTATCGTGGGGGACGCCCACCGCCCCCGAAGGAGTGAGTCACACCCATGACCGACAGTCAGCCGGACAGCACCGAGCAGGAGACCCCGGGGGCGGCGCCCGCGGCCGCTCCGGCCGCACCCGAGGACGTCACGGTCATCCCCGTGGCCGGCGGCCACGAGGCGGCCGTGCACGGCGGCTACGACGTGGTGGTGGGCCGGGGCCTGCTCGCGCGCCTGCCGGACATGCTCGGCCCGACCGTCCGACGCGTGCTGGTCATCCACCCGCGCGCCCTCCGGGCGACCGGCGACGTCGTCAAGAACGACCTCGAGGCCGTGGGCCTGACCGCCCTGACCGCCGAGATCCCGGACGCCGAGGAGGGCAAGCACCTGCAGGTGGCCGGGTTCTGCTGGCAGGTCCTCGGCCAGAACGACTTCACCCGGTCGGACGCGATCGTCTCCGTGGGCGGCGGCGCCGTGTCCGACCTGGCCGGCTTCGTGGCGGCCACGTGGCTGCGCGGCATCCGCGTCGTGCACATGCCCACCACCCTGCTGGGCATGGTGGACGCGGCGGTGGGCGGCAAGACCGGCATCAACACCGCCGAGGGCAAGAACCTGGTGGGGGCGTTCCACAATCCGGTCGGCGTGCTGGCCGACCTGGACACGCTGCTCACCCTGCCGGCCAACGAGCTGATCTCGGGCCTGGCCGAGGTCGTGAAGTGCGGCTTCATCGCCGACCCCGTGATCCTCGACCTCATCGAGGAGGACCCGGCCCAGGCCCAGAACCCGCACTCCGCGCGGCTGCGCGAGCTGATCGAGCGCTCGATCCGGGTGAAGGCGGACATCGTCTCCCGCGACCCCCGCGAGTCGGGCGCCCGCGAGGCGCTGAACTACGGCCACACGATGGGGCACGCGATCGAGCTCGCCGAGCGCTACCAGTGGCGCCACGGCGCCGCGGTGTCCGTGGGCCTGGTCTTCGCGGCCGAGCTGGCCCGGTCACTCGGCCGGCTCGACGACGCCACCGCGGACCGGCACTGGTCGGTGCTGACCGCCCTGGGCCTGCCCGTCTCCTACCGCGGGGACCGGTGGCAGACCCTGCTCGAGGGCATCCGCCGGGACAAGAAGAACCGCGGCGACCAGCTGCGCTTCGTCCTGCTGGACGGGCTCGCGCAGCCCACCACCGTGGACATCCCGGACGCGTCCCTGCTCTTCGCGGCGTACCAGGAGATCGCGGAGTGAGCCGCCGCTGACCCCGGCCCCGCGCGGGGCCTCCCGTAGACTGGCCCGCGCACATCCAAGACCCCACCCACTGCAGGCGGACCCGTGACGGTCCGCGAGACCGATCGGGAGCACACACGTGGCAACGAGCAACGACATCAAGAACGGCGCCGTCCTGAAGCTGGAGGGCCAGCTCTGGAACGTCACCGAGTTCCAGCACGTCAAGCCGGGCAAGGGCGGCGCGTTCGTCCGCACCAAGATGAAGAACATCACCACGGGCAAGGTCGTGGACAAGACCTTCAACGCCGGCGCCAAGGTCGAGTTCGCCACCGTGGACCGCTCCGACTACCAGTACCTCTACCAGGACGGCGCGGACTACGTGTTCATGGACGTCAAGGACTACGACCAGATCACCGTGCCCGGGGCCGTGGTCGGCGACGCCGCGAAGTACATGCTCGAGAACACCCAGGTGGTCATCGCCCTGCACGAGGGCACGCCCCTGTACCTGGAGATGCCGGCGTCCGTGGTCCTGGAGATCACCTACACCGAGCCGGGTCTGCAGGGGGACCGCTCGTCCGCCGGCACCAAGCCCGCCACCGTGGAGACCGGCGCCGAGATCCAGGTGCCGCTCTTCGTGGAGCAGGGCACCCGCGTCAAGGTCGACACCCGCACCGGCGACTACCTCGGCCGCGTCAATGACTGAGCGGGCCTCCGCCGGCTCCGCTGCCAAGCGGGGGACCACGGCGCGCAGCCGCTCCCGGCAGCGTGCGGTGGAGATCCTGTTCGAGGCCGAGCAGCGCGGCTCCACCGCGCTGGAGGGCATCCGCACCCGCCGCGAGAGCACCGATCTGCAGGTGAACGCCTACACCCAGCGGCTCGTGGAGGGCGTCATCGCGGACCAGGAGCGGCTCGACGAGGCCCTGAGCTCCTACTCCCGCGGCTGGTCCCTGGACCGCATGCCCGCCGTCGACCGGGCGATCCTGCGCGTGGGGGCCTGGGAGCTGCTGTTCCAGGACGATGTGCCGGACGCCGTCGCCATCTCGGAGGCCGTCGCCCTCGCCGCCCAGCTGTCCACGGACGACTCGCCCGAGTTCGTCAACGGTCTGCTCGGCCGCCTGCAGCAGGTCAAGCCGACACTGCTCGCCTGAGCCCCCGAGGGCTCCGTCACGAGGCCCGTCCCGCACCGCGTCATCCGCGCCGCGGGGCGGGCCTCGCTGGTAGAGTCGACGACGTCCCGCGCGGGGCCACAGCGGCGCCCGGGGACGAACCACGCATCCTTTAAGAGCCGTCCTGTGAGGCGGGGAAGGAGGCGCCGGCATGGGAACTGATCCCGCCGCACCTCGTGCTGCCCGGACCGTGCTGTCCGCGTCCGAGATCGACCGGGCGCTGACCCGGATCGCCCACGAGATCCTCGAGTCCAACAAGGGCGCCGAGGGTCTCGTCCTGATGGGGATCCCGCGCCGCGGGGCCCCCCTGGCCCGGCGACTCGGCGACCTGCTGGCCCGCATCGAACCGGCCTTCGACCCCACCGCCGCCGTCGGCGAGGTGGACGTCACCCTCTACCGGGACGACCTCCGCCGCGGCACGGCCCGCACCCCGATGCCCACCCGCCTGCCCGAGGTTCCCCTCGACGGCGCCGTCGTCGTGCTCGTGGACGACGTCCTCTTCTCCGGCCGCACCGTCCGGGCCGCCCTCGACGCGATCGCCGACCTGGGCCGCCCCGCCGCCGTGCGCCTGGCCGTCCTCGTGGACCGCGGGCACCGGGAGCTCCCCGTCCGCGCCGACTTCGTGGGCAAGAACCTGCCGACCTCCACCGCCGAGCGCGTCCAGGTCCGGCTCATGGAGGTCGACGGCCCCGAGGGCACCGGCGAGGTCACCGAGGACGCCGTGAGCATCGTCGACCGTGTCGCGACCCGGGAGGGCTGAGCCGTGCGCCACCTGCTGTCCACCGCCGACCTCTCCCGCGCCGACGCCCTCGCCGTCCTCGACACCGCCGAGGAGATGGCCGCCGTCAACCAGCGCGAGGTCAAGAAGCTGCCCGCCCTGCGCGGCCGCACCGTGGTGAACCTCTTCCTCGAGGACTCCACCCGCACCCGCATCTCCTTCGAGGCGGCCGCCAAGCGGCTCTCCGCGGACGTGATCAACTTCTCCGCGAAGGGATCGTCCGTCTCCAAGGGGGAGTCGCTCAAGGACACCGTCCAGACGCTCGAGGCCATCGGCGCGGACGCCATCGTGATGCGCCACTGGTCCTCCGGCGCGGCCCGCCAGCTGGCCGACTCCGGCTGGGTGCGCTCCGCCGTCGTGAACGCCGGCGACGGCACCCACGAGCACCCCACCCAGGCCCTCCTGGACGCCTTCACCCTGCGCCGGCGCCTCGCCGCGGCGACGGGAGAGGACCTGGTCGGCCGGGACCTGACCGGCATGCGCGTGGTGATCGTGGGCGACATCCTGCACTCGCGCGTGGCCCGGTCCAATGTGTGGCTGCTCAGCACGCTGGGCGCACAGGTCACCCTGGCCGCCCCGCCCACCCTGCTGCCCGTGGGCGTGGCCGCGTGGCCGTGCCAGGTCACCTACTCGCTCGACGAGGCCCTCGACGCCGGCCCCGACGCCGTCATGATGCTCCGCGTCCAGGCCGAGCGGATGGGCGGCGCCTTCTTCCCGTCCGCGGGGGAGTACACCCGGACCTGGGGGCTGACCGATGACCGCTTCGCCCGCCTCACCGCCGGCCGCGGTGCCCTGCTCGACGAGCCCGTGGTCATGCACCCCGGCCCGATGAACCGCGGCCTGGAGATCAGCCCGGCGGCGGCGGACTCGCCCCGCAACACCGCCCTCGAGCAGGTCGCCAACGGCGTGTCCGTCCGCATGGCGGTCCTGCACCTCGTCCTCAACCACGACCAGGAGGTCCGCCTGTGAGCGCCCCCAGCCCCGCCCCCCTGCTGCTGCGCAGCGCGCGCCTGACCACGGGCGAGACCGCCGACGTGCTCGTCGCCGAGGGCCGGATCGCCGCCCTCGGCCCGGACGCCGCGGCCCACGCCGCCGGCCTCGAGCCGAGCCCCGAGGAGGTCGACTGCGCCGGCCTGGTGCTGCTGCCCGGGCTCATCGACCTGCACACCCATCTGCGTCAGCCCGGCAAGGAGGATGCGGAGACGGTCGAGACCGGCACCCGCGCCGCCGCGATGGGCGGCTTCACCTCCGTCCACGCGATGGCCAACTCGACGCCGACGGCGGACACCGCGGGCGTGGTGGAGCAGGTGTGGCGGCTGGGCCGGGACGCGGGCTGGTGCGATGTGCACCCCGTGGGGGCGGTGACCGTGGGCCTGGCCGGCGAGGCCCTGGCCGACCTCGGCGCGATGGCCGACTCGCAGGCCCGCGTGCGCATGTTCTCGGACGACGGCATGTGCGTCCACGACGCCGTGCTGATGCGCCGGGCGCTCGAGTACGTGAAGTCCTTCGGCGGCTTCGTGGCCCAGCACGCGCAGGAGCCGAACCTCACCGCCGGCGCCCAGATGAACGAGTCCGAGCTCTCCGGCGTCCTCGGCCTGGCCGGCTGGCCCGCCGTGGCGGAGGAGGCCGTCATCGCCCGTGACGTGCTGCTGGCCCAGCATGTGGACTCCCGCCTGCACGTGTGCCACGTCTCCACGGCCGGCTCCGTCGAGCTGATCCGCTGGGCCAAGGCCCAGGGCGTGGCCGTGACCGCCGAGGTCACCCCGCACCACCTGCTGCTCACCGAGGAGCTCGTCCGCTCCTACGACCCCGTGTTCAAGGTCAACCCGCCGCTGCGCCGCGAGTCCGACGTCCTGGCCCTGCGCGCCGGCCTGGCCGACGGCACCATCGACACCGTGGGCACCGACCACGCCCCGCACACCGCCGAGACCAAGCAGTGCGAGTGGACGGTCGCGGCGATGGGCATGACGGGCCTCGAGACCGCCCTGTCCGTGGTGCAGCAGGCGATGGTGGACACCGGCCTGATGGACTGGGCCGGCGTCGCCCGCGTGATGTCCACGGCGCCGGCCCGGATCGCCGGCCTGACCGATCAGGGCCAGGCCGACGAGCGCGGTGTCCCACGCGTCGGTGCCGTGGCCAACCTCGTGCTCGTGGACCCGCAGGCCCGCCGCACGGTGGACCCCGAGCAGCACGTGACCAAGTCCCGCAACAGCCCGTACCGGGGCATGGAGCTGCCGGGCGCGGTGCGCCACACGGTCTATCGCGGTGCCCGCGTCGTCGCCGACGGCGCCCCCGCCCGGCCGTACCGCCACCCGGCCCTGACGGAGACGGGGGAGCGCGCGTGAGCATCACCCCTCTGGCCGCCGCCCTGGCGGCCCGACCCGTCCCGCCGCGGACCCCGACGAAGGACTACGCGGACGTGTGGCTGCCGGTGACCCTGGGCACCCTGGCCGTCGTCCTCGTGCTGCTCGGCCTGCTGGCCCTCGGGTGGCGGGCACGCCGCCGGGCGCAGGCCGGGATCCCGGCCCCGGCCCCCGTGCCGACGGCCCTCTACGACGCCGAGCCGACGCTGTCCGCGGAGGGCATGCACGTGGGCACGGTGCGCGGCGAGGACCGGCTGGATCGCGTGGCGGTGCACGGCCTGGGCCTGCGCTCGCGCGCGGTCCTCGAGGTCCACGACGCCGGCGCCCACCGCGGCCTGCTCGTGCTCCGCCCGCGGGCCGCCAACCTGTTCATCCCCGCGGACGACCTCGTCGAGGCCGGCCTGTCCGCCGGGATTGCCGGCAAGTTCGTCGAGCCGGGCGGGCTCGTCGCCTGGGGCTGGCGCCTCGGCGACGTCGAACTCACCTCCGCCTTCCGCCCCGACCGTCCCGAGGACCGCGACCGGCTCCTCGCCGCCCTGCAGACCATCATCGACCCCGCCCCGGCCGACCCGGCCGGCCGCGCAGGAGAAGGAGACCCCCGATGATCACCCCCACCGACGACCTGGCCCTGCTCGTCCTCGAGGACGGCACCGTCCACCGTGGCCGGGCCTACGGCGCCCGCGGCCGCACCCTGGGCGAGGCCGTGTTCACCACGGGCATGACCGGCTACCAGGAGACCCTCACCGACCCGTCCTACGCGGGGCAGATCATCGTGCAGACCTCCCCGCACATCGGCAACACCGGGGTCAACGACGCCGACCGCGAGTCGCGGGCGATCTTCGCCGCCGGCTACGTGGTCCGCGACGCGGCCCGGCGTCCGTCCAACTGGCGCGCCGAGCGCAGCCTCGACGAGGAGCTCGAGGCGTTCGGCGTCGTCGGGATCCGGGAGGTCGACACCCGGGCCATCACCCGTCGCCTGCGCACCGAGGGCTCGATGCGCGCCGGCGTGTTCTCCGGCGGGCACGCCGCCCGCCCGGAGGCCGAGCTGCTGGCGGAGGTGCGCGCCCAGGCGTCGATGGCCGGCGCCCGCCTCGCCGAGTCCGTCACCACGGAGGAGCCGTACGTCATCGAGCCGGCCGCGCACGGCTGGGAGGGCGAGCCGATCGCCGAGATCGCCGCCCTCGACCTCGGCATCAAGGCCGCCACGCCGCGGCACCTGGCCTCCCGCGGCATCCGCGTGCACGTGCTGCCCGCCGCCACGGACCTGGCCGGCATCCGCGCCGTGGACCCGGACGGCGTCTTCCTGTCCAACGGACCCGGCGACCCGGCCACCGCGGACGCCCAGGTGGAGCTGCTGCGCGAGGTCCTCGACGCCGGCCTGCCGTTCTTCGGCATCTGCTTCGGCAACCAGATCTTCGGCCGCGCGCTCGGCTTCGACACCTACAAGCTGAAGTTCGGCCACCGCGGCCCGAACCAGCCGGTGCTGGACAAGGCCACGGGCCGCGTGGCCATCACCTCCCAGAACCACGGCTTCGCCGTGGACGCCCCCCTCGGCGAGCCGATCGAGGCGCCGGAGTCGCGCTTCGGCCGCGTCGAGGTCTCCCACTGGTCCCTGAACGACCAGGTGGTCGAGGGCCTGCGCCTGCTCGACCGGCCCGCCTTCTCCGTGCAGTTCCACCCGGAGTCCGCGGCCGGCCCCAACGACACCCTCGACCTGTTCGACCGCTTCGTGCAGCTCCTCACCGAGCACCGCACCGCCACCACCCCCGCCACCGAAGGAGCCTGATCCATGCCCAAGCGCACCGACCTGAAGTCCGTCCTGGTCATCGGCTCCGGCCCCATCGTGATCGGTCAGGCGGCCGAGTTCGACTACTCCGGCACCCAGGCCATCCGCGTCCTCAAGGAGGAGGGCGTCCGCGTCGTCCTCGTCAACTCCAACCCGGCCACGATCATGACCGACCCGGAGCTGGCCGACGCCACCTACGTCGAGCCCATCACCCCGGCCGTGGTCGCCAAGATCATCGAGAAGGAGCGCCCGGACGCCCTGCTGCCCACCCTGGGCGGCCAGACGGCGCTGAACACCGCCATCGCCCTCGACAAGGACGGGGTGCTCGAGCGCTTCGGCGTCGAGCTGATCGGCGCGAACATCGAGGCCATCGAGCTCGGCGAGAACCGCGAGCTGTTCAAGGGCGTCGTGGAGCGCGCCGGCGGCGAGTCCGCCCGGTCCCACATCGTGCACACGATGGAGGAGGCCCTGGCCGCCGTCGAGGACCTGAAGTACCCCGTGGTGGTGCGCCCCTCGTTCACGATGGGCGGCCTCGGCTCCGGCATGGCCTACGACGAGGCCGACCTGTACCGCATCTGCGGCGCCGGCCTGCAGTACAGCCCGACCTCCGAGGTCCTGCTCGAGGAGTCCATCCTCGGCTGGAAGGAGTACGAGCTGGAGATGATGCGGGACAAGAACGACAACGTCGTCGTCGTCTGCTCCATCGAGAACGTGGACCCCGTGGGCGTGCACACCGGAGACTCCATCACCGTGGCCCCGGCCATGACGCTGACGGACCGCGAGTACCAGAAGCTGCGGGACATCTCGATCAACGTCATCCGCGAGGTCGGCGTGGACACCGGCGGCTGCAACATCCAGTTCGCGGTGAACCCCGTGGACGGCCGGGTCGTCGTGATCGAGATGAACCCGCGGGTGTCCCGCTCCTCGGCGCTGGCCTCGAAGGCCACCGGCTTCGCGATCGCCAAGATCGCCACCAAGCTGGCCCTGGGCTACACGATGGACGAGATCCCCAACGACATCACCCAGAAGACCCCGGCGTCCTTCGAGCCGGTCCTGGACTACGTGGTCGTGAAGGTCCCGCGCTTCGCGTTCGAGAAGTTCCCGGCGGCGGACCCCACGCTGACCACCACCATGAAGTCGGTCGGCGAGGCCATGGCCATCGGCCGCAACTTCACGGAGGCCCTGCAGAAGGCGCTGCGCTCGCTCGAGCAGAAGGGCTCGGAGCTCGCGTTCCCGCAGGACGCCGACTCGCAGGCCCTGCTCGCGGCGGCGCGCACGGCCACCACGGACCGGCTCTCCCAGACCCAGCAGGCGCTCTACGCCGGCGCCACGATCGAGGAGGCCTTCGACGCCACCGCGATCGACCCGTGGTTCCTGGACCAGTTCGTGCTCATCAACGAGGTCGCGGACGAGATCCGCGACGCCGAGGTCCTCGACGAGGCCCTGCTGCGCCGCGCCAAGCGGCACGGGTTCTCCGACGCCCAGATCGGCTCGCTGCGGCACATGGACGCGGCGGTGGTGCGCGGCGTGCGTCACGCCCTGGGTGTGCGCCCCGTCTACAAGACCGTGGACACCTGTGCCGCCGAGTTCGAGGCCTTCACCCCGTACCGGTACTCCAGCTACGACCTCGAGACCGAGGTAGCCCCGCACGAGGGCGAGTCGGTGATCATCCTCGGCTCGGGCCCGAACCGGATCGGCCAGGGCATCGAGTTCGACTACTCGTGCGTGCACGCCACCATGGCGCTGCGCGAGGCCGGCTACGAGACCGTGATGGTCAACTGCAACCCGGAGACCGTGTCCACGGACTACGACATCTCCGACCGCCTCTACTTCGAGCCGCTCACGCTCGAGGACGTCCTGGAGGTCATCGCGGCCGAGGAGGCCTCCGGCGGCGTGCGCGGCGTCTTCGTGCAGCTCGGCGGCCAGACCCCGCTCAAGCTGGCCCAGCAGCTCGCCGACGCCGGCGTGCCGATCCTGGGCACCTCGCCCGCGGCCATCGACCTGGCCGAGCACCGCGGCGAGTTCGCGCGCGTGCTCGAGCGCGCGGGCCTGGTGGCGCCGAAGAACGGCACGGCGGTCTCCTTCGACGACGCCAAGCGCGTGGCGGACGAGATCGGCTACCCCGTGCTCGTGCGCCCCTCCTACGTGCTCGGCGGCCGCGGCATGGAGATCGTGTACTCCGAGGAGGCGCTGGCCCACTACGTGGAGCACGCCACGGAGATCACCCCCGACCAGCCGATGCTCGTGGACCGCTTCCTCGAAGACGCGATCGAGATCGACGTCGACGCCCTCTACGACGGCACCGAGCTGTACCTCGGCGGTGTCATGGAGCACATCGAGGAGGCGGGCATCCACTCGGGTGACTCCGCGTGCGTGCTGCCCCCCGTCACCCTGGGCCCGGACGTGCTCGAGCGCGTGCACCGCGCCACCGAGCGCATCGCGGCCGGCGTCGGGGTGCGCGGCCTGATCAACATCCAGTTCGCGCTCGCCTCGGACGTGCTGTACGTGATCGAGGCGAACCCGCGCGCCTCGCGGACCGTGCCGTTCGTCTCGAAGGCCACGGGCGTCCAGCTGGCCAAGGCGGCCGCGCGGATCGGCGTCGGCGAGAGCATCGCCGACCTGCGCGCGGCGGGCATGCTGCCCACGGCGTACGACGGCGGCACCCTGCCGATCGGCGCGCCCGTGGCGGTGAAGGAGGCGGTGCTGCCGTTCACCCGCTTCCGCACCGCGGAGGGCCGCGTCGTGGACTCGCTGCTGGGCCCGGAGATGCGCTCGACGGGCGAGGTCATGGGCATCGACAAGCACTTCGACACCGCGTTCGCCAAGTCCCAATCCGCCGCCGGCGGCCCGCTGCCCACCTCGGGGCGCGTGTTCGTGTCGGTCGCGAACCGGGACAAGCGCACCCTCGTGGGCCAGGCCAAGCGCCTCGTCGACCTCGGCTTCCAGGTGGTCTCCACCGGCGGCACCGCCGAGGTGCTGCGGCGCAACGGCATCCCCGCGGAGGTCGTGGCGAAGATCGCCGACGCCGGGCACGAGGACGGCGCGGGCACCGTGCTGGAGCAGCTGCACGCCGGCACCGTCGATCTCGTGCTGAACACGCCCTCCGGCGGCGACGCACGCACGGACGGCTACGAGATCCGCGCGGCCGCGACCTCGCTCGGCGTGCCGGTGATCACGACCACGGCCGAGTTCGGGGCGTGCCTGCAGGCCATCGAGGCCATGCGGTCCTACGAGTGGTCCGTCACCTCACTGCAGGAGCACGACGCGCGCCTGCAGCAGGCCGTCGCCGGGCCGGAGGCCGCGGCGTGACCACGACGGCGACGGGCGGCGCGGGGCCCCGCGCCCCCTTCGGGCGGCGGCTGGCCCACGCTATGGAGACGGCCGGTCCGCTGTGCCTCGGCGTGGACCCCCATCCGACCCTGCTGCGGCAGTGGGGCCTGAGCGACACCCCGGCGGGCCTCGAGGCGTTCTCGCTGACCGCCCTCGAGGCGGCGGTGGGTCCCGAGGGGCCCCGCGTGGCGGCGATCAAGCCCCAGGTGGCGCTGTACGAGCGCCACGGCTCGGCCGGCCTGGCGGCCCTGGAGCGGCTGCTCGCGGCCGCCCGGGACGCCGGGGTGCTCACGATCGCGGACGCCAAGCGCGGTGACATCGGCTCCACCATGGACGGCTACGCCGCCGCGTGGACCTCCGACGCCTCGCCCCTGGCCGCGGATGCAGTGACGCTCAGCCCGTACCTGGGTTTCGGCACCCTCGTGCCGACCATCCGCGCCGCCCACGAGGCCGGCCGCGGCGTGTTCGTCCTCGCGCTGACCTCCAATCCGGAGGGCCGCGAGGTCCAGCACGTGGGCGAGGGGTCGGCCGAGGGATCGGTGGCCCGGCGCATCGCCGCGGCCGCGGCCGCTGAGAACGCGGCCCTGCGCGGCGACGACGCGTGGGGGCCGGTGGGACTCGTCCTGGGCGCCACGGTGGCCGCCGAGGCGGACCGCCTCGGCCTGGACCTGCCGGCCCTCGGCGGGTCCCTGCTGGCCCCCGGGTTCGGTGCCCAGGGCGCCACGGCCCCGGGCATGCGGGCCGACTTCGGCACGGCCTGGGCGCAGGTCTTGGCAACCTCGTCCCGCGGCATCCTGAGCGCGGGTCCCTCGGTGACCTCGCTGGTGGACACGATCGAGGAGAATCGCGCCGCTCTGCGGTGACGCCCGCGTCCTCCCGGCGCGCTGCGTGCCTTCTGCACGGGATGGTATCTTCCCTGTCGATCGGCTGTGCTCGTTGTCCTTGACCGTGGACGGGTCTCGACGGGGCCGGTGAGGAACACGAGGCATCGAGGTCAGACCATGGCGTTGCGGCAGCTCAGTGAGCAGGAGCGGGCGGAGGCCCGGAGGAAGGCCCTCCAGGCCCGCCAGGCGAGGGCGGAGCTCAAGGCGGCCTTCGCCGCCGGTGAGGTCGGCCTGGCCGACGTGTTCGCGCGCGCGGACGCCGAGGACGCCGTTGCCCGCCTGCGGGCCGTGGACCTGCTGTTGGCCCTGCCGGGCGTGGGCGAGGTCCGGGCCCGGGAGACGATGGCGGGGTGCGGCATCTCGCCGCGGCGTCGGCTGGGTGGCCTGGGGCGTCGTCAGCGCGAGGCGTTGATCGCCTATATTGGCCGGTGACCCCCACACCCCGGCGGGTCGGCGCCGGCCCGGGTGAAGGGCCTGCGAGGCCCGTCCCACCAGGAGGATGCGTGACCGACACGTTCGACCCCGGACCCGCCCCCGCCGTCCCGGTGGCCCGCACCGCCGTCCAGGAACGCCCCCCGGGCCCGGGCGTCACCGTCCTGGCCGGCCCCACCGCCGTCGGCAAGGGCACCGTCTCGGCCTATGTCCGCGAGCACTACCCCGAGGCCTGGCTGTCCGTCTCCGCCACCACCCGCCCGGCGCGCCCGGGCGAGGAGGACGGAGTGCACTACTACTTCACCGCGCCGGAGGAGTTCGACTCCCTCGTCGAGGCGGACGAGATGCTGGAATGGGCCGTCGTCCACGGCGTCCACCGCTACGGCACGCGGCGCGACCGTGTGATGGAGGCCGTGGCGCAGGGGCGCCACGTCCTGCTGGAGATCGACCTGCAGGGCGCGCGCCAGGTCCGCCGTGCGCTGCCGGAGGCCACCTTCGTGTTCCTGGCGCCCCCGAGCTGGGAGGAACTCGTGTCCCGACTGCTCGGCCGCGGCACCGAGAGCCCGGAGGAACAGCGCCGCCGGCTCGAAACGGCTAGACTGGAACTCGCCGCGGAACCCGAGTTCGACGCTGTCGTCGTGAACGACCGCGTGGAGCGGGCCGCCGAGGAACTGGTGAGACTCATGGGGCTGGACCCCGAGCGCCGTCCGACCGAGGCCTGAGGACCGGCCGCACCGACGCCGCACCCGGCGCCGACGTGACAGTGAGATGAAGACTTTGGAGACCCCGTGACCGAACAGTACGAAGGCATCGTCAACCCGCCCATCGACTCCCTGCTGGAGCGGGTCGACTCGAAGTACGCCCTGGTGCTCTTCGCCGCCAAGCGGGCCCGGCAGATCAACGCCTACTACTCGCAGCTGCACGAGGGGCTGTTCGAGTACGTCGGCCCGCTCGTGGACACCCAGCTGAACGAGAAGCCGCTGTCCATCGCCCTGCGCGAGATCGAGACCGACCTGCTCGAGTCCCACGAGGCCGTCGAGGCCACCCCGGAGGCCGAGCTGGCCGCCGAGGACTTCGGCGACTTCTCCCTGCCGGGCGAGGACGACCCGTTCGCCACCCTCGAGTCGTCCGACGCCCACCAGCCGATGGGCGATCCCGCCGCCATCGAGGAGGCCGCCGAGACGGTGCGCGCCGAGGAGGGCACCTCCGAGGACGCCCCGGAGGCCTGAGCCCGCCATGGAGATCGTCCTCGGGGTCGGCGGCGGCATCGCGGCCTACAAGGCGGCGCTGCTGCTGCGCCTGATGACCGAGGCCGGCCACGGCGTGACCGTGGTGCCCACCGCCAACGCCCTCGAGTTCGTGGGCGCGGCGACGTGGGAGGCCCTCTCGGGTCGCCCGGTCCGCACGGACACGTTCGAGGCGGTCGACGAGGTGAACCACGTCCGGCTCGGCCGGCGTGCGGACCTCGTGGTGGTCGCGCCGGCCACGGCCGACCTGCTCGCGCGCACCGCCGCGGGGATGGCGCCCGACCTGCTGGGCAACGTGCTGCTCACCGCCACGTGCCCCGTCGTCCTGGCCCCCGCCATGCACACCGAGATGTGGCACCACCCCGCCACGGTCGCCAACGTCGCCCTCCTGCGCGAGCGCGGGGTCACGGTCGTGGATCCCGCCGTGGGCCGCCTCACCGGGACCGACTCCGGCGCCGGACGTCTGCCCGAGCCCGCCGAGATCTGGGAGCGTGCGCAGGCCGCCGCGGCCGCGGGCGCCCCGCGCCGTCCCCGGGCCTCCGGTACCGGGCCCGACGCCGAGCCGACGCCCGGCCCCCTGGCCGGTCGCACCGTGGTGGTCACGGCCGGGGGCACCCGCGAGGCCCTGGACCCGGTCCGCTACCTGGGCAACCGCTCCTCCGGCAAGCAGGGGGCCGCCCTGGCGCGCGCCGCCCTCGACGCCGGCGCCACCGTGCGGTTCGTCGCCGGGTCCATGTCCGTCCCGGCGCCCGAGGGCGTCGAGCGCGTCGTGCAGGTGGAGTCCACGCAGGACCTGCTCGAGGCCGTGCTGGCGGAGGCCGCCGACGCCGACGCCCTCGTGATGGCGGCGGCCGTCGCGGACTTCCGGCCGGCCGAGGTCTCCGACGCCAAGATGAAGAAGGGCGACGACGACGGCGCGCCCGTCATCGTGCTCGAACGCACCCCGGACGTGCTCGCCACGGCCGTGCGGACCCGCTCCGAGGGCGGGCCCATGGCCCCGCTCATCGTCGGCTTCGCCGCGGAGACCGGCGACGCGACGTCCTCCGTGCTCGAGTACGGCCGGGCCAAACTGGCACGCAAGGGCTGCGAGATGCTCGTGGTCAACGAGGTCGGCACGGACAAGGTGTTCGGCCGGGACGAGACCGCCGTGACCATCCTGTTCGCCGACGGCCGCCCCGCCGTGGAGGCGGCGGGCTCCAAGGACCAGGCGGCGGCCGCCGTCGTGCGGGCGATCGTGGATGACCTCGTCGGTCGTGACCCCGCCGGCGCGTCGGGCCGCTGACCTAGACTGTGCGGCATGACCGATGCCGCCTCGCTGAGCCCCGCCCGCCACGCCGACCCGTATTCGGGGGTGGGCGGCGGAGAGCTCCGTCTCTTCACATCCGAGTCCGTCACGGCGGGCCACCCCGACAAGATCTGCGACCAGATCTCCGACGCCATCCTGGACGCGATCCTCGCCGCCGACCCGTCGGCGAAGGTGGCCGTGGAGACCCTGACCACCACGGGCCTGGTGCAGGTGGCCGGCGAGGTGAACACCTCGGCGTACGTGGAGATCCCCAAGATCGTGCGCGAGACCATCCTGGACATCGGCTACGACTCCTCGGCCAACGGCTTCGACGGCGCCCAGTGCGGCGTGAACATCTCCATCGGCCAGCAGTCCTCGGACATCTTCGCCGGCGTCTCCCGGTCCCTCGAGGCCCGCGAGTACGGCTCGGCGGACGAGGTGGACGAGCAGGGCGCGGGGGACCAGGGCATCATGTTCGGCTACGCCACGGACGAGACCCCGGCGTACATGCCCATGCCCATCTACCTCGCGCACCGGCTCTCCGAGCGGCTCACCGCGGTGCGCCGGGCGGAGAACACGCCCATGCCGTACCTGCTGCCGGACGGCAAGACGCAGGTCACCATCGGCTATGCGCCCGGCCACGTGCCCACCACGGTCGAGGCCGTGGTGGTCTCCACGCAGCACCACGAGTGGGTCACGCAGGAGCAGCTGCGGGCGGATGTGGAGAAGCACGTGATCCGGCCCGTCATCGAGCGCTCCGGCCTCGACACCTCCGGCATGCGGATCATCATCAACCCGGGCGGCAAGTTCGTCATCGGCGGGCCCGTGGGCGACGCCGGCCTCACCGGTCGCAAGATCATCGTGGACACCTACGGCGGCATGGCCCGGCACGGCGGCGGCGCCTTCTCCGGCAAGGACCCGTCCAAGGTGGACCGCTCCGCCGCCTACATGCTCCGCTGGGTCGCGAAGAACGTGGTGGCCGCCGGCCTCGCCTCGCGCGCCGAGTTCCAGGTGGCCTACGCGATCGGCTCGGCCCGGCCCGTGGGCCTGTACGTGGACACCTTCGGGACGGCCACAGTGCCGGAGGAGAAGATCATCGAGGCCGTGAACGCGGTGTTCGACCTGCGTCCGGCCGCCATCGTGAAGGAGCTGAACCTCCTGCGGCCCATCTACCGACGGACCGCAGCGAACGGCCACTTCGGCCGGGACGACGCCGACTTCACGTGGGAGCGCACGGACCGCGTCGAGCAGCTGCGCGCCGCGGCCGGCCTCTGACCCGGAGGCGGGCATCACGGACGCGCTGTTCGCCCTCCCGGAGCCGGAGGACGCACCCCGGTTGCCGGAGCGTGCCGAGGGGTGGCCGGAGCGGCCGATCGCACGCGTCCTGCTGGACTCGCCCGTGCCGCACCTGGACCGCGAGTTCGACTATCTCGTGCCCGTGGCCCTGGACGCCCGGGCGGTCCCCGGCTCCCGCGTGTCCGTCCGCTTCGGCGGACGGGCCATGACGGGCTGGCTCGTCTCGCGGGAGCAGGAGCCGGCCACCGGCGCCCAGCTCACCGAGCTCACCGGCGTGCTCACCGCCATCCCGCCGCTGACGGAGGAGGTCCTGGCGACCGCTCGCGCGGTGGCCCGCCGCCAGGCCGGTGTCGTCACGGACGTGCTGCGGGCCGCGGTGCCCCCGCGCGTGGCGCAGGTCGAGAAGGCCGCCCTGGCGGAGGACGCGGAGGCCGCGGCGGACCACCCCGTGACGCTGACCGGAACGGACGCCGAGCGTCCGGAGCCTCCCGCGGCGGAGGAGGGCCTCGTGCCCACGGTGTGGGAGTCCCTCGAGGGGGGCACCGCGTTCGTGTCCGCCGTGCTGGCCGGGGACGCCGCGCGGGCGGCCGCCGTCGTGCCCTCGCGCCTGTTCGAATGGGATGAGGCGGGCGCGCTGGCCGCCCTGGCGCGCACGGTGGCCGCCTCGGGCGGCGGCGTCCTGCTGCTGGTGCCCGACCACCGCGACCTCGACCGGCTCTGCGCCGCCCTCGACGAGCACGTGGGCGAGGACGCCTACGCGCGGATCGGCTCCGAGGACGGCAACACGCCCCGGTACCGCGCCCACCTGGCCGCGCTGCGCGGCACCCGGCGCATCGTGGCCGGCACCCGGGCCGCCGTGTGGTCGCCCGTGCGCGACCTGCGGCTGGTGGTGCTCTGGGACGACGGCGACGACGCGTGGGCCGAACCCCGCGCGCCCTACTTCCATGCCCGAGAGGTCGTGCTGGAGCGGGCCCGCGCGACCGGCGCGGCGCTGCTCTTCGCCGGGCCCTCCCGATCGGTCCCGGTGCAACGGCTCGTCGAGTCGGGCTGGCTGCTGCACCTGGGCCCCTCCCGCGCGGCCCAGCGCGAGCTCGGGCCACGGGTCGTCTCCACCGCCGACGCCTGGGAGACGGCGCGCGACCCGTTCGCGCAGCGGGCGCGGCTGCCGCAGGCGGCCTGGGCCGCCGCCCGCGCCGCGCTGCTCGGGCCACGGCCGGGCCCGGTGCTCGTGCAGGTGGCCCGGGCCGGCTTCATCCCCGCCCTGGTGTGCGAGCGGTGCCGCACGCCCGCCCGCTGCCGCGTCTGCGCGGGGCCGCTGGGCTTCCGCGACGTGCGGGCCGCCCGGCACGGGGAGGTGGCGTGCCGGTGGTGCGGCACCCGGGAGCGCGGCTTCCGGTGCACCGAGTGCGGCGGCACGACGCTGTGGGCCGGCGCCCGCGGCGTGGACCGCACGGCCGAGGAGCTGGGCCGGGCGTTCCCGCGCGTGCCCGTGCACGCCTCCTCGGCGCAGCACATGCTCGGCTCGGTGCCGCCCGGGCCCTCCCTGGTGGTGGCGACCGTGGGGGCCGAGCCGATGACGCCCGACGGCTACGCGGCCGCCCTGCTGCTCGACGGGGACAGCCAGCTCCAGCGCGAGGGCCTCGACGTGCCGGGCCGCGTGCTCGCCCGCTGGCTCGCGGCCGCCTGCCTGGTCCGCCCCGCCTCCGACGGGGGCGTCGTGGTGGTCACCGCGGACGCGGGGGAGGCGGTGAACGCGCTCGTCCGACGGGACCCCGACGGCTTCGCCGCGCGCCAGGTCACCGAGCGGCGCGAGCTGCACCTGCCTCCCGCCGGCCGCCTCGCAGAGGTCACGGGGGAGGCCGCCGCCGTCGCGGAGTACCTCGAGCTTGTGGAGGCCGCCCGCCGGGAACGGCCGGACGAGGACGTCCACGAGGATCCGCACTCGGCCCCGCTCGACGGCGGCCCGGCGCGGCTGCCCTGGATCGGGCCGGTGCCGGACCCCGCCGACGAGACCCGCTCCCGCGCCCTGCTGATCTTCCCGTACGCGGCGGCCGAGGCCACCGTCGGCGCCCTGCGCGCCGCCCGGTCCGCGGCGAGCGCCCGGCGCGAGACCGCCCCGGTGCGGGTGCGGCTCGACCCGGCCGGGGTGCTCTGAGGAGCCCGTCAACGGCCGGCGCGGCGGAGCCAGTCGCGGATCAGCGCCGCGCAGGCGGCCGGTCGCTCGTAGTGCAGCAGATGCCCGACGCCGTCGAGGACGTGCAGCTCCGCTGTGCCACCCGCGGCGTCGATCGCCGCGGCGAGCGCCTCCTGTGCCGGCACTGAGCCCAGCGGATCCTCCCGCCCCGCGACCAGCAGCACCGGCAGGCTGAGGCGGGCGGCGACGTCGGCCACGGAGCCCGTGCTCGAGGCGCGGTACGCCTCGGAGAGCATGCGCGCGGAGGCGAAGCCTGAGAAGTGGCACCGGTGCTGGTCATGGGTGTATGCAAGGACATCCCTGTCCCTGGTGCGGGTCATGGCGAGCGTGGTCACCCACACGACCGGCGGCGCGCCCAGCAGCAGCCGCGCCGAGCGCTCGGGCAGGCGGGCGGCGACCTCGTAGTACCCCTCGGCGACGGCCGCCAGCACCCGGCTCGTCACGGACGCGGACGCCTGCAGCGCGGGTTCGGCGATGGGGTTGAGCAGGACCAGCCGTCCCCACCGGGACGGCTCCCGGGCGACCAGCTCGGCCGCCACCGTCGTCCCGTAGGAGTGTGCGACCAGCACGGGGGCGGCCGGCAGCCCCAGGGCGGCGATGACGGCGGCCACCGCGTCCGCGTGATGGGCCACGGTGTGCTCGGCGTGGGGGAAGGGCTCCGAGGCCCCGAAGCCGGGCAGCTCGATCGAGTGGATCGGATGCTCCGGGAGCGCGTCGGCCAGCAGGGCAAGGCCGTGGTGGTCCCCGCGGAAGCCGTGCACGAACACGAGCGGCGCAGTGGCCGCGTCCCTCTTCAGCCCGGAGGGCGATCCCGGGGCGGCCTCCGGAACGGGGGCATACTCCCACACGGCCACGGACGACCGGGTCCCGCTGACGGGATCCGGGACGGTCAGGGTGCGCCGGCGGGGCGTCCGGGCCGGGTGGCCCGTGAGCACGCGGGGATCGGCGGGCGCCGCGGGCGGGCGCAGCAGATCGCGCAGGCGGACGGGCGGGCCCGGGGAGGCGGGCGGCGTCGGGACAGGCACGTCCCCACCCTAGCCAGGCCGGCCTGGAACCTCACCGACGTCACCCACGCCTCCCGCACGCTGCAGATGGACCTGGGCGCGGGGACGGGGTCCGCCGAGATGCTCGGCCTGATCACGGCCGCGGGCGTACCGGCGGGAGGGCGGCCCTGGGGTGGGCCTGAGGCCACGCTGCCCGGAACCCGGCGACGCCTGGTCCTGGCCACGATGGCGCGCGCGTGCCTACCGTACTCCGGCCCGTCCCCGGTCCCGGGGCCCGCACGGGCGCACCCCGTCCCCCACGAAAGGCCCATGCGTGCAGCACCCCGTCGCCCTCAGATCCCTGAAGATCGCCCTCGCCTTCGTCGGCCTGCTCGTCGGCGCCGGCTTCGCCACCGGCGCCGAAGTCATCCAGTACTTCGTGGGCTTCGGCTGGATCGGCATCGTGGGCGCGGGACTGGCCGGCCTGCTCGTCACCGCCGGCGGCGCCGTCATCCTCCAGCTGGGCAGCGTGTTCCTCGCGGCCGACCACAAGGTCGTCTTCCGCAGCGTCTCGCACCCCGTGATGGCCCGGATCCTGGACGTCGTGGTGACGGTGACGCTTTTCGCGATCGGCGTCGTCATGCTCGCCGGGGCGGGCTCGACGCTCGCCCAGCAGTTCGGCTGGCCGACGTGGGCGGGCTCCACCCTGATGACCCTGCTCGTGCTCGTGACGGGCATGCTGGACGTGGAGAAGGTCTCCGCGATCATCTCCCTGATCACGCCCCTGGTGGTCGTCGCGGTCGTGGCCGGGTTCGTCCACGTCCTGGTCACCCGCGACGGCGGCTTCACCGCCCACGAGTCCCTCGCCGTCCAGGCCACCACGCCGGTGGACCCGTGGTGGCTGTCCTCGGTCAACTACTTCGGCCTCGTCGTCGTGATGGCCGTGTCCATGTGCCTCGTGATCGGCGGGTCCATCACCCACCCCCGGGAGGCGTTCCTCGGCGGCCTCACCGGTGGCCTGATGTACACCGCCCTGCTCCTGATGGCCTCCACGCTGCTCTACCTCGGCTACGCCGAGATCGGCCGCGCCGACGTCCCCATGCTGCGGCTGTTCGCCTCGATCGCGCCCTGGCTGGGCTGGGCGATGGTCGTGGTGATCTACCTGATGATCTTCAACACCGCGATCGGCATGTTCTACGCGCTGGGACGCCGCCTCACGGCCGACCGCCCGGGCCGCTACCGGCCCGTGTTCGCCGGCGTCACGCTGCTGGCCTTCGCGGTGAGCTTCGTCGGCTTCGGCGACCTGATGAACGTCGTCTACCCGGCGCTGGGCCACCTGGGGATCGTGCTCGCGCTCGTGCTCCTCGTCTGGTGGCTCACCCACCGCCGGCAGATCTCCGCCGAGTCGGGGCTGCGTCTGCGCCTGCTCGCGCTGCTCCGCCTGCGTGAGCATCCGGAGAAGACCTTCACGGCCCAGCACGCCGTGCAGCTGCAGGAAGCGGTCGGGGACTCCGTGGCGGCCCCGGACGCGGTGACGGAGGCCCTCGAGGACGAGGTCGCCCAGGTGCTCGAGGAGGACGACGCGCTCACCTCCGAAGGGGCGCGCCCCGGTCCCGACGCCGGGCCCGAGCGTCCGGCAGGCGGCAGCCACTCCGCCTGAACGCGCCTGCCCGGCCGGGCACGGCGTCTCGGAGCGGCCCTGCGGCCGGGCCGGGGCGCCGTCGCCGTAGGATGGGGTGGCCGGCCGTGCCGCCGGCCCCGTCCGCGCCGCCCGAGGGCCGGCGCCCCATCCCGACTGCGTGAGGACTCGAACCGCCGTGAGCCAGACCCCCGACAGCGCCGTGCCGGCCACCCCCAGCATCCCCGCCGACGCGGAGTACTCGTTCCGTGACGTGGAGGCCCGCTGGGCCGGGTACTGGGAGCAGGCCGGGACGTTCGCCCCGCGCGAGGACGGCTCCGAGACCCGCACCGTGGTCGACATGTTCCCGTACCCGTCGGGCGACCTGCACATGGGGCACGCCGAGGCGTTCGCGATGGGCGACGTCGTCGCGCGCCACTGGATGCAGCGCGGCTTCGACGTGCTGCATCCCATCGGCTGGGACTCCTTCGGCCTGCCGGCCGAGAACGCCGCCATCAAGCGCGACGCCCACCCGGCCGAGTGGACCTACGCGAACATCGAGACGCAGAAGCGCTCCTTCCAGCGGTACGGCATCGCCGTGGACTGGTCCCGTGAGCTGCACACCTCGGACCCCGAGTACTACCGGTGGACCCAGTGGCTGTTCCAGCAGCTGTACCGCAGGGGCCTGGCGTACCGGAAGGACTCCCCGGTCAACTGGTGCCCCCAGGACCAGACGGTGCTCGCCAACGAGCAGGTCGTGGACGGCCGCTGCGAGCGCTGCGGCACCGAGGTCACCAAGCGGACCCTGAACCAGTGGTACTTCCGCATCACCGAGTACGCGGACGCGCTGCTGGACGACATGGACCAGCTCACCGGCCACTGGCCCGAGCGCGTGCTCGCCATGCAGCGCAACTGGATCGGCCGCTCCGAGGGCGCCCACGTCGACTTCCAGGTCGAGGACGGCCCCGTCGTCACGGTCTTCACCACCCGGCCGGACACGCTGTACGGCGCGACCTTCATGGTGGTCGCCGCCGACGCCCCGCTGGCCGCCGAGCTCGCCGGCGACGACGTGCGGGCCGAACTCGAGGCGTACCGCGAGGACCTGAAGAAGGTCTCGGACATCGACCGCCAGGCCACGGACCGCCCGAAGAGCGGCGTGTTCCTGGGCCGCCACGCCCTGAACCCGCTGACCGGTGAGCGCCTGCCGATCTGGGCCTCGGACTACGTGCTGGCCGACTACGGCACGGGCGCCATCATGGCCGTGCCGGCCCACGACCAGCGGGACCTCGACTTCGCCCGCGCCATGGGCCTGCCCGTGCGCACCGTGCTGGACACCGGCGAGGAGGACCCGGCCGTCTCCGGCGTCGCGACGACCGGTGAGGGCATCCTGGTGAACTCCGGGGAGCTCGACGGCCTGGACAAGACCGCCGCCATCGCGCGGGCCATCGAGATCGTGCAGGAGCGCGGCACCGGCCGAGGCACCACCACGTACCGCCTGCGCGACTGGCTGCTCTCCCGTCAGCGCTTCTGGGGCACCCCGATCCCCGTGGTCCACTGCCCGGACTGCGGCGAGGTCCTCGTGCCGGAGGACCAGCTGCCGGTCACCCTGCCGACCGACCTCAAGGGCGAGCAGCTCGCCCCCAAGGGCCAGTCGCCCCTGGCCGCGGCGACGTCGTGGGTCGAGGTGGACTGCCCGCAGTGCGGCGGCCCCGCGCGACGGGACACCGACACCATGGACACGTTCGTGGACTCGTCCTGGTACATGCTCCGCTACGCGTCCCCGGACGACGACGCCCGCGTCTTCGACCCCGAGGCCCTGCGCCGCTGGCTGCCCGTGGACCAGTACGTGGGCGGCGTGGAGCACGCGATCCTGCACCTGCTGTACGCCCGCTTCTTCACCAAGGCCCTGCACGACCTCGGCCTGGTGCCCTTCACCGAGCCGTTCCGCGCCCTGCTCAACCAGGGCCAGGTGCTCAACGACGGCAAGGCCATGTCCAAGTCGCTGGGCAACGGCGTGGACCTGGGCGACCAGCTGGACCAGTTCGGCGTCGACGCCGTGCGCCTGACCATGGTGTTCGCCTCGCCGCCCGAGGACGACGTGGACTGGGCCGACGTCGCCCCGGGGGCGGCCGGCAAGTTCCTGGCCCGCGCGTGGCGCCTGGCCCGCGACGTCCGCGCGACGGGCACCCCGGCCGGCACGGACCCGGCGGGCGGGGCCGTGGCCCTGCGCCGGGTGACGCACCGGACCGTGCACGAGGCCCAGCAGCTGCTGGACGACGGCAAGTTCAACGTGGTCGTCGCCAAGACGATGGAGCTGGTCAACGCGGCCCGCAAGGAGATCGACGCCGGCGCCGGCGCGGCCGACCCCGCCGTCCGCGAGGCCGCCGAGGCCGTGGCCGTGCTGCTCTCCCTCGTGGCGCCGTACACGGCCGAGGACATGTGGGTCCTCCTGGGCCACGAGCCCTCCGTGGTCCGCGCCGGCTGGCCCGCGGTGGACGAGGCGCTGCTGGTCGAGGACACCGTCACGGCCGTCGTCCAGGTCAAGGGCAAGGTCCGCGACACCCTCGAGGTGCCCGCGGACATCACCGCCGAGGACCTCGAGGCGCGCGCCCGCGCGTCGCAGAAGGTGCGGAACTTCATCGGGGACGCCGAGATCGTCAAGGTGATCGTGCGCGAGCCCAAGCTCGTGAACCTGGTGATCCGCTGACCGCGTGAGACCGGCCCCGACCAGGCCGGGGGAGAGGAGGCAGGCCGTGGCGAGCATCGAGCAGTGGCGCGACGACGCGCTCGTCCGCCTGCGCTCCCGCCGCTCCCAGCTGGCCGGGCGGGCACGCTACGGGCTGCGCCCGCCCCGCCGGGACCGCACGGCCGTCGTCACGGACTCGGCCGCGGCCCTGCCCGGCGCCGTCCTCGGACACGGTCTGGCCGCGGGGATCCGCCAGGTGGCGCTGCCCGTCATGGTGGGCGAGCAGATCCACACGGAGGGCACGGACGAGCTCGCGCTGGAGCTGCCGCTGGCCCTGGCCGCCGGCACCCCGGTGCGCACCTCACGGCCCTCGCCGGGCGCGTTCCGGACGGCCTACGCCGAGCTGGCCCGCGCCGGCTACGCACGCATCCTCTCCGTCCACCTGTCCGGCGAGCTCTCCGGCACCGTGGAGGCCGCGCGCCTGGCCGCCGCGGACGCCGAGCGCCCGGTGACCGTGGTGGACTCGCGCACCGTGGGCTTCGCGCTGGGCATGGCCGTGGTGGACGCCGCCGTGGACGCGGGGGTGGGCATGCCCGTGGCCCGCATCCGCGAGCGGCTCGAGGCCACCGTGGACTCCAGCCATGTGCTGTTCACGGTGCCCAGCCTCGAGCAGCTGCGCCGGGGCGGGCGGATCAGCGGGCTGGCCTCGCTGCTGGGCACGCTGCTGCAGGTGCGCCCCGTCATGGCCGTCGACGACGGCGCGATCGGCCTGGTCGACCGCCCGCGGTCCGCGGCCCGGGCCGTCGACCGGCTCGTGGAGCTCGCGACCGAGCGGGCCGGCGGGGACCCGGTGCGGATCGCCGTGCACGAGTACGGCGACCCCGAGACGGCCGTGCAGCTCGCGGAGCGGCTCCAGCCGGTCTCCACCACCCCCGTGCCCGTCGTCGAGCTGCCCGCCGTGCTCGCCGCGCACCTGGGCCTGGGCGCCCTGGGTGTGGTGATCTGCCCGCTGGAATCGCCCACGGGGGGCTCGGGGGACTGAGGCCGCCCGTGCGGGAGCGCCGAGGAGACGGGCGCGTCCGTTCCTGCACACCGCCCCGGACCGCGGTGGTGATCCCCAGGCCGGGTGCGGGACGCGCCCGACTCGGCGACGGGGACGCAGACTGCCCGCATGAGCCCCAGCCACCGCCTCTGCGACGATCCGCCCGCCTTCGCCCCGGACCCCGCGCCCGCGGCCGTCCCCGACGTCGACACGGCCAGCCCGCACGCCGCGTCCCGGTGGGAGCGCACCCCGCCCCGGGGCCCGGTGCTGCGGTGGCGGCCGGCCCTGCTGGCCGTCACCGTGCTGCTCGTCGCCGCCACGGCCTGGTGGGCGGTGGCCTGGCTGACCACCCCGGCGCCGCCCGCGGCGATCCCGGCGGCCGCGGCCGGTGCGGGCATCCCGCAGACCGACGCGCCCTCCGCCGCCCCGTCGGCGGCGGGCACCGACGCGCGGACGCCGGAGGCGGGGCCGTCGGGGGAGACGTCCGGGTCCGCCGGGCCCACCCCGCTGCGGGTGCACGTGGTGGGCGAGGTCGCCCGGCCGGGTGTGGTCAGCCTCGCGCCGGGCTCCCGGGTGGCCGACGCCGTGCGCGCCGCCGGCGGCCCGACCCGGCACGCCCGGGCGGAGCGCATCAACCTCGCGGCCCCGTTGGACGACGGCCAACAGGTCCTCGTCCCCTCCGCCCACACACCGCAGGACGCCCTGGACCGGGTGGCCGGGGCCGCGCAGGCGCAGCCCACGCCGACCACGGGCAGGGCCGGTGCCACAGGCGAGCCGGGCGGCGCCGAGTCCGGCGACACCGTGGACCTGAACACCGCCGACGCCACGGAGCTGCAGACCCTGCCCGGCGTCGGCCCCGCCACGGCGGAGAAGATCATCGGCCACCGCGAGACGGTCGGCCCGTTCACCGGCCTGCAGGACCTGGACGCGGTGCCCGGCATCGGCCCGGCCACGCTCGACCGGCTGCGTGACCACGTCTCGTGGTGAGCCCGGCCCCGGGTCCGTCCAGCGATCCCGTGGACCGCCGCGCCCGCCGCCGCGAGGTGCCCGGCCCGCTCGACGCCCGGTGGGTGCCCGCCCTGCTCGCCTGCCTGACCCTCGGGATCCTCGGCGTCGGCTGGGACGCCCCGGCCCGCTCGGCGGCGGCCCTCACCGGGTTGGCCGTCGCCGCGGCCGCCGTCCTGGGCGCCGCCCGCTCGACCGGTCGGATACGGGGCGTGGCCACCGCGACGGCGCTGGCCGGCGTGGCCGCGGCCCTGATGCTGCAGCACTCGGCCGGGCCAGCCGCCGCGGCCGAGGGCAGCGGCTGGACCGGCGCGGTGCACGCCGGCTCACCGCTGCGGCTCGAGCTGACCCTGGACGGGCCCGCCACCCGGAGCGAGGCGGCCTTCGGCCCGCGCTGGAGCGTGCCCGTGCGGGTCGAGACGTTCGGAAACCCGCCGCGGGCCACCGAGGCGCCCGTGACCGCTCGGCTCACGGGCGCGGGCCCACCGCCCGAGACGATCGCCGCGCCGTCGGACGGGACGACGGCCCCCGACGGCGGGCCGGGATCGCGGGTGTGCGTCGTGGCCCGGCCGTCGAGGTCCGGTTCCACCGTGTTCCTGGCCGCCGCGTCCGCCCCGCAGCCGGGACCCTGCCCCAGCGGGACGCAGACGGCAGGCGGGGCCACCGGCGGTGACCCGGGCCCCCCGCGGCGGGAGGCGCTGCGCGCCGCGTTCCGTCAGTCCGCGGAGGGCACGGTCGGCGCTGCGCCGGAACTCATCCCGGGGCTGGTGCTGGGCGACCGCTCCGCCCAGGGGGCCGCCCTCGACGACGCCATGAAGGCCTCGGGCCTGTCGCACCTGTCTGCCGTGTCCGGGGCCAACGTGGCCATGATCCTCGGCGCGGTCGCGATCACCCTGCGCTGCGCGCGGGTGCACCGGGCGGTGGTCCTCAGCGCCGGGCTGGCGGTCCTCGGGGTGTTCGTGGTCGTGGTGGGGCCGGAGCCGTCCGTGCTCCGGGCGGCCGTGATGGGCGCTCTCGGCGCCCTCGCGGTGTTCTTCGGCCGCGCGAGGGAGGCGTTCGGACTCCTGACGGTGGGCGGCACGGCCCTGCTCGTCGCGGTGCCGGCCCTCGCCGTGGAACCGGCCTTCCACCTCTCCCTGGCGGCGACCGCGGGCATCGTCCTGGGCGGCGCGCCCCTCGACCGTGCGCTGCACGCCGGGCTCGGCCGGGTGCTGCCCGACGTCGTGGCGCGGTGGCTCTCGGCGTCGCTCGCGGTGACCGTGGCCGCCCACCTGGCCTGCCAGCCGATCATCCTGGCCATGACGGGCGAGGTGTCGGCCTACGCGGTGCCGGCCAATCTGCTGGCCGCCCCGGCCGTGCCGCCCGTGACCGTCCTGGGCACCCTCGCCGCGGCCCTCGCCCTGCCCGCGCCGGGGATCGCCGCCGCCCTCGTGGCCGTGATCCAGTGGCCCGCGGCCTGGATCGGGTGGGTCGCCCACACCAGCGCCTCGCTGCCCGGGGCGCTGCGTCCGTGGCCGGCCGGGGCCCTCGGCGCCGGGCTGGGCGTCCTGCTGGTGGCCGCGACGCTCCTCGGATTCGCCGCCGTGCTCCTGCTCGAACGACGCCGGGCCGCCCCGGTGCGGCGTGTCGGCCGCAGCGCGCCGCGGACCCGCGAGCGCCTCCCCGCCCTGGTCGTGCTCGCCGCCGCGCTGGCCGCGGCCACCACGGGGGCGGTCGGGGCGGTCCTCGTGCCGCGGGCCTCGGGCGCGGCCCCGCCGGACTGGGCCGTGGCGTTCTGCGACGTCGGCCAGGGGGACATGGCCGTGTTCCGGTCCGGCCCGCGCGCGGGGGTCGTCGTCGACGTCGGGCCCGAGCCGGGGCTCGCTCGTCGCTGCCTCGACGACCTCGAGGTCGACCGGGTGGACGCCGTGCTGCTCACCCACCTGCACGCCGACCACGCCGGGGGGCTGGCCGGCGTGGTGGACCGCGCCGCCCCCGGGGCGGTGCACTACGCGACCCGGGATGCACCGGCCCAGGGCAGGGGAGACCGCGGCGGGGAGGCGGAGGGCGTCGACCCGCCCGCCGACGCGGCACGGCTCCGCACCGGCGCGATGGGCACGGCCGGTCCGGTGCGGTGGCACGTGCTGCTCGCCGACGCGCGGGCCCCCGAGGAGAACGACGCCTCCGCCCAGGTGCTGGTCACCGTCGAGAGCGAGGCCGGTCCGGTCACGACGCTGATCACCGGCGACATGGAGGAGGACGCCTCCGCGGCATGGGTCGCGGGGCGCCGGTCCGATGCCGCCGCACCGCCGCGCGTGGACGTGCTCAAGGTCGCCCACCACGGCGCGCGCAACGGTGGAACGGCCGTGCCGCGCGCCGTCGGCGCCCGCCTGCACGTGGTCTCCGTGGGCGCCGACAACCCGTACGGACACCCCCACCGGGCCACGGTGGACGCGCTCGGCCGCCTCGGGCCGGTGGCCCGCACGGACCTGCACGGCACGCTGGCCCTCACGGCCGCGGACGGCCCCGACCCCGACGGCGCGCCCGAGATCACGGCCCACACCGTCCGCCCGCCCTCGAGCGTCCGCACCGGACCCTAGGATGGGACGCATGTCCGCCGCCCGCAGCCCCCGTTCCGGCCGAGCCGGCCGCACCGACCCGCTGGCCTGGCGGCGAGCCGAGCCCGCCCCGCTCATGCTCCTCAAGGGACCCGAGGACCATGCCGCCCGCTGGGTGACGGACCGCGTGACCCAGGCTCTGCGCGAGCGACACGGCCAGCTGGAGATCCACCGGCTCCGCGCGGGGGAGTACCAGCCCGGCCAGCTGGCCACCGCGGCCAGCCCGTCCCTCTTCGCCGAGCCCACCCTCATCACGGTCGAGGGCCTCGAGGCCATGAACGACGCGTTCCTCGAGGACGCCCTGCGTCTCGTCCAGCAGGGCCCGGGCGCGGAGGACGTCACGCTCGTGCTGCGCCACACCGGCGGCACCCGCGGCAAGAAGCTGCTGGACGCCGTCGCCCAGGCCGGCACGGTGGTCGAGTGCGTGCCGCTGAAGAAGGACGAGGAGCGGCTGGCCTTCGTGCAGGCCGAGTTCCGCGACCGGCGTCGGCGCATCGACGAGGAGGCGGCCCGCGCGCTCATCCGCGCCACCGGCGCCTCGCTCACGGAGCTCGCGGCCGCGTGCGCCCAGCTCGTCGACGACACCGAGGGCGTCGTCACCGTCGAGACCGTGGACACGTACTACAGCGGCCGCGTGGAGGCCACGAGCTTCGCGGTGGCCGACGCGGCGCTCGAGGGGCAGGCGGCGAGGGCCGTCTCCCTCGTGCGGCACGCGATGGCCACCGGCGTCCACCCGGTGATGATCACCGCGGCGCTCGCCCTCAAGGCGCGGCAGGTGGCGCGGATGATCGACGCCCGCCGGCCCGCCGCCGAGCTGCCGTCCCTGCTCGGGGTGGCCCCGTTCCAGGTGCGCTACATCCAGCAGGCGGCGCGGCACTGGACGGCGGCCGGCATCGCGCAGGCCGTGGAGTGGATCGCCCAGGCCGACGCCGAGGCCAAGGGCGCCTCCCGCAACCCGGAGTTCGCCGTCGAGCGCGCGGTCATCCGCGTGGCCACCGCCGTCAGCCGCTGACGGCGCCGCCGGACGGCACGCGACGGGGGCAGCCCGGACACGACGCGGCCCCCGCACCGATCGCTCGGGGCGGGGGCCGCGGTCACAGCCGGGGCGCGTGGATCAGCCGAGGAGGGCCTTCACGCGGGCGGCGATGCCGGACTTGCGGTTCGCGGCCTGGTTCTTGTGGATGACGCCCTTCGAAGCGGCCTTGTCCAGCTTGCGGGAGGCGGTGCGCAGCGCGGCGGCGGCGGCCTCGGCCTCGCCGGCGGCGACGGCCTTGTCCACGGCGCGGATGGCGGTCTTCAGCTCGGACTTCACCGCGACGTTGCGCTGGCGCGCCTTCTCGTTGGTGAGGATGCGCTTCTTCTGGGACTTGATGTTAGCCAAATCGGGTCCTTCGTCGTCGGCGGCGCGGACGAGGGTCCGGGCGCCGCATGAACAGGGGGTCGTGGAGGGTGCCCGGATCCGTGGACTGAGCGGCGTGGGGAACACCGATGATGACCCGTTCCGGGGGTGCCCGTCGACCGGCGGACACAATGCGGACGATCCTACCACCCAGACCCTGCGATCCGCGCGGCGGACTCAGCGCCCCCGCCGCCGGGCGCGGGCCAGCGCGGCCGTGACCCCGTCGAACGCCGCCCGGTCCAGGACGCCGCCCTCCCGGCGCACCGCGGCCGGATCCACGCGGACCACCCGGTCCAGCTTCGCCTCCGAGGCGCGGCCGGACCGGTCCCAGGCGCCCGAGCCCACGTCGACGTAGTCCTCGTCCCGGGCCAGCGCGTTGTTCCGGTCCCGGCTGGTCAGCATGAGTCCGAGCAGGTGCGCCCCGTCCCGGCCGATCAGGAGCACGGGGCGGTCCTTGCCCCGGCCGTCCATCTCCTCGTACGGCACCCAGGTCCACACGACCTCGCCCGGCCCGGCCGTCGGCCCGGGCACGGGCGCGTACTCGACGCGGACGGGCCCGGTGAAGTCCGGCAGGGACACGTGGCGGCCGGCGTCCTGTCGCCGGGGCCGGCGCTCCTGCCCGGGCCCGGGCATCGGCCACGAGTCGGTGGGCTCCGTGGGGTCCCACGCGGGCCCGGCAGGCCCGGGCGGGCCCGGGAAGGGCGACGGGCCGCTCCGGTCGCCGGCCCGTCGACCTTCCTCGGAGGCGGCCCGACGCGGCCGGGCGTCGCCGCGGAGGGCGCCGATCAGGCGTGCCGTCCGGCGGCCGAGGGACAGGGCGCGATGCAGGTCGAAGGCCATGGGCGTGAATCTAGTGGACGCGCGGGCCCGGCGTCCGGGTCGGGTCGGCGGCGGGACATGAGAGACTAGGCGGTCAGAGTCCCGTCCCCGTCACCCGTAGAGGAAGTGCCCGTGTCGCCCCTGGCGTCGAACCCCCCGGTGCCCGCTGCCACCGACCCCTCGGTGATCCGCAACTTCTGCATCATCGCCCACATCGACCACGGCAAGTCCACGCTGGCGGACCGCATGCTGCAGTCCACCGGCGTCGTGCAGCCCCGCGACATGAAGGCCCAGTACCTGGACCGCATGGACATCGAGCGTGAGCGCGGCATCACCATCAAGTCCCAGGCCGTGCGCATGCCCTGGTCCGTGGACGGGGTGGACCACGCCCTGAACATGATCGACACCCCCGGGCACGTGGACTTCACCTACGAGGTCTCCCGCTCGCTGGCCGCGTGCGAGGGGGCGATCCTGCTGGTGGACGCCGCCCAGGGAATCGAGGCCCAGACCCTGGCGAACCTCTACCTCGCCATGGAGCACGAGCTGGAGATCATCCCCGTGCTCAACAAGATCGACCTGCCCGCCGCGGATCCGGACCGCTACGCGGCCGAGCTGGCCTCCCTGATCGGCTGCGAGCCCGAAAACGTGCTGCGCGTGTCCGGCAAGACGGGCGTCGGCGTCGAGGAGCTGCTGGACCGCGTGGTCCGCGCCGTCCCCAGCCCGGAGGGCGACGCGGACGCCCCGGCCCGCGCGATGATCTTCGACTCCGTGTACGACACCTACCGGGGCGTCGTCACGTACGTGCGCGTCGTGGACGGCCGGCTCTCCCCGCGGGAGAAGGTCCGCATGATGTCCACGGGCACCACCTACGAGCTCCTCGAGATCGGCGTCTCCTCCCCGGAGCCCGTGCCCACGAAGGGCCTGGCCGCGGGCGAGGTGGGCTACCTCATCACCGGCGTGAAGGACGTGCGGCAGTCCAAGGTGGGCGACACGGTCACCAACCACGCCCACCCGGCCGAGCAGTCCCTGGGTGGCTACGAGGACCCCAAGCCCATGGTGTTCTCAGGCCTCTACCCCATCGACGGCTCGGACTATCCCGTGCTGCGTGACGCCCTGGACAAGCTCAAGCTCAACGACGCCGCGCTCGTCTACGAGCCCGAGACCTCGGTCGCGCTGGGCTTCGGCTTCCGCGTCGGCTTCCTCGGTCTGCTGCATCTGGAGATCGTGCGCGAGCGCCTCGAGCGCGAGTTCGACCTCGACCTCATCTCCACCGCGCCCAACGTGGTCTACGAGGTCACCCGGGAGGACCGTGAGGTCGTCACCGTGACCAACCCCTCCGAGTTCCCCGAGGGCAAGATCCTCGAGGTGCGCGAGCCCATGGCCTCGGCCACGATCATCGTGCCGGCCGAGTTCATCGGCGCCGTCATGGAGCTGTGCCAGGCCAAGCGCGGCAACCTCAAGGGCATGGACTACCTCTCCGAGGAACGGGTGGAGATCCGCTACTGGATCCCGCTGGCCGAGATCGTGTTCGACTTCTTCGACCAGCTCAAGTCCCGCACCAAGGGGTACGCCTCGCTGGACTGGAAGGCCGACGGCGACCAGGCGGCCGACCTCGTCAAGGTGGACATCCTGCTCCAGGGCGAACAGGTGGACGCGTTCTCCTCCATCACCCACAAGGACAACGCCTATGCGTACGGCGTGATGATGACGGGCAAGCTCAAGGAGCTGATCCCGCGCCAGCAGTACGAGGTGCCGATCCAGGCCGCCATCGGCTCGCGCATCATCGCCCGCGAGAACATCCGCGCGATCCGCAAGGACGTGCTCTCCAAGTGCTACGGCGGCGACATCTCCCGCAAGCGCAAGCTGCTCGAGAAGCAGAAGGAGGGCAAGAAGCGCATGAAGATGGTCGGCCGGGTCGAGGTCCCGCAGGAGGCCTTCATCGCCGCCCTGTCCTCGGACGGCGCCGGCGCCGACCAGGCGGCGAAGAAGTAAGTGCCCGCCCTGCCCCTCGGCGAGCCCGTCCCCGACGACGGCCGGCTGCCGGCCGACGTCGGGCAGCGGGTGCGCGCGGCCGCCGGCGACGGCGCGGCGCGCACCTTCAGCCTGTACGTCCACGTGCCGTTCTGCACCGTGCGCTGCGGCTACTGCGACTTCAACACGTACACGGCCGTCGACCTCGGCCCCGGCGCGGGTCGTGGCGACTACTGGGAGTCGGCGGTCACGGAGCTGGACTTCGCCGCGGACGTGCTCGCGTCCTCGGACGTGCCCGCCCGCCCGCTGCACACGGTGTTCTTCGGCGGCGGCACGCCCACGCTCCTGCCGGCCGCGGACCTCGTGCGCATCCTCCAGGCGGCGGTGGACCGGTTCGGGATCGCGCCCGGCGCGGAGGTCACCACCGAGGCCAACCCGGACACCATCACCCCGGAGTACGCCCGTGAGCTCGCGGCCGGCGGCTTCACCCGCCTCTCCCTGGGCATGCAGTCCGCGGTGCCGCACGTGCTCGCCACGCTCGAGCGCACCCATCGGCCCGAGTCCGTCCCCGCCGCCGTCGCCGCGGCCCGGGAGGCCGGCCTGGAGGTGTCCCTGGACCTGATCTACGGGACCGCGGGAGAGTCCCTCGCCGACTGGCGGGCCACGCTCGAGGCCGCCGTCGCCCTGGCCCCGGACCACGTGAGCGCGTACTCGCTGATCGTGGAGGAGGGCACCAAGCTCGGGGCCCAGGTGGCCCGCGGCGAGGTGGCGGACGTGGACCCCGACGACCAGGCGGACAAGTACCTGCTCGCCGAGGAGCTGCTCAGCGCCGCCGGCTACCGCTGGTACGAGGTGTCCAACTGGGCGCGGGACCCGCAGGGGTCCGGGGTCCACCGCGCGCGGCACAACGTGGCGTACTGGGAGGACCAGGACTGGTGGGGGATCGGCCCGGGCGCGCACTCGCACCTCGCCGGCGTCCGGTTCTGGAACGCCAAGCACCCCGCCGCCTACGCGCAGCGGCTGGCCACGGGGGTCACCCCCGCCGTGGGCCGCGAGCGGCCCGACGCCGACGCGCGGCGACTCGAGCGCATCATGCTCGCGGTGCGCACGGTGGACGGGCTCCCGACCGCGGAGCTCGTCTCGGAGACGCCGGGGGAGGCCGCACGGATCCGCGGGGCGATCGCCGAACTCATCGCCGCGGGCCTGCTGGACGGGCGTGCCGCCGTCAACGGCAGCATCGTCCCGACGCTCGAGGGGCGGCTGCGCAACGACGCGATCGTCCGGGCTCTGGCCGGCTTCTGACCGGCCGGCCCCGGGTCAGCGCAGGATGCGCAGGTTGAACGGGTACCGGAACGGACGGCCCTTGGACACGTGCGAGGCGCCCATCACGCCGTAGACCGCCATGGCGGCCCACGTGAGCGCGCCGAGGATCGCGAAGATCGGGCCGACCACCGGCAGCAGGGACAGGAAGAAGAACAGGAGCGTGATGAGCGTGGGCGGCCCGGAGAAGTTCAGGGCCTCCCGCGACTCCTGCGAGGTGAACGGGCCGCGGTCGCGGTAGAGCAGCCACACGACCAGGGGGCCGAGCACGCCGAACGCCAAACTGAGGTGGGCCAGCGCCGCGCGGTCACGGTCCTGCTTCGCCGTGAGCGGGGCGCCGCGGCCGCCGGCCGAGACGAGCCAGGCGGGCGGGCCGTGGCCGGTGCGGCCGGCGTCGGGCTGCGCGCGGGTGTTCACGAGGGGCTCCTCCTGGATCGCGGGACCCGCGCGCCGGGGACCGGGCGCAGGGCATGGGCCAGCATAGCGCGGGCGGGCGGTGGCCGCGCCGAGATCAGTGCTCGGGTGCGGCGGTGAGGAAGTCGATGAGCTCCTCCACGCGGCCCAGCAGGGACGGCTCGAGGTCCGCGTACGTGGTGACGTGGGAGAGCAGCCGCTTCCACCCCAGCCCCGTGGCCTCCTTGCTCCCGTGCGGCCAGCCCAGTCCCCGCAGGATCCCCGTCTTCCAGTCCTGCCCCTTCGGCACGACGGGCCACGCGGGGATGCCGAGGACGGAGGGCTTGATGACCTGCCAGACGTCCACGTAGGGGTGGCCGAGGATGAGCACGTTGCCCGCGGCCCCTGGCACGCGCATGGCCTCGGCCGCGAGGCGCTCCTCCTTGGACCCGGTGACGAGGTGGTCCACGAGGATCCCGAGCCGGCGCCGCGGGCCGGGGGCGAACGTGCGGATCGCCCCGGCGAGGTCGTCCACCCCGTGCAGGGGCTCCACGACGATGCCCTCGAGACGCAGATCCTCGCCCCACACCTTCTCCACCAGCTCGGCGTCGTGCACGCCCTCCACCCAGATGCGTGAGGCGCGGGCGGTGCGGGCGCGCGCCCCCTCGACCCGTCGCGAGCCGGAGGCGGTGCGGGCCGGCGCCGCCGGGGCCGCGGCGGCCGGGGGGACCAGGGTCACGGGCTCGCCGTCGATCCAGAAGCCGCCGCCGAGGGGGAAGCCGCGGCGCACGCCGCGGCGGTCCTCCAGGACCACCACGTGCACGCCGCCGGAGCGCTCGATGCCGATCACGGCCCCGGTGAACCCGGAGGCCACGTCCTCGACCACCGTGCCGGGGGCGGCGGGCACATCGGGGACGGTCCGGGTGGGGCGGCGCGTCAGGTCGTCGTGGCCCGCGGGGCCCCAGCTGCTCCAGTCCATGGGAGATCACGGTAGCAACGGGGCGGGCGATCACCGTGAGCGAAGCCGTGCGGACCGGTCGGGCCGTCCCCCGGGTCGGACGGTAGCATTGGCACTTGACCCGCCGGAGTGCCAGTCAGGGGCACCTCCGGGGTCGCCCCGGATCCCGACGGACCAGAGGAGGACCGAGATGTCGGAGCAGCCCCGCCGCCTGCAGGTGCTCCAGGCGATCGTGGAGGACTACGTGGCGCTGCGCGAGCCCGTGGGCTCCAAGGCGCTCGTGGAACGGCACGCCCTGGGCGTGTCCTCCGCGACCGTGCGCAACGACATGGCTGCGCTCGAGGAGGAGGGCCTCATCGTGGCCCCGCACACCTCCGCCGGGCGCGTCCCCACGGACAAGGGCTACCGCGTGTTCGTCGACCGCCTCTCCGAGGTGAAGCCGCTGTCCCCGGCGGAGCGCCGGGCCGTGCGGACCCTGCTGGACCCGGAGACGGACACCGAGCACATGATGGAGTCCACGGTGCGCCTCCTGGCCCAGCTGACCCAGCAGGTCGCCGTCGCGCAGTTCCCCCACGAGGACGGCTCCACGATCCGCCACCTCGAACTGGTCTCCCTCACGCCCACGCGGGTGCTCGTGGTCCTCATCCTGTCCACGGGACGGGTGGACCAGCGGCACGCCGTGCTGGACCGGCCGGTCGACGAGGCGGAGCTGTCCGTGCTCCGCGGCCTCCTGCTGGACGCCCTGCTGGGGCTCGGTCCGGTGTCGGCGGCCACCGTGGTGGACGACGTCGTCACCCGGGTCCGCCCGGAGCACCGGCAGTCCGCCGCCCTCGTGGCCGCGGCCGTCCACGACCTGCTCGAGGCCGGCCGGCAGGACCGCATCGTCCTGGCCGGCACCGCCAACCTGGCCCGCTCCCCGGGGGACTTCGGCGCGTCCATCGGGCCGATCCTGGAGGCGCTCGAGGAGCAGGTGGTGCTGCTGCGCCTGCTCACGGAGATGGAGCAGGACGCCCACGGGGTGTCCGTGCGGATCGGGTCCGAGAACGCCGGATCGCTCGCGGACACCTCGGTGGTCGCGGCCGCCTACGGCCCCGGCGCCGTGGCGAAGGTCGGCGTCATCGGCCCGACCCGGATGGACTATCCGGGCACCATGGCCGCCGTCCGGGCGATCGCCCGCTATCTCTCCCGCATCCTGACCACCTGACGCGCCTCCGCGTGTCCCGGCGGGCCCCGTCCCGCATCGCCCCACGTCCCGCTCTCCCCGAGAGGAATCCCCACCGTGACCGACCACTACGAGACGCTCGGCGTCAGCCGTGACGCCAGCACTGAGGAGATCCGCCGCGCCTACCGCAAGCTCGCGCGCACCCACCACCCGGACGTCAACCCCGACCCGGAGGCGGCCGAGCAGTTCAAGCGCATCTCCCACGCCTACGAGGTGCTCTCGGACGAGGGCCGGCGCCGGGCCTACGACACGACGGGCAATGAGAACGGCCAGGCCGGCTTCCCGGGCGGCTTCGGCGGGGCGGGCGGCTTCGGGGGCTTCGCCGACATCTTCGAGACCTTCATGAACGCCGCCGGCCAGGGCGGCCGCGGCGGCCCCGCCAGCCGCGCCCGCCGCGGCCAGGACGCCCTGGTGACCGCGCGGATCGACCTGCGCGACGCCGTCTTCGGCGGCGAGCAGACGATCGAGCTGGACACGGCCGTGCGCTGCGAGCGGTGCGAGGGCTCATGCTGCGAGCCCGGCACCCAGCCGGAGACCTGCCAGACCTGCCACGGCCACGGCATGATCCAGCGCCCCGTGCGGTCGCTGCTGGGCACCGTCATGGCCACCGAGGCCTGCCCCGCCTGCCAGGGGTTCGGCACCGTCATCCCGACGCCCTGCCACGAGTGCGACGGGCAGGGCCGCGTCCGCACCCGGACGCCGCTGACCCTGCGCATCCCCGCGGGCGTGGACGACGGCACCCGCATCCACCTCGCCGGCCGCGGCGAGGCCGGCCCGGGCGGCGGCCCGAACGGCGACCTCTACGTGGAGATCGCGGTCCGCCCGGACGAGACCTTCCGCCGCGAGGGCGACCACCTGGCCACCACCGTGACCGTCCCCATGGCCGCCGCGGCCCTGGGGACCACCGTCACGCTGGACACCCTGGACGGCAAGCAGTCCGTCAGCCTGGACCCGGGCGTGCAGTCCGGTCACGTCGAGGTCCTCCACGGCCTGGGCGTCGGCCGCCTGCGCGGGCAGGGCCGTGGTGACCTCAAGGTGGACGTGGTGGTCACCACGCCCACCGACCTGGACGACGAGCAGCGCCAGCTCCTGGAGCGCCTGGCCGAGGTGCGCGGCGAGGAGGTCGTGCACGGCGCACCCCAGGCCAGGGGCATGTTCGCCCGGCTGCGGGAGAACCTGAGGAACCTGTGACCGCCCCCCTGTTCCACCTCGAGCCGGGGGCCCTGGCCGGCGCGAGCGCCGGCGTGGAGGTCGTCTTCGGTGGCCCCGAGGCCCGCCACGCCGCCGCGGCCATGCGCCTGGCCCCCGGGGAGGCCGTGATCCTGGCCGACGGGTCGGGCACGCTCGGCCACGGCACCGTGCTCGCGGCCGCCCCGGACGGGGTGTCCGTGCGGCTGGACGCGGTGGCGGAGGAGCCGGCACCCACCCCGGCGCTCGTGCTCGTCCAGGCCCTCGCCAAGGGCGATCGGGACCTCATGGCGGTCCAGGCCGCCGTCGAGCTCGGCGTGGACGCCGTGGTGCCCTGGGAGGCCGAGCGCTCGATCGTCCGCTGGAAGGGCCCCAAGGCCGCCAAGGCCCGCCAGAAGTGGGCGGACACGGCCCGCGCGGCCGCCAAGCAGGCGCGTCGCGCCCGGGTGCCCGCGGTCCGGGACCACGTCTCCGGGACGGCGGTCGCCGGGCTGGTCCGGGACGACGACGGCGGCCGGCTCGTCCTCGTGCTGCACGAGGACGCGGAGCGCGGGGTGTCCGCGGTGCCGACGGAACGACTCTCCGCGGCCGCCGAGATCGCCGTCGTCGTGGGCCCCGAGGGCGGGATCGGCCCGGCCGAGCTCGAGGCCTGCGTGGCCGCGGGGGCCGTGCCGGTGCGGCTCGGCCCGCACGTGCTGCGCGCCTCCACGGCCGGCCCCGCCGCCCTCGCCGTGCTCCAGCACCGGCTCGGCCGCTGGTGAGCCCCGGCAGGACCGCGCACCGACGCCTAGACTGGATTCGATGTCCCGCCCCCGCGACCCCGAGGTGATCCGCCCCATCGTGACCG
>NZ_JABFAX010000016.1:0-33330 GCF_017168395.1 Micrococcus sp. KRD128 | reverse complement strand
GCCCCCCACGACCCCGACCCCGCCCGCCACTGCGCACGAGGGCGTCGCGTTCGAATCCGCCGACCTCATGGTCCGCACCCTCGGACCGCAGGACGCCCTGCTGCGGATCCTCGGCGGCGTGTTCCCCACCGTGGACGTCACGGTCCGCGACCAGCGGCTGGACCTGGCCGGGCCGGTGGCCGACGTGGCCACGGTGCGGCGCGTCGTCGAGGACCTGCGCTCGATCGCCCGCCGCGACCAGGCGGTCACCCCCGAGGTGATGGGCCAGGTCGTCCATCACGTTCGCGGAGCCGCCACCGGGCGCGGCGCGGGTCAGCTGCACCTGGACTCGATCCTCTCGGGCCGGGGTCGCCGCATCCGCGCGAAGACCCTGCACCAGCAGGACTACGTGGAGGCGATCGACCGCTCCACCGTCGTCTTCGGCGTCGGCCCGGCCGGCACCGGCAAGACCTACCTGGCCATGGCCAAGGCCGTGCAGGCGCTGCAGGCCAAGGAGGTCAACCGGATCATCCTCACCCGCCCGGCCGTCGAGGCCGGCGAGCGGCTCGGCTTCCTGCCCGGTGGGCTCTCCGAGAAGATCGACCCGTACCTGCGTCCCCTGTACGACGCGCTGCACGACATGATCGAGCCCGAGTCGATCCCGCGGCTGATGGAGGCCGGGACCATCGAGGTCGCCCCGCTGGCGTACATGCGCGGCCGCACCCTGAACGACGCGTTCGTGATCCTCGACGAGGCCCAGAACACCACCGGCGAGCAGATGAAGATGTTCCTGACCCGACTCGGCTTCGGTGCGCGCATGGTCGTCACGGGTGACACCTCGCAGGTGGACCTGCCGCGCGGCACCCAGTCCGGCCTGGCCCAGGCCGTCGAGGTGCTCGAGGGGATCGAGGGCCTGGAGGTGGTCCGCTTTGACTCCTCGGACGTGGTCCGGCACTCGCTGGTGAGCGCCATCGTGGACGCCTACGACGCCGCCCGCGGACCCGCGGAGCGGTCCCAGAAGCGAGGAGGGGCCCGCCGTGGCCGTTGAGATCCTGAACGAGTCGGGGATCGAGGTCCCCGAGGACGCGCTGCTGCGCATGGCCCGGCACGTCTACACGCGCCTGCACGTCCACGAGCGCGCCGAGACGGCCGTGACCGTCGTGGACGCCGCACGCATGGCCGAGCTGCACGAGGAGTGGATGGACCTGCCCGGGCCCACCGACGTGATGAGCCTGCCCATGGACGAGCTGACCCCCGGCTCGCCCGAGGCGCCGGCCGAGGGCGTGCTCGGGGACGTCGTGCTCTGCCCCGAGGTCGCCGCCGAGCAGGCCGCGCGCGGCGGGCACTCCCGTGACGACGAGCTGCTTCTGCTGCTCACCCACGGCATGCTCCACCTGCTGGGGTACGACCATCTCGAGGACGCCGACCGCGAGGAGATGTTCGGCCTCCAGGATCGGCTCGTGTCCGAGGTCCTCGGCCGGCCCGCCCCGGCCCCCACCGTCGAGGACTGAGGGCACCGCCCATGCTGACGCCCGCCCTCCTCTTCGCCCTCTTCCTGGTCTTCCTCGGCCTGACCTGGACGCTGTCCCTGGCCGAGTCCGCGTTCTCCTACCTCTCCCGGCGGGACGCGGAGGACATCGTCCGCGAGCAGCCCGGCTCCAAGGCACTGGAGATCGCCCGCGAGCGGGAGAGCCACCTCGGGGCCCTGCGGGTCTGGCGGTTCGTGGCCGAGGCCCTGTCGGCCGTCTGCCTGACCGCGGCCGCCGACGCGGTGGTGGACGACACGTGGCTCGCCGTGGCGATCGCCGCGGTCGTGCTCGTGGGCGTGGCCGCCCTGCTGGGCGTCTGGAGCCCGCGGCCGATCGGCTCCCGCAACGAGGCCGCCGTCGCCCGCCGCCTCGGCGGTCTGGTGTGGGTGCTCCGCCGAGCCCTGGGCCCGCTCGCCGCCCGCCTGGACCGGGACCGGCGCCGTCGCGAGGTCGAGCCGGAGGACGAGGACGACTTCCAGGAGCGCCACCTGCGCGAGTTCGTCGCCCGCGCCCACGACGCGGACGTGCTCGCCGACTCCGAGGCGGAGCTGATCCAGTCGGTGTTCTCCATGAACGACACCATCGTCCGCTCCGTCATGGTGCCGCGCACCGACGTCGTCACGATCGACGCCGACCACACGCTCGGCCAGGCCATGGCCCTGTTCCTGCGCTCCGGCAACTCCCGCATCCCGGTGATCGGCGAGGACGCCGACGACATCCGGGGCATGCTGCACCTCAAGGACGTCACCCGCGCCCTGCACCACGACGGCGCCGCGACCGACACCCCCGTCACCGAGGTCATGCGCGACGTCCGCTTCGTCCCCGAGTCGAAGTCCGTGGCGACCCTCCTGCAGGAGCTGCAGCGCGAGTCCACCCACGTGGCCGTGGTGGTGGACGAGTACGGCGGCACGGCGGGGCTCGTGACGCTCGAGGACCTCATCGAGGAGATCGTCGGCGAGATCTACGACGAGGACGACCACCCGGACCGCCCCGAGGTGGAGTTCGTCGCGCCCGGCGTCTACTCCGTCGACGCGCGCATGGGCATCCACGACTTCCGGGAGGAGTTCGAGCTGCCGGAGGAGGACGAGGACGACGACGTTGACACGGTCGGCGGCCTCCTCGCCAAGGAGCTCGGCCGCGTCCCGATCCAGGGTTCGCGCGTCGTGGTCCAGGGGATCGAGCTCGTCGCGGACACCCTCGAGCCCCGCCGCAACCGGGTCGCGCGCCTGCGCGTCTCCGAGACCCCCGACCGCCCGGTGCGGCTGCGCCGGCGTGAGGAGCAGGCCTACGGCGCCGAGCCCGCCGACCCCGTGGCCTGAGCCGGCCGCCCCACCCCACGCCCCGCCTGACAAGGATGACCCCATGACCGATCTCGTCGATCCGGCCCGCGCCGCGGACGGCTTCCGTTCCGGCTTCGTCTCGCTCGTGGGCCGGCCGAACGCCGGCAAGTCCACGCTCACCAACGCGCTGGTGGGGGAGAAGGTGGCGATCACCTCCTCCAAACCCCAGACCACGCGCCACACCATCCGCGGGATCGTCCACCGCGAGGACTTCCAGCTCGTGCTCGTGGACACCCCGGGCCTGCACCGGCCCCGCACCCTGCTCGGCGAGCGCCTCAACGACCTCGTGGCGGAGACGCTCAACGAGGTCGACGCCGTGGGCATGTGCCTGCCGGCCGACGAGGCGATCGGCCCCGGCGACCGGTTCATCGCCCAGCAGCTCTCGTACCTGCACCGCACCCCGGTGGTCGCCGTGGTCACCAAGACGGACAAGGTGGGTCCGGAGCAGCTCATGGCGCAGCTCGTGGCCGTGACCGCGCTGGGCGACGAGGTCCTCGGGCCGGAGAACGGCGGGGAGGGCTTCGCGGCCGTCGTGCCGGTCTCGGCGGTGGCCGGCCGCCAGGTCGACGACGTCCTGGGCGTCTTCGCGGGCCTGCTGCCGGCCGGGCCGCCCCTGTACCCCGACGGCGAGCTCACGGACGAGCCGGAGGCGATCATGGTCGCCGAGCTCATCCGGGAGGCGGCCCTGGAGGGCGTGCGCGACGAGCTGCCGCACTCGGTGGCCGTGGTGGTCGAGGAGATGTCCCTGCGCGAGGACCGCCCCGCGGACCGGCCCCTGATGGACGTGTGGGCGAACGTCTTCGTCGAGCGGGACAGCCAGAAGGGCATCATCATCGGCAAGGGCGGCTCCCGGCTGCGCGAGATCGGCGCGCAGGCGCGGGCGGGCATCGAGCGCATGCTCGGCACCAAGGTGCACCTGGACCTGCGGGTCAAGGTCGCCAAGGAGTGGCAGCGCGACCCCAAGCAGCTCGGCCGACTCGGCTTCTGAGCCCGAGGCCCCGGCCCGGCGCGCGCGCCGGAGCGGGCCGCCGTCGTCGTGCGTCACACGGGGACGGCCTCCTGTGGCCCGGCCCACCTCGGTGCTAGGGTCGGGGGCATGTCCCCCCGCCTCGCGACGACAGCGCCGGCCACGGCCCGCCTGCTACTTCCCGGCCGCACGGGGTCCCCGTGCCAGGCCGCGATCCACGCCGCCTGAGCGCATGCGGAGGCAGGACGCCTCCCACCGGACCGGACACCCCGTGCGGAGCCTCTGACCTCCCGGCCCGGCCACCGACCATCCACCTTTCGCGCGCCCGCCGCGCGCACGTCGAGGGAGAACACGCATGAGCGCCCACCTGCAGAAGTCGTCGGGGATGAAGTTCCACAAGTACGTCCCGTTCCAGGACCAGATCGAGGTCGCCCTGCCGGACCGCACCTGGCCGGACAAGGTCATCGAGAAGGCGCCGCTGTGGTGCGCCGTGGACCTGCGCGACGGCAACCAGGCCCTGATCGACCCCATGGGCCCCGAGCGCAAGCTGCGCATGTTCCAGCTGCTCGTCGGCATGGGCTTCAAGGAGATCGAGGTCGGCTTCCCGTCCGCCTCGCAGACCGACTACGACTTCGTCCGCCAGCTCATCGAGGGCGACCACATCCCGGACGACGTCACCATCCAGGTCCTCACCCAGTCCCGTGAGCACCTGATCGAGCGCACCTTCGAGGCGCTCGAGGGCGCCGACCGGGCCATCGTGCACCTGTACAACTCGACGTCGGTGCTGCAGCGCCGCGTGGTGTTCCGGCAGGACGAGGACGGGATCGTGGACATCGCGACCTCCGGCGCGCGCCTGGTGAAGAAGTTCGAGGAGCAGCTCAAGGGCACGCAGATCACCTACGAGTACTCGCCCGAGTCCTACACGGGCACCGAGCTCGAGTTCGCCCGGCGCATCTCGGACGAGGTGGCCACGGTCCTGGAGGCCTCCACCGACCGCAAGATGATCCTGAACCTGCCGGCGACGGTGGAGATGTCCACCCCGAACGTGTACGCCGACTCGATCGAGTGGATGCACCGCAACCTGGAGCACCGCGACTCGCTCATCCTCTCCCTGCACCCGCACAACGACCGCGGCACGGGCGTGGCCGCCGCCGAGCTGGGCTACCTGGCCGGGGCGGACCGCATCGAGGGATGCCTGTTCGGCAACGGCGAGCGCACCGGCAACGTCGACCTGGTGACGCTGGGCATGAACCTGTACTCGCAGGGCGTCGACCCCATGATCGACTTCTCCGACATGGACCACATCAAGCGCACGGTCGAGTACTGCAACCAGCTGGCCGTGCCCGAGCGCTCGCCGTGGGGCGGCGACCTCGTCTTCACGGCCTTCTCCGGCTCCCACCAGGACGCCATCAAGAAGGGCTTCGAGGCCATGGAGGTCGACGCGAAGGCGGCCGGCACGGACGTGGACGGCATCCCGTGGGCCGTGCCGTACCTGCCCATCGACCCGAAGGACATCGGCCGCTCGTACGAAGCCGTCATCCGCGTGAACTCGCAGTCCGGCAAGGGCGGCGTCGCCTACCTGCTCAAGTCCGAGCACAACCTGGACCTGCCGCGCCGCGCGCAGATCGAGTTCTCCCACGTCATCCAGGATCTGGCCGACGCCCAGGGCGGCGAGGTCTCCGGCGCCGACCTGTGGCGCGTGTTCCAGGACGAGTACCTGCCCGCCGACGCGGCGGAGGCGCAGTGGGGCCACTACCGGCTCCGCTCGGTCTCCTCGGCCTCCGGCGAGGACGGCGCGTTCCGGATGGAGGCCGAGCTCGAGGTCGACGGCGTCACGCAGACCCGCACGGCGCAGGGCAACGGCCCGATCGACGCGTTCCTGCGCATCCTCGGTGAGGAGGGCATGGACGTCCGCGTGCTCGACTACTCGGAGCACGCACTGTCCGAGGGCGGCGCGGCCATGGCCGCCGCCTACGTGGAGGCGGCCGTGGGCGACCGCGTCCTCTGGGGCGTCGGCCTGGACCACAACACCACCACCGCCTCGCTGAAGGCCGTGGTGTCCGCGGTGAACCGCGCCCTGCGCGCGTGAGCGGCTCCGGCTCCTCCCGGCGGGGTGCGCGGCACGGCGGCTACGCGGCGAACTCATTCCGCACCGAGGCCATCGTGCTGCGCACCCACCGTCTGGGGGAGGCCGATCGCATCGTCGAGGCGCTCACCCCCGAGCACGGCCTGGTCCGGGCCGTGGCCAAGGGGGTGCGCAAGACATCCTCCCGGCTGGGCTCGGTGGTGGAGCCGTTCATGCACTCCACGCTCCAGCTCGCACGCGGCCGGGGCGAGCTGCACACCGTGAGCCAGGCGCAGCTGCTGCACCCGTACGCGACGATGCTGGCCGCCGACTACGACGCCTACACCGTCGCCGGCGCCCTCGCCGAGGCCGTCGAGCGGGTCCCCGCGGTCGACGACGACGGCCGGCGCGCCCAGTACCGCCTGTTCCACGGCGCGCTGGCCGCGCTGGCCCGTGGCGCGCACGACCCGCGGCTGATCCTGCACTCGTTCCTGCTGCGCGCGCTCGCCCAGGCCGGCTGGGCCCCCACCTTCGACCGGTGCGCCCGCTGCGGCGCCCCCGGCCCGCACACGGCGCTGCACGTGGGCCTCGGCGGGGCCGTCTGCCCGGAGTGCAGGCCACCCGGTGCCGCGCACCCGGCCCCGGAGACCTTCGATCTGCTCTCGGCCCTTGCAGCGGGGGACTGGGCCACCGCGGACGCCTCCGGGGGCCCCGCCCGCCGAGAGGCGGCCGGTATCGTGGCGGCGTACCTGCAGTTCCACGCCGAGCGGCGCCTGGTGTCCCTGTCCGTCCTGGACCAGGACCTCGGCCTCCCCGCCCCGCGCGTCGAGAGGAGACCATGAGCGCCGACCGTGCCCCGCAGCCCCCGCCGCCGCACCCCTCGGGTGCGGTCGCCCCGCGGATCGATCCGCGTTTCGTGCCCCGGCACGTGGCGATCGTGATGGACGGCAACGGTCGGTGGGCCAACCAGCGCGGCCTGCCCCGCACCGAGGGCCACCGGGCCGGCGAGGCGGCCCTGCTGGACGTCGTCGCCGGGGCGGTGGAGCTGGGGATCGGCCACGTGTCCGCGTATGCGTTCTCCACGGAGAACTGGCGGCGCTCGGCGGAGGAGGTGCGCTTCCTCATGGGCTTCTCCCGGGACGTGCTGCGCCGGCAGCGGGACACCCTGCACTCGTGGAACGTGCGGATCCGGTGGAACGGGCGGGCCCCGCGCCTCTGGACCCCCGTGATCCGGGAGCTGCAGGAGGCCGAGGAGCTCACGCGCCACAACACCGGGACCACGCTGCACATGTGCGTGAACTACGGCAGCCGGGCCGAGATCCTGGACGGCGTCCAGGCGATCGCCGAAGAGGTCCGGGCCGGCCGGATGCGGCCGGGCGAGATCAGCGAGGACGTCATCACCCGCTACCTCGACCGCGGTTTCCGCACGGGTCAGGACGTCGACGTCGTCCCGGACGTGGACCTGTTCCTGCGGACCTCGGGGGAGCAGCGCCTGTCCAACTATCTGCTGTGGCAGTCCGCCTACGCGGAGCTGCTGTTCCTGGACGTGCTGTGGCCGGACGTCGACCGGCGGACCCTGTGGGCCGCCGTCGAGACCTACGCCCGACGGGACCGCCGCTACGGCGGCGCCGTGGACACCCCTCAGCCGGCGCCGTCGTCCGGCGCGCCGGACTCGGCCTCGGACGCCGACGGCGGCGCGTAGGCTCCCAGCCACGTGAGCGTCGCGGCACCGGCCGCCTCGCGCACCGACGCGGGGGAGGCGAACACGTCGTGCAGCGCGTCGGGGAGCCGGTGGACGGTCACCCGGTCGCCGAGCCGCAGGGAGCGGCGGGCCATGGCGTCGGGGTCCAGGACGATGTCCGAGGTCAGCATCGCCTCGCCGTAGGACGTGCCCCGATGCCCACGCGCGGAGACGAGCACGAGGATCGGCACGGAGACGTCGAGCCGCCCGGCCACGGCCCGGTGCCCCGAGAGGACCGCGCTCAGCCAGGCGGCCGGCACCTCGAACGCGTGCGGGGGGCGCCAGAGCGGGTGCAGGTCCCATTCGCCCTCGGCCTGGTCCGAGAGGGTGCGCCAGTAGTGGTCGATGCGCGGCAGCGTGAGCATGGCGTAGGGCTTCATGGCGGAGACGGGCCCCACGATGGACTTCGCCAGCAGGCGCACCCCCGCGCTGCCCTGCATCTCCAGCCACGGGCTGTTGAGCACGAGCGCGGCGAGGCGGCCGGGATTCCGGTCCGCCCACAGCGCGGCGATCAGCCCGCCGGTGGAGTGCCCCATGAGGATGGGCGGCAGCGGGTGGTCCCGGGCGATGGTCTCGAACGCGGCCTCGAGGTCCGCGTCGTAGCGGGCCAGGTCGTCCGTCCAGCCGGGCGTCTGCCCCGCGCGCAGCGAGCGGCCGTAGTGGCGCAGGTCGACGGCGTGGAACGCGTAGCCGGCGGTCTCGAACGCGTGGGCCAGCGGGGCGTTGTAGAAGTAGTCGCTCCAGCCGTGCACTGAGAGGATGGGCCGCCGGGCCGGGTCACGGGCGGCGTCGGTGCGCGGACGCACCACTGTGACAAGGTTCTGTCCTTGTTCATCGGTGTCGAGGCCGAGCGTGCATCGTTCGAAGCCCGGCAGCCCGTCCGGGACCCAGCCCAGGCCCGGCGGATCGTCGAGGAACGGGCGGGTGCCCTCCTCCGTCGGTCCGCCGGCGGGTGCGCCGTGCGGGGCGGGTCGGTCCGGGGGTGGCGGCTGGATCGGGTCACGGGCCATCCGACCACTCTAGGAGGACCCCGGGCGGGCGGGAGGCCCGTGCGAGGATGGGGGCATGCAGCTGCCTGATCCCAAGTCCGCCGTCGACGGCCTCCTGACCTCCCGTGCGCCTCGCCTGTACCCGCCCTTCTTCCGTGCCGTGTTCGGTGGCATGGACGCGGAGCAGGCGCACCATCGGGGCTTCGACGCGATTCGGCTGGCCGAGCGGACCGGGGCGTCCGCCGCCCTGCGCGCCGCCTTCCGTCCGGACCCGATGCTCGCGCGCACGGTCATGGGCCTGCGGTTCCCGACGCCCTTCGGCCTGGCCGCGGGGTTCGACAAGGACGGCCGGGGGACCGCCGCCCTGGCCGACCTCGGGTTCGGCCACATCGAGGTCGGCACGATCACGGCGCAGCCGCAGCCCGGCAACCCGCAGCCCCGACTGTTCCGTCTCGTGGACGACCGGGCGCTGGTCAACCGCATGGGCTTCAACAACGACGGCGCGGCGGCCGTCGCCCCCCGCCTGGCGCGGACCCGGCAGACCCTGGAGCGCCGCTTCGGTCCGGCCCGGCCGGTTTTGGGCGTCAACATCGGCAAGACCAAGGTGGTCCCGCTCGAGGACGCGGCGGACGACTACCGGGCCTCGACCCGCCTGCTCGCGCCCCACGCCGACTACCTGACGGTCAACGTGTCCTCCCCGAACACCCCGGGGCTGCGCCAGCTGCAGGAGATCGACGCGCTGGAGCCGATCCTCACGGCCGTGCGCGAGGAGGCCGACCGTGCAGTCCCGGGCCGGCGGGTGCCACTGACCGTGAAGATCGCCCCGGACCTGTCGGACGACGACGTGCGCGCCGTCGGGGCGCTCGCCGAGCGCCTCGGGCTCGACGGCGTCATCGCGACCAACACGACCGTCTCCCGCGAGGGTCTGCGCACCCCGCGTGCCGACGTGGACGCCCTGGGCGCGGGCGGCCTGTCCGGCGCCCCGCTGCAGGAGCGGTCGAGGCGGGTGCTGGACGTCCTGCGGGCGGCGCTGCCCGCGGGCGCCGCCGTCGTCAGCGTGGGCGGGGTGACGGACGCCGACGACGTCCAGGCCCGGCTCGACGCGGGCGCGGACCTCGTCCAGGGCTACACCGCGTTCCTCTACGAGGGGCCGTTCTGGGCCGGCCGGATCACCGCCGGACTGGCCCGACCCCTGCGGGGCTGACGGTCCGCTCGCCGGTGACGCGACGGCCCGGACCCACCGGGGTCCGGGCCGTCGCGCGGTGTCGTGTCAGGCGGGGTACTCGCCCCGCTTGACCTGGGGCTTGGGCAGACGCAGGCGGCGGAACTGCAGCGCGCGCATGATGCCGTAGAAGCCGGTCCCGGGCTCCGGCGTGCCGAAGCGCTCCGTGAGGCCCTTCTTGATGTGCCGGCTGACCAGGAAGCTCTCGATGAGCACGAGGGCCACGAGCACGTACAGGCTGATCATCAGGATCAGCTGCGCCTCGCGGCCGGGGATGAACATGAGCAGGACGTAGGCGAAGACGACGGGCATGAGCCACTCGCCGATGCCGGTGCGTGCGTCCACGTAGTCACGGACCCAGCGCTTCTGCGGTCCCTTGTCGCGCGCCGGGAGACCGCGCTCGTCCCCGGTCTCCAGCGCGGCGCGCTGGCGCATCCGCTCCTGGGCCATCGCCTGACGCTCGGCCTTGCGGGCCGCCTTGCGATCGTCGGGGACCAGGGTGCGCCGGCGCGCGGCCTCCTGGTCGCGGCGCCGCGGAGTCGGGCCCTTCTTGCCCTGCGAGCGGTCGCGCGGCCCGGCCTCGGCCACGGCGGCGTCCTCGGCGGGCGCGGCGGAGGAGCCGTGAGTCGAAGGGGTGGGCGCGGTCTCGGGGGTCTTGTCTCGCTTGAACACCCGTCCAGTCTAGTGGTGGGGCGCATCCGGCCCGCCCGGAGACGCGGCTTTCGGCCCGGCGGCCGTCTACGCTGGCCGTCATGACTGACATCACCTCCCGTGCGCCGCAGGACGCGGCCCTCGTCTCGGCCGTCCGTGAGGCCGTCGAGGCCCGCTTCCCGACGACCCTCCAGACCCTCACCGACCTCGTGGCGATCCCGGGCATCGCCTGGGACTCCGCGGACCGCACCCAGCTCGAGCGGTCCGCCGAGGCCGTCGCGGGCCTGCTGCGCGAGGCGGGCCTGCAGCATGTGGAGATCGTGACCGAGACCCGCGACGACGGCCGGCCCGGCGGGCCGGCGGTGATCGGCGAGAAGCCCGGCGCCTCAGACAAGCCCACTGTCTTGTTGTATGCCCATCATGACGTGCAGCCGATCGGGGACGAGGACCTCTGGGACACCCCGCCGCTCGTGGCCACCGAGCGCGGCGGGCGGCTGTATGGCCGCGGCGCCGCCGACGACAAGGCCGGCATCATGGTCCACCTCGCCGCCCTCGCCGCCCTGCGGGACGTCCTGCCCGACGCCGGCGTCGGCGTCCGCGTCTTCATCGAGGGCGAGGAGGAGGCCGGCTCGCCCACCTTCCGCACCTTCCTGGAGAAGCACCGGGCGCGCCTCGACGCCGACGCGATCGTCGTCGCGGACTCGTCCAACTGGGCCGTGGGGGAGCCCGCGCTGACCACGTCCCTGCGCGGGCTGGTGGACGGCACGGTGACCGTCCGGGTGCTCGACCACGCCGTGCACTCCGGCATGTTCGGCGGGCCGGTCCTGGACGCCGTCGTCCTGCTCTCGCGGCTGATCGCCACGCTCCACGACGCGGACGGTGCGGTCGCCGTGCCCGGCCTCGAGCCGCGTCAGACCGCGGGGCTGGACTACCCCAAGGACGTCTTCCGTGCGGACGCGGGCGTGCTGGACGGGGTGACCCTGGCCGGCCGCGGTTCGGTCGCAGACCGGCTGTGGAACGCGCCCGCGCTGAGCATCATCGGGATCGACGCGCCCTCCGTCGCGGAGTCCTCGAACACGATCCAGCCCGCGGCGCGCGCCAAGTTCTCGCTGCGCCTGGGCCCCGGCATGGACCCCGCGGAGGCCTTCGAGGCGCTGCGCACCCACCTGGAGGCGCAGTCTGCGGCGGTGCTCGGCGCGGAGATCACGGTCACCGCGGGGGAGTTCGGTCAGCCGTTCACGACGGACACCGCGGCCCCCGCCGCGGCCGCGATGATGGCCGCCCTGGAGGACGCCTGGGGCGTCGAGCCCCGGGCGATCGGCATGGGCGGCTCCATCCCGTTCACCGCGGACCTCGCCGAGGTCTTCCCGGAGGCCACCCTCCTCATCACGGGCGTGGAGGACCCGGACACGCGGGCGCACTCGGCCAACGAGTCGCTGCACATCGACGACTTCAAGCGGGCCGTCGTGGCCGAGGCGCTCTGGCTCGCGCGGCTCTCCAAGTGAGTGCCGCCCGGCCCGCCGCCGATGCGGCGGGCCGGGAATGCCCCGTGGGCGGCTAGTGTTGCCCTGAAGACCACACGCGCGTGACGGCCCCGTCCGCGCCCCATGATCTGAGGAGGTCACGATGGCTCTGTCCGCAGAGGAGACCGGTGTCGAGATCGGCGCGACCCAGGACGCCGAGGGCCTGCCCCCGCACGAGGTCGAGCTGACCGACGTGGCGGCCGGCAAGGTGCGCTCGCTGCTCGAGCAGGAGGGCCGCACGGACCTGCGACTGCGCGTCGCCGTGCAGCCGGGCGGCTGCTCCGGCCTGATCTACCAGCTCTACTTCGACGAGCGCGTCCTCGACGGCGACACCGTCCGTGACTACGACGGGGTCGAGGTGATCGTCGACAAGATGAGCGTGCCCTACCTCATGGGCGCGACCATCGACTTCGAGGACACCATCTCGAAGCAGGGCTTCACGATCGACAACCCCAACGCGGGCGGCTCGTGCGCCTGCGGCGACTCCTTCCACTGATCTGCGGGCGCCCGGCGCGCCTCGGACCGCGAACCGGCGGGTCGGCCTCGGCCGGCCCGCCGTCGTCGTGCTCGGGCACCGCGCCCAGGATGCTCGGACCCGGCTCCCAGACACGATCCGCCCGTGTCACGGTGCGGAGAATCCGCTCGTTTCGGCTTAGACTGGCTCTGAATCATCAGGGCATACCCGTGCTCCCTGCGAGGACGCTGCGAGAAGTCGCCGAATCGCCGGGGGAGCGGGCACGCCCCTCGCACACGAGATGAAGAGGAAGGCCGTCTGTGAGAGCACAGAATGACGCCGGACGTCGGACTCGCCGCCGCTGGACCGCCGGTGCCGTGGGCACCACGGCGCTCCTGGTGCTGACCGGGTGTTCGGCAGAGGTCCAGCGCGGCTGGTACCCCGGCACCCGGGACACCACCAACTACAACGCCCAGCTCACCGACCTGTGGGTGAACTCCTGGATCGCGGCCATGGTCGTCGGCCTGCTGGCCTGGGGCGCCATGATCTGGTGCATGGTGGCGTACCGCCGCCGCAAGAACGACCAGGGCTTCCCGAAGCAGACGGCCTACAACGTGCCGCTCGAGACCATGTTCACGGCCATCCCGATCCTGATGGTCTTCACCCTCTGGGGCTTCACCGACCGCGTCCAGACCGAGGTCGACCGCCCCGTGGACGACTCGCCGCTGACCGTCACCGTGTACGGCAAGCAGTGGTCCTGGGACTTCAACTACTCCTACGAGCAGGAGAACGGCGAGGTCATCGAGGCCCACTACTCCGGCATCCAGGCCCAGCTGGACGGCACCGAGGGCGTGCGTGACACCCTTCCGGTCCTGTACCTGCCGAATGACGTGCCGGTGCACTTCGAGCTGAAGTCCCGTGACGTGGCCCACTCCTTCTGGATCCCGCAGTTCCTCCAGAAGCGTGACATGGTGCCCGGCAAGACCAACCACCTGTACCTGACCCCCCAGGAGCTGGGCAGCTACGACGGCAAGTGCGCCGAGCTGTGCGGCGAGTTCCACTCCGAGATGCTCTTCAACGTGGAGGTCGTCGACGAGACGGAGTTCGTCCAGCGCCTCGAGGAGATGGAGCCGGGTCAGGTGGGCGAAGAGTACAGCCGCAATCCCAACAACAACCCTGACGGCGCCGGGACGATGGAGCGCGATCTCCAGACCCCCCGCGGTGGAGGTAGCCACTGATGACCACTTACGAGTACGCAACGGATGAGGTGCGCTCACAGGCGCAGCCTCGTGTGGTGCCCCGTTCGCTGGGCAAGATCGTCGTCAGCTGGCTGACGACGACCGACCACAAGGTGCTCGGGTACATGTACCTGATCACGTCCTTCGTCTTCTTCTGCATCGGCGGCGTCATGGCCCTCATGATCCGCGCGGAGCTCTTCGAGCCCGGCATGCAGATCCTGCAGACGAAGGAGCAGTACAACCAGCTGTTCACCATGCACGGCACGCTCATGCTGCTCATGTTCGCGACCCCGCTCTTCACGGGCTTCGCCAACGTGCTGGTGCCGCTGCAGATCGGTGCTCCGGACGTGTCCTTCCCGCGTCTGAACGCCTTGGCGTTCTGGTTCTTCCTGTTCGGCTCGCTCATCGCGACCGCCGGCTTCCTCACCCCGCAGGGTGCGGCCTCGTTCGGCTGGTTCGCCTACGCCCCGCTCTCCAACACCACGTACTCGCCGGGCGTCGGCGGTGACCTCTGGGTGTTCGGTCTGGTCCTCCAGGGCTTCGGCACGATCATGGGCGGCGTCAACTTCATCACCACGATCCTGACGATGCGTGCCCCGGGCATGACGATGTGGCGCATGCCGATCTTCACCTGGAACACGCTCATCACCGGCATCCTGATCATGGTGGCGTTCCCGCCGTTCGCCTCCGCGCTCTTCGCGCTGGGCCTGGACCGTCGCTTCGGCGGCCACATCTTCAACCCGGAGAACGGCGGCGCCATCCTGTGGCAGCACCTCTTCTGGTTCTTCGGCCACCCCGAGGTGTACATCATCGCCCTGCCGTTCTTCGGCGTCGTGTCGGAGATCATCCCGGTGTTCTCCCGCAAGCCGATCTTCGGCTACAAGTCCATCGTGTTCGCGACGACGGCGATCGCCGCGCTCTCCGTGACGGTGTGGGCGCACCACATGTACGTGACCGGCGCCGTGCTCCTGCCGTTCTTCTCCGTGATGACCATGCTCATCGCGGTCCCGACCGGCGTGAAGTTCGTGAACTGGATCGGCACCATGTGGCGCGGTTCGATCACCTTCGAGACCCCGATGCTGTGGACGCTCGGCTTCATGGTCACCTTCCTGTTCGGTGGCCTGACCGGCGTCATCCTGGCGTCGCCGCCCCTGGACTTCCAGGTGTCCGACACGTACTTCGTCGTGGCGCACTTCCACTACGTCGTCTTCGGCACCGTGGTGTTCGCGATGTTCGCCGGCTTCTTCTTCTGGTGGCCGAAGTTCACCGGCAAGATGCTGAACGAGCGTCTCGGCAAGATCCAGTTCTGGATGCTGTTCGTGGGCTTCCACGGCACGTTCCTGATCCAGCACTGGCTCGGTGTCATCGGCATGCCCCGTCGCTACGCGGACTACATGGTGGAGGACAGCTTCCAGGCGATGAACGCGTTCTCCTCGGTGTTCTCCTTCGTTCTCGGCGCGTCGCTGATCCCGTTCTTCTGGAACGTCTACATCACCTCGCGCTATGGCAAGAAGGTCACCGTGGACGACCCGTGGGGCTTCGGCGGCTCGCTCGAGTGGACCACCTCGTGCCCGCCGCCGCGGCACAACTTCCACTCCCTGCCGCGCATCCGCTCCGAGCGTCCGGCGCTGGATCTGCACCACCCGGAGCTCTTCCCGCACTCGCCTCAGAACACGTCTGAGGCCTTCGGAGAGAAGGTCGCCCAGTGAAGGTCGCAGCCAACATCTTCTGGATCATCGGCCTGTTCTTCATCGCAGCCGCCACCCTCTACGGGTTCTGGGTCGAGTGGACCGAGTGGGCAGGCATCCCGGCCATCTACGCCGTGGGCGGGATGTCCTGGATGATCGCCTGGTACCTGCGGGCCGCCGAGCACAAATACGGCGTCGGCCCTGCAGATGACGAGGACGGTCAGATCGTCGAGTACGCCGGCACCTACGGCACCTTCGCTCCCTGGAGCTGGTGGCCCCTGGGCCTCGGCCTGGGCTGCGCGATCATCGTGACCGGCCTGGCCGTCGGCTGGTGGGTCTTCATCATCGGCATCGTCGCCGCCGCCTACTTCACCTTCGGGTGGGTCTACGAGTTCTCTCGGGGCAAGTACGCCCACTGACCCGTCCGTCGTTCCACCACCGCAGGCCGGATCCCCTCGGGGTCCGGCCTGCGGCGTTTCCCTGTGCGCTGAGTACGGCCGGCCCGCCGTCGTGGCAGCCGGCCAGCCGCTCGACGTACACCGCGGCGGCGGATCTCCACGACCTGTCTCGCCGCGTCTGGGGAAGCGGGAGCCGTGCACCAGGAGCGCGCGTGCCGCGCAGCGGCGCTGGGCAGGCCACCCGACGTCGGCGCGTGCGTTGGCAGCCGCCCTGAGGGGTCGGGCGGCGATGCCCTGATGAGCCCTGCACGGCCGGGGAGTGGGCCGCACGACCGCGTGTGACCGTGTCGGCGGCCGCGCGGCTTTCACCCCGCTCCGGGCGACCGGAGACCGCCGCGTCGTGTGGCAGGAGGGTATGAGGCCGCTGCCAGCCGTGGGGCCGGCCGAGCCCGGGGGAGCGTCGCCACCGGGGTAGGGGCCGACGGTGAACGTCGTGTCCCGCCTCCATCGCCGACGCCTCGCGTCGCTGGGCCTCGCAGGTGCACGCCCGAGCGAGACCACGGTCGCGGTGACAGGCCGGTACGTCCTCTCTCGCCCCGGTCCGGGACAGGGGGGTGTGCCGGCCGGTCGCTGAGTTGCAGGTCCGCCCACCCCACCCTGCACCGCTGTCACACGCGACGACCGGTCCGGCGTCACCGTGAGGCCGTCAGAGCTCCCCGTGCCACCGTCAGGGGCACGGCGGCCTGTGTCCTCCAGCTACGGGTGCACCGTGCGTCTCGGCCTGCGGCGGTGAATCACAGAGGCGTCTGGCGGCGGTCTTCTCCCGCCGTTCTGAGTTCGCAGACGGAGGATTCCGGCCCGGTGTCGCCACGTCCGACCATGCCCGGGCGCAGCCGGTGGTGGTCGGGCGCGGCGGACAGCACAGGGGGCGGTGGTGTGCGGGGGCGAGGCCCATGCGCGGACTCCTCTCCGAGGATGAGCGGATGTCGCAGCGCCCATTCGTGGCGGGGCGCCGGCTCATCCCCTCTGAGCGCGCGTGGGAGGACAGCCACTTGAGGACCCCGAGCATCGACGGTGTCCGTCTCCTGCCGTCTCCTGGGACACCCCCGAGGGAGGCCACCTGCGTCCGCCCAGCATCCGTTGTCACGGACCGGACGCACGCCTGACCATGCCCGAGTCGGTGTGCCGCGACGGGCGAGGAGCGTCACAACTCATGCCCACCCGGGGCGGCCGCCGAAGGTGCCCCCCGCAGCGTAGGTCGCCGATCCGGCGGCCGGGGGCGGGGCGCTGGACCACCTCATGGCGCCCGCTACGGCCTTGGGCGGGCCCTCCCGCGGCGGCCGCGGCGGCCCGCCCAGGGACGCCGAAGGGCCCCGCGCACCGTGGTGCGCGGGGCCCTTCGTCAGGGGATCAGCCGACCGGGGTCAGCGCTCCAGGTGAGGAGCGTCCGAGCCGTGTCCGAGCTCGACGGGGTGCTCCTCGTGGCCGTGCTGGCCGTGGGTGCGGGCCTCCACCAGCTCCTCCCGGGAGACCGGGGCGACGCGGTTCTGGTAGAACATGCGGTTCAGGGCGGCACGGGCCTTCTCCAGCGTGCCCACCTTGCCGTTGCGGCCGGGGATGGCCGGCACCGGGCGACGGTCCTCGAAGGACACCAGGCGGTACAGCTCGTAGTCGGTGAGCTGGCGGTGGCGCTCATGGAAGCCGCCCTCGGGGGACATCTCGATGACGCCGGCCTCGTGGCCGTGGAGCACCAGCTCACGGTCCTTGCGCTGCAGGGACAGGCAGATGCGGCGGGTCACGATGAAGGCGATCACCGGGCCGAGGAAGAACAGCGCGCGCAGCACGTACAGCACGTCGTTCAGGGAGAGGTGGAAGTGGGTGGCGATGAGGTCCGAGGACGCGGCCGCCCACATGACGCAGTACCAGACGACGGCGGCCACGCCGATGCCCGTGCGGGCCGGGGCGTTGCGGGGACGGTCGAGCAGGTGGTGCTCGGTGTCGTCCTTGGTGATCCACCGCTCGATCCAGGGCCAGGCGCACATGCCGACGATCAGGGCGCCGACCGGGATCAGCGGCACGAGCACGCCCATGGGCAGGGACACCGAGGAGCCCCACGGCATCGGGATGTTCCAGAGGAAGGAGTAGTCGCCGATCATGCCCGGCATGAGGCGCAGGGCACCGTCGAACACGCCGATGTACCAGTCGGGCTGGGTGCCGGCCTGCACCGGGGACGGATCATACGGGCCGTAGTTCCAGTTGGCGTTGATCGTCACCGTGGAGGCGATGAGCGCGAGCACACCGAACACGATGAAGAAGAAGCCGCCGGCCTTGGCCGCGTACACGGGGCCCACCGGATAGCCGACCACGTTGTCCTCGGTGCGGCCCGGGCCCGGGTACTGGGTGTGCTTGTGCACGACGACCATGAACAGGTGGATGCCGATCAGCAGCAGGATGGCGGCCGGCACGATCATGATGTGCAGGGCATACAGGCGACCGATGACCGAGTGGCCGGGGAACTCGCCGCCGAAGAAGAAGGCGGAGAGGTACGAGCCGACCAGCGGCAGCGACTTCAGGATGCCGTCGATGATGCGCAGGCCGTTGCCGGAGAGCACCTCGTCGGGCAGGGAGTAGCCGGTGAAGCCGGCAGCCCAGCCGGCCATCAGCAGGAAGCAGCCGACCAGCCAGTTCAGCTCACGCGGGCGACGGAACGCGCCGGTGAAGAACACGCGCAGCATGTGCACGGACATGGCCGCCACGAACAGCAGCGCGGCCCAGTGGTGCAGCTGGCGCATGAACAGACCGCCGCGCACGTCGAACGAGATGTCGAGGGTCGATGCGTAGGCCGCGGACATCTCGATGCCGCGCAGCGGGGCGTAGGCCCCGTCGTAGACGACCTCTGACATGGAGGGATCGAAGAAGAGGGTGAGGAATGCGCCGGACAGCAGCAGGATGACGAAGCTGTACAGGGCGACCTCGCCGAACATGAACGTCCAGTGGTCCGGGAAGATCTTGCGGCCGAAGAACTTCACGATCGGCGACATGCCCATCCGGGTGTCGACGAAGTTGGCGATGCGGCCGGTCGTGGTCGCCGGCTGGAACTCATTCACGGTGGTGCTCATAGGTGTCAGCCACGCTCCCAGTAGACAGGCCCGACGGGCTCATGGAAATCGCTCTGGGCCACGAGGAAGCCCTCGTCGTCCACGGTGATCGGCAGCTGCGGCAGCGCGTGGCTGGCCGGGCCGAAGATGACCTTGCACTCCTGCGTCAGGTCGAAGGTCGACTGGTGGCAGGGGCAGAGCAGGTGGTGGGTGTGCTGCTCGTACAGGGCGATCGGGCAACCCACGTGCGTGCAGACCTTGGAGTAGGCGAAGATCCCGTCCACGTTCCAGTCCTCGCGGCCCGGGGTGATCTTCACCTTGGCGGGATCGAGACGCATGAGCAGGACGACGGCCTTGGCCTTCTGGTTGAGCTTGTCGTGGCCCAGGTCGTTCAGGCCGTCGGGGATGACGTGCACGGCGGAGCCGAGCGTGACGTCCGAGGCCTTGATGGGGGAGCCGGTGGGGTCGCGCACGAGGCGCACGCCCTCGGCCCACATGGAGTGGCGCAGACGCTCCGGACCGAAGTTCTGGGCTTCCTGGTCCGAGAAGTTGTCCGTGTCGTCCAGGTCGCGGAACACGGCGATGAACGGCAGGGGGGCCAGCAGGGCGGCGCCGATCAGGGTGTTGCGCAGCAGGGGGCGGCGCTTGATCTGCGACTCGTCCAGGATCTCGGAGATCATCCCGGTGGCGGCCACGCGGTCGGCCTCCGAGCGGATCTCATGACGGTCCTCGACGGTCTCGTGGTCCGGCATCAGGGTCTTGGCCCAGTGCACCACGCCGATGCCGATGCCGAACATGGCCAGGGCGGTGCCCAGGCCGAGCAGGAGGTTCTGCAGATAGATCTTGCTGAACGCCTCACCGTTGCCGATCTGCCCCACGCCGAAGTAGCCGATGAAGAAGAGCACCGTGCCCACGATGGAGATGAGGAACATGACCGAGACCTGACGCTCGGCGCGCTTCGCAGCCTTCGGATCCTCATCGGCCAGACGCGGACGGTGCGGAGGCAGGCCCGGGTTGTCGATCGCGTACCGGGGCGCGTCCTCGCCGGCGTGCTCGAGGGAACCCGAGCGGTGCTCGGTCCCTTCAAGGCCTTTCTCGCCCATATGTCCTGTTTCCTTTACTCGAGTGATGAATGTCGATGACGGGTGGTCGGCGCGCCTGCGCCGACGGGATCAGGAGGACCGGCTGGTGAGCCAGACCATGAAGCCGATGATCAGCGCCAGGCCCGCGGTCCAGATGAACAGGCCCTCGGAGACGGGGCCGAGCGAGCCGAGGGCGAGGCCGCCGGGGGAGCCCTGGTTCTCGATGGTCTTGAGGTACGCGATGATGTCGCGCTTGTCCTCGGGCTTGATGTTCGAGTCGGAGAACACCGGCATGTTCTGCGGGCCGGTCTCCATGGCCTCGTAGATGTGCTTCTCCTCCACGCCCTGCAGAGACGGGGCGTACTTGCCGCGGGTCAGCGCACCGCCGGCCGCAGCCGCGTTGTGGCACATGGCGCAGTTGATGCGGAACAGGTCGCCGCCGCGGGTGATGTCCACGTCCTCGTGGTTCACATCCAGGTACTCGTCCTCGGGGACGGCGGGGCCGGCACCCAGCGAGGCGACGTACGCGGCGAGCTGCGCCGTCTGCTCGTCGTTGAACTGGTTCGGCTTGACCTGGGCCTGCGGGCCGTTCATCTGCATCGGCATGCGGCCGGTGCCCACCTGGAAGTCGACGGAGGCGGCGCCGACACCGATCAGAGACGGGCCGGAGGGACCCCCCGCGGCACCCGTGCCGTGGCACGAGGCGCAGTTCGCGTTGAAGAGCTTCTCGCCCTCGGAGATGTCATCAGCCGAGGCGGCCGCGGTGACCTGCGTGGCCGCCTGCGCCTGGTTCACGGTGCTCGCGACGGAGTACAGTCCGCCGGTCACCAGGAGTCCCAGCAGGAGGAGCGCCAGCCCCATCAGGGGATGGCGTCGGTTCTGCGAAAGTGCCTTCACGGGGGTTTCCTATCGTTCTCTTCCGGGGCGGGCCGCTCATGCTGCCGGCCCGGGCCTGAAGTCGGTGCGGTGAGTGGGGGTCGTCTTACTTCAGGAAGTAGACGATGAAGAACAGGGCGATCCAGACGACGTCCACGAAGTGCCAGTAGTAGGACACGACGATCGCCGACGTCGCCTCGTGGTGGCCGAAGCGGCGGGCCATGTAGGCGCGGCCGATGATGAAGAGGAACGCGATCAGGCCGCCGGTCACGTGGATGGCGTGGAAGCCGGTGGTGATGTAGAACGCCGAGCCGTACGCGTTCGCCGCGACGGTCATACCCTCGGAGACGAGAACCGCGTACTCGTAGGACTGCACCGCCACGAAGATCGAGCCCATGATGAAGGTCAGGATGAACCACTCGACCATGCCCCACTTCCCGAACTGCAGGAGGCCGCCGGTGCGGCGGGGCTGAAGGCGCTCGGCGGCGAGGACGCCGAACTGGGCGGTGACGGAGGAGAGCACCAGGATCGTCGTGTTCACCGCGGCGAGCGGAACGTTGAGGATCGCGGTGTGCTCGGCCCAGAGCTCCGGAGACGTGGAGCGAAGGGTGAAGTACATGGCGAAGAGCCCACCGAAAAACATGAGCTCGCTGGCAAGCCACACCATGGTCCCGACCTGCACCATGTTGGGCCGGCTCGGGAGCCCCGTGGTGGGCTGATGGAGAGTGGGGTTAGCTGTGGTCACCCAGCCATTATGGCCCCAAACACCGCCCGGGCGGTAAATCGAACCTACCGTGTCGCAGGACGGGTCGTCAGCACCGTCGGGGGGTTTCAGTGACAGTCGGGGGCTGGTGTCCAGGTGGTGTCCAGGTTCGAAGCGAGCCGTGCATGACATGGCGCGGCCCCGGGTGCAGCCGGGCCGCTAGGCTCAGTGCGTGAGCACCCCCGAGAACACCGCAGCAGTCCTGGGGACCTCCTGGCCGGAGGTCTTCCGCGCCCTCACCGTCGGCGAGGACCTCAGCGACCACGTCGCCGCATGGGCCATGGGGGAGATGATGGCCGGCGATGCCACCGAGGGGCAGGTGGGCGGATTCCTCCTCGCCCTGGCCGCCAAGGGGGTGACGGTGCCGGAGCTGCGCGGCCTGACCGAGGCGATGGTGCAGGCGGCGAACCCGGTGCACGTGCCGGGGGAGACCCTCGACGTCGTGGGCACGGGCGGCGACCGCCTGGGCACCGTGAACCTCTCGACGATGTCCTCGCTCGTGGCCGCCGGTGCGGGCGCGCGGATCGTCAAGCACGGGAACCGAGGCGCCTCGTCCACCGCCGGCGCGGCCGACGTGATCGAGGCCCTCGGCGTGGACCTGTCCATGCCGGCCCGGAAGGCCGAGGAGTGCGCCGAGGCCGTGGGCATCACGTTCCTCTTCGCCCAGAACTACCACCCGTCCATGAAGTACGTGGCACCGGTGCGCAAGCAGCTCGGCGTGCCCACCGTGTTCAACTTCCTCGGCCCCCTGAGCAATCCGGCCCAGGTCACCGCCCAGGCCCTGGGCTGCTCGAGCGAGGCCATGGTCCCGTTGCTCGCCCAGGTGCTCGCGGACCGGGGGGTGCGCGGCTTCGTCTTCCGCGGGGCGGACGGCCGGGACAAGATCACGACGTCGGGGCCGTCGACCGTCATGGAGGTCCGGGACGGTGTGCGCACCCACGAGCTCGATCCCCGGGAGCTGGGCATCGACCTGGCCCCCGTCCAGGCTCTGGCCGGGCGGGACGGCGCCTACAACGCGACCCTCGTCCGCGCTCTGCTGGCGGGGGAGAAGGGCCCGATCCGCGACGCCGTCCTCCTCAACGCGGCCGCGGGCCTGACGGCCTGGGACCGCGACGCGGACGCTCCGCTGATGGAGCGACTGGCGGCCAACATGACGCGGGCCGCCGAGTCGATCGACTCCGGCGCCGCGCGTGACGTCCTGGACCGCTGGGTCGCCTTCTCCCGGTCCTGATGGTGCGACGACGGGCCCTCACCGGCGAGGTGGGGCCCGTCGTCGAGAGGACGCTCAGGAGTCAAAGCCGAGCGCCCATCCCTCGCCGAGGTCCTCGGACGAGTAGGTCCGGAAGGCCAGCATGGTCTCGGTGTCCTGGATCCCGTCGACCTTGGAGAGATGGTCGGCGATCACGTCGGCGAGGTCCTCGTAGCGGCGCACCTTGACCATCGCCACCAGGTCCCACGCGCCGGTCACGGAGTAGACCGACCCGACCCCCTCGAGCGCGGCGAGGGTCTCGGCGGTCTCCGGGATGCTGGATTTGTCGGTCTTGATCAAGACGATGGCGGTGACCACGGGCGGTCCTCATTTCCTCGATGCTGCGGGTCCGGTGTCCGCGATGATCCTAGCCGCGCGCCGACCCCTCACCTCCGGGTGCGGCGCACCAGCCAGGCGGTCACGGCCCGGCGACCCAAAAGCAGGACGCCCAGCACCCCGAGCGCCACGAGCACGAAGGACACGGGGGCGCCACCGAGGCCGAAGGCCACGCGCAGCATCATGCCGACGGCGACGGTCCCCATCCAGACGATGACTCCGTGGGGCCACACGCGAGCCCAGGTCCGGTGTCCGGAGGTCAGTCCGGTCATGAGCAGGAGACCCGCGAGGAACGGCGCCGCCGTGACCAGCAGCCCCAGCGGCCCGCGCTCCGTCGCGTGCTGTCCCTGGCCCAGAGCCACGAAGAGGAGGGTGAGCAGGAGGTCGACGGCCAGCGCCGGCAGGGCGCCGCGCGGGTCACGGTGCTCGGCGGGCACGGCACGACGGGCGGTGGGGGAGGACGTCATGCATCCAGTCTGGCCCACCGAGACGACCGGACGGAGCGCCCGGCCAGGCGCGGCACGGCGGACACGCCCTACGACAAGCCAGCACCGTTGTCAGAGGTAGACTCTCTGTATGGTGTCCGTGCATTTGGTGCCCATCCGGCCGACCGCCGCCACGGCCGACGACGCCCGACGTGTGGCAGCGGCGCTGCTCGACGATCCCCGCCCCGACGCGGCTGTGATCTCGGCGGCGTGGCGTGGCGACGAATCCGATCCGACGGCGCACGACGGCGAGCTGGCCGTCACCCTCGATGGCATGGCGGCTGCCGTGGGCCTGGCGCTGTGGGCCGTGCGGACCGGGTCCTGGGCGGTGCTGCTGGATCCGGAGGGCACCCCAGACAAAGACCCATCATTGTCGCATCTGACTCCAGCCGAGCGGCGGCGCGCCCGGCGGGCACCGGGACGGCTGGTGCTGCCGCACGGACGTCGCCCTGGCGGCGCCACAGAGGCCGGCCGAGAGGCTGACCTGCGTTGTGCAGAGGCCACCCTGCAGCTGGTCGCCACGGTGGAACGGCGCCGGTCCGGTGACCAGCATGCGGCGGGGCGGCTGGTCGAAGCCGGCGCCAGTCAGCGAGAGGCGGCGGCGGAGCTCGGGATCAGTCAGCAGGCCGTCCATTCCCGGTTGCGGCACGGGCTCTGGCACGAGAGCCGGACGGCGGTGGCGGCCGTCCTGCCGTTGCTGGAGCGGCTGTCCGCAGACCCGGGGGAGTGAACCCCGGTACGCGGCGTCGGTGCCGCCCGGCGCGACCTCCTGGGCCAGGTCCCGATGTGGCGCGTGCCGTGCAGGCGGCCGTCCGAAGGGGAGGCCAAGAACGGGCTAGTTGACATAATGTACATTATCGGCGCACGGCAGAACGGCGGACAGGGACGCCCCGCACGGCGGGTCTCGCGCGTAGCCTGGACCCATGACGATCATGACCGACCAGCGCGACCGCCCCCTGCACGCGACGGTCGCCGTCGTCCTGGCCATCGCCACGGCGGGCTACCTCGCTCCGTGGGCCGTCGCCGCCGTCCGTGGCCGTTCCAACGTGTGGGCGGTGTTCTGGGTGAACCTGCTCACCGGGTGGACCGTCCTCGGCTGGTGCATCGCGCTGTACATGTCGCTCACCAGCCATCGCCGGCTGCGCTCCTGGGGTCCGCGCGGCCTCTGACCGCGCGGACCGCCCCTCAGGAAAGGCGCGCGACGACGGCCCGCACACCGTCTCCCTCGGCGACCAGGCACCGTGGACCGTCGACGTCCGTCTCGCCCGTCTCCAGCAGCTCGACCGGCACCTCGAGCTCCCCCGTCGCATCTGCGCCGACCACGCGGAGGGTGAGATCCGGGGCGCGCGTCTCGAGGTAGGTCCCGGACTCGTCGTGCATCTCGAGTCGGGCCTGCGGGATCTCGCCGCGCACGGCGGCCGCGACGATGCGGCGCGCGTCCGGGTCGGTGGCGGCGTCCACGATCCAGCGGTGTCCCAGGACGGAGTGCTCCGCCTCGGCCACGACGTCCCCCTCGGCGGGTGCCTCGCCTCGGTAGGCGAACGCGGTCTGATAGAGCCGGTCCCCCACGCGCACGACCATCGACTCGACGCCGATCTCACCGGCGGGATCGTCGAACCGGTACGAGCCGACCTTCTCGGCGGTCACGTCCGCCGGCAGTCCGTGCGCCACGAGGCGGCGGCGGATCCATTCGGGCTTGTCCGGGTCCAGGCGTGCGGTGTAGATGAGAGCCATGCCTCGACCGTAGCCCCGACGTCGCCCGCCCGCGAGGGCCCGCCGGCCGGCGGCGCGGCTCAGCCCTGCACGGCCCGCACGGCGTGGTCCATGGCCCGGTAGGCGTCGAGCTCGCGGGCTTCGGCCGCGCCGCCGATCAGGCGCACCGCCTCCGGCGAGTAGCCCGCGGCCACGAGGTCCTCGACGAGATCCGTCTCGGACACCTGCCCGGCGCACACGACGACGTCCGTCACGTCCAGGGTCAGGGCCACGCGGGCCTCGGGGTCCTCCGGGGACGGCGCGGTCACGCGCAGGCCGTCGGGGCCGACGCCCTCGTAGGTCACACCGGAGTGCAGGTGGACCCCGTGCTGCCGCAGCTCGGCGCGGTGCACCCAGCCGGTGGTGGGGCGCAGTCGGGCGCCGATCGGTCCGGGGCTGCGCTGGAGCAGGTGGACCTCCCGCCCGGGGCGTGCCGCGGCCGGCTTCGCCAGCTGGCCCGGCGTCTCCGAGGTCAGGGCCACGCCCCAGCGGGCCCGCCAGTGCTCCTGCGTCTCGGGTGTCCCGTCCGGCCGTTCCGTGCCGGCCGCCAGGGCCTCGGCGACATCCACGCCCACGCCGCCGGCGCCGATCACCGCGACGCGCGGGCCGACGTCGACGTGCCCCAGGACCACGTCGTCGTACGCGTGGACGGCGGGCGCACCCGGCTCCCCCGTCCCGGGCAGAGCGATCGGCCGGGGCCGCACGCCGGTGGTGAGGAGCACCTCGTCGTAACCCGGCTGCCCATCGTCCGTCAGGAGTGCCTGTGCAGAGACCTCCTCCCCGGTCACGAGCGTCACCCCGGCTGCCGCCGCGCGGGCCGCCAGGTGCTCCAGCGCGGGACCGAACTCCTCCTTGCCGGGAATGCGGCGGGCGAGCCGGAACTGCCCACCGGGCTCGGCGTGCCGGTCGAACAGGGTGACCTCGTGCCCGAACCGGGCCGCACGCTCCGCGGCCGTCAGGCCCGCCGGCCCGGCACCGACCACGGCGATCCGGCGCCGGCGGCCGAGGGCCACCGGGACGGGCGCGGCGTACTCCGGCTCCGTCTCCCGCCCGGCGCGGGGGTTCATCAGGCACGAGACCTTGGCCCCGGTGAACACGTGGTCGAGGCACGCCTGGTTGCAGGCGATGCACGGGGTGAGGGTCCGAGCGCGCGGGTCGCTGATCGCGGCCATCCAGTCGGGGTCCGCCAGCAGGGGCCGGGCCAGCCCGACGAGAGCGGCGGCCCCGGACGTCAGCGCCTCCTCCGCCTCGGCGGGGGTGGTCAGCCGGTTGGAGGCGATCACGGGGATGTCGACGGCGGCGGTCAGGTCAGCCGAGGCGGCGAGGAACGCGGCGCGCGGCACGGAGGTCACGATGGTCGGCACACGCGACTCGTGCCACCCGATGCCGGTCATCAGGACGTCCGCTCCGGCGGCCTCGAAGGCTCGGGCGGTGTCCGCGATCTCCGCGCGCGTCTGCCCGTCGGGGACGAGGTCCGCCGCCGAGGTGCGCACCGAGAGCACGCCGCGCTCCCCCAGTGCCTCGCGCACCGCTGCGACCACCGCGGCCGGGAACCGGCGCCGGCGCTCGGCGTCACCCCCGTACTCGTCCGCGCGTCGGTTCGTCGCCGGGGCGAGGAACTGGTTGAGGAGGTAGCCCTCCGAGGCCATGATCTCCACGCCGTCGTATCCGGCCTCCAGGGCCAACGTGGCCGCGCGTGCGAACGCGCTCACGGTCCGCTCGATGTCCGCGGTCGTCATCTCCCGGGGCGTGTGCCGCGAGATCGGGGCTCGCACCGCGGAGGCCGAGACCAGGTCGGGGCTCGGGGCGTAGCGTCCGGCGTGCAGCAGCTGGGCGAGGATCCTGCCCCCGGCTGCGTGGACGGCGTCCGTGACGACACGATGGGCGCGCGCGTCCTCCGCGCTGGCGAGCATCCCCCCGCCCAGCGTCACCGCGCCCTCCGGGACGACGCCCAGGCCGCCGGTGACGATGAGTCCGACGCCGCCGCGTGCCCGCTCCGCGTAGAACGCCGCCAGCTGCGGCAGGTCGTCGTGGCGATCCTCCAGTCCCACGTGCATCGAGGCCATGACCACCCGGTTGGGCAGCGTGAGGGGGCCCAGAGTGATCGGCTGGAGCAGGGGCGAGACCGCGACGGGTGCAGATGTCATGCAGCTCACATTACCGGGCGGTAGCCCCCTCCTTCCAGGACCGCCTGGGGACACGCTGTGTCCGGCGCCACTGTGTAGGGCAGGATGGGGATCACACGTCGACGCGCGGCAGACCCGTCCGCGCACCCGACACGGAGGGGAGCGCACGCATGGAGTGGATCGAGGCGAACGCGGGTTGGCTGTGGCTGGTGCTGGCCGCCGGCCTGGCCGGCGTCGAGCTGCTGACCCTCGACCTCGTCTTCCTGATGATCGCCGCCGGGGCCGGCGCGGCGGGGGTGGTCGCGCTCGTTGGCGGCCCGCCCGCGCTCCAGCTCGCGGCGTTCGCCGCCGTCGCCCTGCTGATGCTCGCCGCCGTGCGCCCCGTCGCGCTGCGCCACCTGCGCAAGGACACCGGCGCCGGCGCCTCCTACCTGGACACGCTCCCGGGGCGCCGCGTCGCGGCCCAGGGAGCGATCACCGGCGACGCCGGCACGCTCGCCGTCGACGGCGACACCTGGTCCGCCCGCGTCGAGCCTGGGGCGCCCGAGGTCGCCCCCGGCGACGAGGTGACCGTCCTGCGCATCGATGGGGCCACCCTGGTGGTCCGCCCGCTCCCCCGCATCGACTGGGAGGCGGACGGCGCCTGAGCCGCCCCACGTCCTCGTTCCAACCGCACCGACCGCACCGACCCCAGAAGAAGGGACCCCGATGGAAACCCTCATCGTCCTCGTCGTCCTCGCCGTCCTCGCGGCGGTGATCGTGGCCTCCTCGGTCAAGATCATCCCGCAGGCGCGGACGGCCAACATCGAACGCCTCGGCAAGTACAACCGCACGGCCGGCGCCGGGCTGACCCTGATCATCCCGTTCGTGGACCGCATGCTCCCGATGGTGGACATGCGCGAGCAGGTCGTCTCCTTCCCGCCCCAGCCGGTGATCACCGAGGACAACCTCGTCGTCTCCATCGACACGGTCGTCTACTTCCAGGTCACGGACGCCAAGGCCGCGACCTATGAGATCGCCAACTACATCCACGCGGTGGAGCAGCTCACCACCACCACCCTGCGCAACGTCGTGGGCGGCATGAACCTCGAGGAGGCGCTGACCTCCCGCGACTCCATCAACTCCCAGCTACGCGGCGTGCTGGACGACGCCACCACGCGCTGGGGCCTGCGGGTCTCGCGGGTGGAGCTCAAGGCCATCGACCCGCCCATGTCCATCCAGGACTCGATGGAGAAGCAGATGCGCGCCGAGCGCGACCGCCGCGCCGCCATCCTCACCGCCGAGGGCACGAAGCAGGCCGCCATCCTCACGGCCGAGGGCGAGCGTCAGTCCCAGATCCTCTCCGCCGAGGGCGAGGCTCAGGCCCGCGTGCTGCGCGCCAACGCCGAGGCCGAGGCGATCGAGGTGGTCTTCGACGCCATCCACTCCGGCGGTGCCGACTCCGAGGTCCTGGCCTACCAGTACCTGCAGTCCCTGCCCAAGATCGCCGACGGCCAGGCCAACACCATGTTCGTGGTCCCCGCCGAGCTCACCCGCGCCCTGCAGGGCCTCGGTGAGGCGTTCGCCCCCGGCGACGGCGGCCGCCCCACCCCGGAGCACGCACCCCGGCGTCGGGACTCCGGGGACCGCGCGGGCGAGCCGGGAGCCGAGCACGTCGGCGTCACCCCGGAGCGCGCGCGTCGGCCGCGTGGGTCCCGTCCCACCACCGCGGACGCCCTGCGCGCCAGCGGCGTCATGGACGCGATGACCGCCGGCGCGGTGACGGCGGAGGACATGCCGCAGACCTCGCTCGACGAGGCCCTGGCCACGCCGCAGGAGATCGAGCCCGACCCGTCGGCCGGCCGCACCCCCGGCACCCGCCCGGCGGGCGAGGCCGACGGGAATGCTGTGGGACACTGAATGGTTCCATCAGTGAGGACGACCCGCCGCGCCTCGATCGGCCCGCGCCCCCGCGCGGGCCTCGGCGCGGCCTGACGAGGAGGAAACGTGAGCGATCGCAGCCTGCGGGGCATGCGCCTGGGCGCGCAGTCCCTGGAGTCCGAGGCCGGCGTCGAGCCCGCCGCCCGGCAGCGGGTGGAGTACCGCACGGAGGACGGCGAGCAGGTGTTCGTGACCTTCTCCGTGGAGGCGGACGTGCCGGCCACCTGGACCTCGAAGACCGGCAAGGAGGCGTTCCTCGTCAGCGGCGAGAAGCCGGCTGAGACCGAGGGCAAGCCCGTGCGCACCCACTGGGACATGCTGCGCGAGCGCCGCAGCCTCGAGGAGCTGGAGGAGACCTACAAGATCCAGCTCAACAAGCTGCGCGCCAGCCGCGGCGAGGAGGTCGACGCCTGAACCGCCGCTCCCCCATGCACGACGGGGCCGGATCCGCCATGGATCCGGCCCCGTCGTCGTTCGGGGGCTGTGCGCCTCAGAGGCCGAGGCGGGCGCGCAGGCCCTCCCAGCGCGCGGCCAGGCCCCACCGGGTCACGTTGACCACGGCCTCGCCGATGATGCCGCCGCTCATCTTGGACTCGCCGAGCTCACGCTCCACGAACGTGATCGGGACCTCGACGATCCGCTTGCCGAGGCGCGCCGTGCGGAAGGTCATGTCCACCTGGAACCCGTAGCCCTTGGACTCGATCGCGTCGAGGTCGATCGCACGGAGCGTGTCGGCCCGGTAGGCGCGGTAGCCCGCCGTGATGTCCGTCAGGTTGAGGCCGAGCATGATCCGCGGGTACAGGGAGCCGGCCCACGAGATCATCTTGCGGGAGGTCGGCCAGTTCACCATCTTGCCGCCCGGCACGCGGCGCGAGCCGATCACCAGGTCCGCGGTGCGGACGGCCTCCAGCAGGCGCGGCAGCTGCTCCGGCTGGTGCGAGCCGTCCGCGTCCATCTCGACCAGGACGTCGTAGCCGCGCTCCAGGCCCCAGCGGAACCCGGCGATGTAGGCGCCGCCCAGGCCGTCCTTGGTGGTGCGGTGCAGCACGTGCACCGAGGGGTCCTCGGCGGCGCGGGCGTCGGCCCAGTCGCCGGTGCCGTCCGGGGAGGCGTCGTCCACCACGAGAACGTCGGACTCCGGGACGGCGTCACGGAGTCGGCCGAGGGTCAGCGGCAGCGACTCGATCTCGTTGTACGTGGGGATGATGGTCAGCACGCGCATGTGCGGTTCTCGCCTTCCGGCCGGGGTCGTGGGGGCGGCCCGCCGGTCGGACGGGCCATCGCATCCGTTCGAGTATAGGAAGCAGAGGCCTCAGGCCGGCGTCGCGGCGTCGCGCGCGTCGCGGGCCACGTCCTCCGCGGCGATCCGGCCGTCCACCCAGGTGGCCCGCCAGCGGGGCAGGGCGGTCTCGGCGTCGAGGGCCGGCAGCAGCGGCGTGCCGGCCCGGGTGTCCGTGCTCCACGCCGCCACCCGGCCGTCCGGCGACTGCACGGCCACCGCGTCCGCGTCCCAGACGCCGAACACGGCCGGGGCCGACACGGTCAGGCGCGGGGCGACGGACAGGCCTGCCGCCGGAGCGTCGGGCAGCGCGCGCAGCGGGGTGCGGGTCGCGGCGGCGAAGGCGGAGCGGGCGGAGATGCGCTCGTCCGGGTCGGGGTGGGACAGCGCCGACCGGACGGCGGCCCACGGGTCCCCGGCCGGGCCGGCGCCCAGGCACACGGAGACGGCGTCGGCCAGCAGGCTCGCCACGGGCGCGTGCAGCACGCCGTCCGCGTCGGGGACGACGGTGGCGCTGACCCCGGCGGCGGCCAGGAAGGCGCGGTCCTCGGCGGTGACCGGGTGGGTGACCACGAGCCGATGGCGCACGCGGCCCAGGGCGGCGGTGCCGACTTCCTCCGCGACCGAGCGCAGGGCGGCCAGGGCCACGTCCTGGGCGGCGGGTCCGGCGTCCGCACCGCCGTCGGGGACGAGGTAGGCCTGCTCCCCCGCCTGGGTCGAGGCCGTCAGGAGGCCGGTGAGCGTGGCGGGGTCGGTGTCGGTCCCGACGGGCAGCCACACCCCGGCCGCCTCGGCGTCCACGCGGTCGGCGTGCCGGTAGACGACCGTCTGGACGTCCTCGTCGGCGGGCGCGGCGCCCGTGTCCTCGGGCCCGGCCAGGACCGTCACGACGGCGGTGCCGCGACTCAGCGCGTCACGCGCGTCCGCGGGCCGGGCCAGGGGCTCGACGAACACGGGCACGACGACGGCGCCGTCGAGGTCCCGCCGTTCGTCACCCGGGTCGGCCACGCGGTCCGCGGAGTCGTCCGCGCCGAGCCAGGCGATCATCCCGTCCCGGACCAGCAGCGCCTGTGCGTACGGGTCCGTCGTCGAGTGGATGATGCCGCGGGTCAACAGGTGTGCGCTCACCCGCCCACCCTAGCCCGTGTCAGTCCTCGTCTGCGCGCGGCGCCGAGGCCGCCGGCAGCGAGGTGGCCACGACGCCGCGGGAGACGAGGTCCGCGGCCCGGCGGCAGGCACGGCTGCGACGGGTGTCCCCGGGGACGTTGGCCAGCTGGTCCAGCACGTCGATGACCTGCCGCGCCCAGCGGACGAAGTCCCCCGCGGCGAGGTCCGCGCCCTCGAGGGTGCGGCGCAGGGTGGCCCCCCGCACCCAGCGGTGCATGGGCGCCACCAGCCCGGGGTCCGTCCGGGGCGTGGGCTCGAGCCGTGCCTGGGCCTCGTCCGTGCGCAGGCGCTCCTCGATGCGCTCGGCGGCCTCCGCGACGCGCGCGAGCCGGGGGGTCGGCATCGGGACCAGTCCGGGCTCGGTCTCCCCCTTGCCCTGGTACACGAGCAGCGCGGCGACGGCGGCCCACTCCTCCGGCGTCAGGCCGTCCGTGGCCGGATCCTGCAGCACCAGCGAGGTGAACAGGTCCCGCTCGCCGTAGATCCGGCGCAGGGCCTGGCCGCGCTCCGTCAGCGCCGCACGGGGCGAGGACGCGTCCTCCTGGATGTAGCCGTAGGCGCGCAGCAGACCGACCACGCGGTCGAACGTGCGGGCGATGGTGTTGGTGCGGCCCGCGATGCGCTCCCGCAGGACGGAGACCTCCCGCCGCATGGCCCACCAGCGGTCGCCCCAACGGGCGTGTTCCTCGCGGTCCTGGCAGCCGTGGCACGGGTGGCGGCGCAGTGCCCGGCGCAGCTCCTCGACCCGGGGCGCGGCCGGGTCCTCCCGCAGGCGGAAGCCCGCCGTGCGGCGGCCTCCGGCGGGCGGGCGGCCCGTGCGCACGGCCTCGCGCATGAGCGCGGCGACGTCCTTGCGCTGCGCGGGCGTCTTCACCTGCACCACCTGGGGCAGGGCGGCGCCCGCCACCGGCTCGACCGGCCCGGCGACGTCGTCCACCGTGATGCGGCGCAGCTGCGCCTTGTCCGTGACGACGCCGACGCGCGGATTCTGGGGGTTGCCGGCGGGGAACACGACGACGGCCCGGCCGAGCGAGCGGCCGGCGTCGAGCTCGACGACGTCCCCGACCGCGAGGTTCGCGAGCGAGTCCTTCACGGCGGCCAGGTGGGCTCGACGGCGTCCCTGCGAGCCGGACTTCTCCGCGGCCGCGAGCTCCTTGCGCAGGGTGAGGTACTCGGCGAAGTCGCCGAGGTGACACTGCATGGCCTCCTCGTACTTCTCGAGGCTCGCCTGCTTCGAACGGACCTCGCGGGCCAGGCCCACCACGGAGCGGTCCGCCTGGAACTGGGCGAACGAGGACTCGAGGATGCCCCGCGCCCGCTCCGCGCCGACCTGCGCCAGCAGATTCGCGGACATGTTGTAGGTGGGTCGGAACGAGGAGCGCAGCGGGTACGTGCGGCGCGAGGCCAGGCCCG
>NZ_JABFAX010000015.1:417736-427400 GCF_017168395.1 Micrococcus sp. KRD128 | reverse complement strand
ACCCCCGTCCCCCCGTCCTCCCCGTCCCGCCTGGACGCGCTGACGGCGCCGACCGCCCGGCACGCCCACAGGCTGCTCGTCGCCAAGGCGATCCGCGAGTTCACCCATGAGCGGCTCCTGACGCCGGTGCGCGGCGAGCGGGTCGACGACGCCGGCCGCCACGCCTACACGCTGACCCTGGGCGGGGTGCGGTGGACGTTCACCGCGCGTGCCCTCCCGCTCGAGCACCTCGGCGTGGATCCGGACTCGGTGTGCCGTGCCGGGGATCCGGACGCGGTGGCCGTCGACCGCTTCGTCCTCGACGCGGCCGAGGTGCTCGGGCTGGCCGGCGAGGCGCTGGACGTCTATCTCGAGGAGCTCGCCTCCACCTTCGCCGCCCGGTGCCACACCCTGGCCGGCGAGCGCCCGTCCGCCGCCGACCTGGTGGACGCGGACTACACGGCGGTGGAGGCCGCCATGAGCGAGGGACACCCGGGCTTCGTGGCCACCAACGGCCGCATCGGCTGGGGGGCCACGGAGTACGCGATGTTCGCCCCCGAGGGCGGGCGGGCGCTGCACCCGGTGTGGCTCGCGTTCCCCTCCGAGCTCGGGGGACGGTGGACCTGGCCCGGTACCGCGAGCGCGGGCGCCGCCGTGCCGGCGCCGCCTGCGCCGATCACCGCGGCGGTGGCGGGCCTGTGGGCGGAGCGGGCGGCGGCGCTCGACGTCGATCCGGAGGCGTACACGCTGATCCCGGTGCATCCGTGGCAGTGGGAGCACCGGATCCAGGTGGCGTTCGCCCCCGACCTCGCCGCGGGGCGGCTGGTGCACGTGGGCGAAGACCCGGACGCGTTCACGGCCATGCAGGCGGTGCGCACCCTGTTCAACGCGAGCGACCCGCACGCCCCGCAGCTGAAGACGGCGTTGTCCGTGCAGAACATGGGGTTCGTGCGCGGCCTCTCCCCCGCGTACATGTCCGTCACCCCGGCGATCAACGCGTTGGTGGCCGACCTCGTGGACTCCGACCCCCTGCTCGCGAGGTGGGGCTTCGGGGTGCTGCGGGAGTACGCCTCGGCCGGGTACACCGGGGACGCCTTCCATGCCGTGGGCTCGAAGGGTCCTCACACGAAGATGCTCGCCGCCCTGTGGCGGGAGAGTCCGCTGCCGCGCCTGGCGGAGGGCGAGCGGGTCATGACCATGGCGGCGCTGCTGCACCGGGACGGCGAGGGCCGCTCCGTGGCGGGGGCGCTCGTGGAGCGCTCGGGGCTGACGGCGGCGCAGTGGCTGCACGGGGTGGTCACGGCCTACGTGACCCCGCTGGTGCACCTGGCCGCCGCGTACTCGACCGTGTTCATGCCCCACGGGGAGAACATCGTGCTCCGCCTGCGCGAGGGACGGGTCACCGGCGCCTTCCTCAAGGACATCGGGGAGGAGGTGGTGGTCGGCGCGGACGGCGTCCCGCTCACGGAGCAGACCCGGCGCATCCGCATCGACCTCACCGATGAGGACCTCTCCCTCTCCTTCTTCACGGACATGCTGGACGGCGTGCTGCGCCATCTGGCCGACGTGATGGACGCGGACGCCCTGCTGCCGGCGGAGGAGTTCTACGCCGTGGTGGGGCGGGCCCTCGCCGAGTACACGGCCCTGGGGGTCGCAGATGTGGAGCGCCTCGGCCTGGATGCGGAGGACTTCGCGCACTCGTGCCTGAACCGGCTGCAGCTGCGGAACGCCACGCAGATGGTGGACCTGACGGACCCGTCGGGCTCGCTGCTCTATGCCGGTCGCCTGGCCAACCCGGTGGCCGCACCGCTGCGCCGCGCGCTGGCGGAGATCCGGCAGGACACCGCGGCATGAGCACGGACGCGTGGACCGGGCCGGAGACGGGTGACGCGGCGAGCCGTTGCCACCGGGACCCGCACGCGGCACGGCCTGCCGGAGCATTGTGCACTGGGTGGGCGCGCTGACCCTGCCCCGCACACGGCGACGGCGCGCACCCGCCTCGGGTGCGCGCCATGATGGTGCCGGTCAGGGGCGGTGGCTCACTTGTGCTCGGCCACGCCCGTCTGGCCCTCCCGGACCAGGGCGGTCATGCGGGAGACCGTGCGGAAGTACTTCTTCATGTACCCGCCGTGCATCATCTCCTGCGTGAACAGGGCGTCGAAGGGCACGCCGGAGGCGAGGACGGGCACGTCCTTGTCGTACAGGCGGTCCGCGAACACCACGAAGCGCAGGGCCGTGGCCTGCTCCGTGATGGTGTGCACGTCGTGGAGGGCGAGCACGTCCACGTCCTTGACGAGCTCGCGGTAGCGGGAGGGATGCACGCGGGAGAGCATCGCGGTGAGGTCCGCGAAGTCGTCCACGGCGAGCACGCCCGCGTCGGGGAAGTTCTCCTGGGCGGTGGCCTCGACGGCGGCGTCGTCCAGCGGCGACGGAGCGGCAGAGAGGCCGCGGTGGCGATAGTCCTCGCCGTCCACGCGGATGACCTCGAACTGGTCGGCCAGGACCTGGATCTCGCGCTTGAAGTCCTGCGCCGCGAAGCGCCCCTCGCCGAGCGAGCCCGGCAGGGTGTTGGATGTCGCCACCAGGCGCACGCCGGCGTCGGCCAGCTCGCGCATGAGCCGGGACATCAGCACGGTGTCCCCCGGGTCGTCGAGCTCGAACTCGTCGATGCACACGAGGGTGTACTCCTTGAGCTCGTCCACCGCCTTGCGGAAGGACAGGGCGCCCACGAGGTTGGTGTACTCCACGAACGTGCCGAACGCCTTGGGCCCGGGGGCCGCGTGCCACGTCGAGGCCAGCAGGTGGGTCTTGCCGACGCCGAAGCCGCCGTCGAGGTAGATGCCGGCCGGCCCCGCCGCCCGCTTCTTCCCGCCGAACAGGCCGCCGAGGAACCCGCCGCCCGAGCCGCCCCGGCCGAGGTCTGCCGCGAACCGGCGCAGCCGCTCCACGGCCTGTGCCTGCGAGGGGTGCGCGGGGTCCGGGATGTAGGTGTCGAAGGACACCGTCCCGAAGCGGTACGACGGGTGGAAGCCGGCCAGCAGCTGGTCCGGGGTGACCTGCGGCGAACGGTCGGCGAGGTGGACGATCTGAGCCACGGGACACTCCCAGGGTCGACGACGGGGATTCCGGGCCATGCTATCGGGCCGTGGACCCGACCCATGTGACCTCGCGTGTCCCGGACTGAGGGGCCCCTACCCTCTTACGTGACACCGACGTGCCGTAATCTGGCGCGCAGGGCACGGACACGGAACCCGCCGTCGTCGTGCCGCCCGCCCCGGGCCCGTGCGGGCCCGCCCCGACGCGAAGGAAGGCAGTGCCATGACCGATACCGCCGCGAAGTTCTCCGAGTACGCCCACCCCGAGAAGCTGGTGTCCACGCAGTGGGTCGCCGACCATGTCGGCGACGAGGACGTCGTGGTCCTCGAGTCCAACGAGGACGCTCTCCTCTACTCCACCGGCCACATCCCCGGCGCCCAGCGCGTCGACTGGCACACCGAGCTCAACGACCCCGTCAGCCGCGACTTCGTCGGCCCCGAGGCCTTCGCCGAGCTCGCCGCCTCCAAGGGGATCTCCCGGGACACCACGGTGGTGTTCTACGGCGACAAGTCCAACTGGTGGGCCGCCTACGCCCTGTGGGTGTTCACCCTCTACGGCCATGAGGACCTGCGCCTGATGGACGGCGGCCGTGACAAGTGGATCGCGGAGGGACGCGAGACCACCCGCGAGGTCCCGACCGTGGCCCGGGCCGAGTACCCGGTGATCGAGCGTGACGACCACACCGAGCGCGCCGCCCGCGAGGACGTCCTCAAGGCCATCGGGACCACCCCGCTGATCGACGTCCGCTCCCGTCCCGAGTACACGGGCGAGACCACGCACATGGCCGGCTACCCGCAGGAGGGCACCCTGCGCGGCGGCCACATCCCCACGGCGGCGTCCGTGCCGTGGGCGTCCGCGGCCAACGAGGACGGCACCTTCAAGTCCCGCGCCGAGCTGGAGCAGGTCTACCGCACCGGCGCCGGGCTGCAGGAGGGCGACGACGTGATCGCCTACTGCCGCATCGGCGAGCGGTCCTCCCACACGTGGTTCGTACTCAAGTACCTGCTCGGCCACGAGGACGTCCGCAACTACGACGGCTCCTGGACCGAGTGGGGCAACGCCGTGCGCCTGCCGATCGCCGTCGGCGAAGAGCCGGGCGAGGCCCCCGCGCGCTGAGCCCCGGCACGGCGTGGATCACTAGACTGGGACACCATGACCGAGAACCACGCCGTGCCCGCCGCCCTGGCCGAGATCATCGACGACTTCGCCGGGGTGCCCGATCCCGAGAAGCTCGAGCTGCTGCTGGAGTTCTCGGACGAGCTGCCGGCGCTGCCGGAGCGCTACGACGGCCACGAGGCCGAGATGGAGCAGGTCGTGGAGTGTCAGACCCCGCTGTTCCTGGCTGTCGAGCTCGAGGGGGAGCCCGGCCCGCAGGCCCCGGTCCGCCTCTTCATCACCGCTCCCCCGGAGGCGCCCACCACGCGCGGCTTCGCCTCCGTGCTCACCCAGGGCCTGGACGGGCTGAGCGCCCTCGAGGTCCTCGACGTGCCCGAGGACATCCCCACCCGCCTCGGTCTGGCCAAGGCACTCACCCCCCTGCGGCTGCGCGGCATGTCCGCCATGCTCGGCCGCATCAAGCGCAACGTGCGCGAGCAGGCCGGGATCGCCTGAGTCCGCCGTGGGCCAGCGCAAGAAGGATCGCGGCGCCCGGCACGGGGCGGCCACGCCGGCCGTCGCCGCCCTCGAGGCCGCCGGGGTCCCGTATCGGCTGCACACCTTCGACGTGGCCCTCGACGCCGGCGGCGAGCGGTTCGGCGTCCAGGTCGCCCGGGCCTTGAGCGTGCCCGCCGAGCGCCTGTTCAAGACGCTGATGGTGGCGGACCCCGACGGCGCGCTCGCCGCATGCGTGGTGCCCGTGTCCGGGCAGCTGGACCTGCGGGCCGCCGCCGCGGTGCTGGGCGTCAAGCGGCTCGCCCTGGCCGATCTGGCCGTCGTCGAACGCCGGACCGGCTACGTGCGGGGCGGCGTCTCGCCCCTGGGCCAGCGCCGGCCCCACCCCGTCGTCCTGGACTCCTCCGCTCTCGACGCGGAGCTCATGTACGTCTCCGGCGGGCAACGCGGCCTGGATGTGGAGATCGCGCCCGCCGACCTCGTGCGGGTGACGGGCGCCGTCGTCGCGGAGATCGCGGCGGGCTGACGGGCGGGTTCGGCGGCGGGCCGGTCAGGCGTCGTCGCGTGCCTGGCGGCGTACCACGGCCATGCGCTGGCCGACGGTGACCAAGGAGGCGGCGGCGAGCAGCCCGAGGGTGACGGCCAGGACGACCGGGGGCAGACCGAGGCCGGTGAGACCGGCGACCACGAGGGTGGCCACGAGCCGTTCGGCGCGCTCGGCGATGCCCACGTGCGCGTTCCAGCCGAGGGCCTCCGCCTTGGCACGCACGTAGGAGACGAGCATGCCCAGGGCGAGGCAGGCCGCCGAGAGCGCGCCGACCACGGGTGCGGCGCCGACGCCGAAGCCCCACAGGCACAACCCGAGGAACACGGCCGCGTCCTGCACGCGGTCCAGGGTGGAGTCGAGGAACGCGCCCCAGCGGCCGGTGGACCCGGCCTCACGCGCCATGATCCCGTCCACCAGGTCCGAGAACACGAACGCGGTGATGAAGAGCGTGCCCCAGAACAGGTGCCCCAGGGGGAAGAGCACGAGCGCGCCCAGGCTCACGCCGAGCGTGCCCACGACCGTCACGGTGTCCGGACTGACCCCGGCCCGCAGGAGCGTACGGGCCACCGGGGTGAACAGGCGGGTGGTGAGGTCGCGCGCGTGACGGTCCAGCATCAGGCGGGGTCTCCGGCCCCCGGGCGAGGATGCTCGGCCGCGGCACGGGCGTTGGCCGCCTGGCGCGCGGCGTGGTCCTGGGCGGCCCGGTCCCAGACGTCCGCGAGGATCTGCCGGGTCTCCCCCAGGGTCTGCGACATGTTCTTGGTCCGGGCGATGATCGGCAGGAAGTTGCCGTCGCCGGTCCACCGCGGCACCACGTGCTGGTGCAGATGGGCCGCGATCCCGGCGCCGGCCACCGCCCCCTGGTTCATGCCGAGGTTGTAGCCGGACGCGTCGGCGGCCTGGCCGAGGGCGAGCATCGCCGTCTGGGTCAGCTCCGCCATCTCGGCGGCCTCCTCCGTGGTGGTGTCCGTGTACAGGGGCACGTGGCGGTAGGGGCAGACGAGCAGGTGGCCGGGGTTGTACGGGTACAGGTTCAGCACCACGTAGGCGGTGCGGCCGCGGTGGACGATGAGGGAGTCCTCATCGTCGCGCTGCGGGGCCGCGCAGAACGGGCAGGTGTGCTCGTCCTTGACCTGGCCCGTCCCCTTGGAGACGTACGCCATGCGGTGGGCGTTCCAGAACCGCTCGAAGGCGTCCGGGGCGCCGGGCAGCTCGAAGCCGTCCGTGGCGGCGGCGTCCGCCGACGCGCGGGCCTGCGCCCGCGCGTCGGATCCGCCGGTGCCGGGGCTGGTCATGGGGTGACCTCGCGCTCGCGCACCGCCTTCACGATGCGTTCGATCGCCTCCTCCACCGGCACGCCGTTGTCCTGGGTGCCGTCGCGGAAGCGGAAGGACACGGCGTTCGCGTCCCTGTCCTCGCCGCCGGCGATCAGCACGAACGGCGCCTTCTCCTTGGCCGCCGTGCGGATCTTCTTCGGGAAGCGGTCCGAGGAGTCGTCCAGGCGCGCCCGGATCCCCTCGGCGCGCAGCTTCGCGACGACGTCGTCCAGGTAGTCGTTGAATGCCTCGGCCACGGGGATGGCCACGACCTGTTCCGGGGCGAGCCAGGCCGGGAACGCGCCGGCGTAGTGCTCGGTGAGGACGCCCAGGAAGCGCTCGATGGAGCCGAAGAGGGCGCGGTGGATCATCACGGGGCGCTGACGGGTCCCGTCGGCGGCCTGGTACTCGAGGTCGAAGCGCTCGGGCAGGTTGAAGTCCAGCTGGATGGTGGACATCTGCCACGTGCGGCCGATGGCGTCCCGGGCCTGGACCGAGATCTTCGGGCCGTAGAACGCGGCGCCGCCCGGGTCCGGGACGAGCTGCAGACCGGAGGCCTCCGCGACCTCGGCGAGGGTGCGGGTGGCCTCCTCCCAGATCTCGTCGGAGCCGACGAACTTCTCCGGGTCCTTGGTGGAGAGCTCGAGGTAGAAGTCGTTGAGGCCGTAGTCCTTGAGCAGGTCGAGGACGAAGTTGAGCGTGGTGGTCAGCTCCTCCTTCATCTGCTCGCGGGTGCAGTAGATGTGGGCATCGTCCTGGGTCATGCCGCGCACGCGCGTGAGCCCGTGGACCACGCCGGACTTCTCGTACCGGTACACGGAGCCGAACTCGAACAGCCGCAGCGGCAGCTCACGGTAGGACCGGCCCCGGGAGCGGTAGATCAGGTTGTGCATGGGGCAGTTCATCGGCTTGAGGTAGTAGTTCTGGCCCTGGCGCGTGATCTCGCCGGTCTCGGGATCACGGACCTCGTCGATGTGCATGGGCGGGAACATGCCGTCCGCGTACCAGTCGAGGTGGCCGGACACCTCGTAGAGGTGCTGCTTGGTGATGTGCGGGGTGTAGACGAACTCGTAGCCGGCCTCGGTGTGGCGCCGACGGGAGTAGTCCTCCATCTCCTTGCGGATGATGCCGCCGCGCGGGTGGAACACGGGCAGGCCGGAGCCGAGCTCGTCCGGGAAGGAGAAGAGATCCAGCTCGGCGCCGAGCTTGCGGTGGTCGCGGCGCTCGGCCTCGGCGAGGCGCTCCTGGTAGGCCTTGAGGTCGTCCTTGCTGGCCCAGGCGGTGCCGTAGATGCGCTGCAGCTGCTTGTTCTTCTCGTTGCCGAGCCAGTAGGCGGCGGCGGAGCGGGTGAGTGCGAAGCCGTTGCCGATGAGCTTGGTGGAGGGCAGGTGCGGGCCGCGGCAGAGGTCGCACCACACGGCGTCGCCGGTCTTGCGGTCCACGTTGTCGTAGACGGTGATCTCCCCGGCCCCGACCTCCACGGAGGCGCCCTCGCCGGCGGTGTCCGCGGCGTCCTTCTTGCCGAGCAGCTCGAGCTTGTAGGGCTCGTCCGCCATCTCGGCGCGGGCGGTCTCCTCGTCCACGACGCGGCGGCGGAAGGTCTGGCCGGACTTCACGATCTTCTGCATGAGCGAGGAGATCTGCTTGAGGTCCTCGGGGGTGAAGGGCTCGTCGACGTCGAAGTCGAAGTAGAAGCCGTCCGTGATGTACGGGCCGATGCCGAGCTTGGCGCCCGGGCGCAGCTGCTGCACGGCCTGGGCCATCACGTGGGCGGTGGAGTGCCGCAGCACCTCGAGGCCCTCGGGCTCCGTGATGTCCACCGACTCGACGGACGCGCCGGCGGGGATCTCGCGGGCCAGGTCCCAGAGCAGGCCGTCCACCCGCATGACGGCGGTGGTCGGCTTCTCGCGGAAGAGGTCGAGGCCGGTGGTGCCGTGCGTCACCTCCCGCAGCTCTCCGTCCACGGTCAGCAGGATGTTCTTCGGCTCCGACACGGTGCTCCTTCGAGGTCTGGCTTCGGGATCGGTGGCGTACGGGGGCCACCGTCGGCCGCGTCCCATTCTAGGGGCGCGGCCGGACGGCGGGGCACGGAGGCGGACGGTCTCATCTGTCCGGGGTGGGCAGCAGCTCCCACGTCTCCGGGTGGGGCACCGGGATCGGGGTGTGCTCCGGCGCGGGCCGATCGGGTGCCGTGCGGCCGGGGCGGGCCCCGCCGGCCGGCCCGACGTCGGTGCGCACCTTCACGGGCCAGCCGCCCGTGCCGTGGTGCGGGATGTCCGGCAGGGGCTGCGCCCCGGTGCCCGCCCGGCCGCTGCGGCGCGCGGCGGCGGCACGGCGGTCCGCCGCGAGCCAGTCCCGCCACTGCTGCCGAGTGGCGTCCAGGTAGTCGGGGTCCGGGAGCGTCTCGGGCCGGTGCAGGTCCCAGGCGCGCACGGCCTGGACGGACACGGCCCGGTCGCCGGTGCGCCGGACGGTGCCCTCGATCAGCAGGAGGCGGGCGGAGAAGAGCATCTCCCCGGAGGCGTGCTGGGCCTCGGTGAAGAAGGAGGCGTCCACGCAGCCGGTGCCGTCGTCCACGGAGAGGAACACCACCCGCTTGCCGCTGCGCATGGGCGGGGTCTGGGTGGCCACGCGCACCCCGGCCACGAGCACCCGGGACTGCGTGCGCAGCCCGAGCAGGTCCTTCGCCCGGGTGACGCCGAGCGCGTCCAGGTACGGGGCGTGGGAGTCCATGAGGTGGGCGGTGACGTCCAGGGCGGTGAGCTCCAGCTCGGTGCGGACCCGGGCGGCCGGGCCCGGGTCCGGGAAGAGCGGGGCGAGGGCGGTGAGCTCGGTGTCCGGCAGGTCCAGGGCCAGCTGGCCCTCCACCTGCCGCGGACGGGCGGACCGCGAGCGCGGGGCGGTGCGGCCGGGGGCGGTGCCGCGGGTGGTGGAGTGCTGGAGTTCGAGGTGGTGGACGAGGTCGGTGCGGGAGGCGCCGCCGGGTGGGAGGAGGCAGTCGAGGGCGCCGAGCTGGGCGAGGCGTTCGAGGTTGCGGGCGGTGGGGCGGGCGCGGTCGCGGACGTCGGCGAGGGAGCGGTAGGGGCGGCCGGTGTCGAGGCGGTCGGTCTCGGCT
>NZ_JABFAX010000015.1:415839-417636 GCF_017168395.1 Micrococcus sp. KRD128 | reverse complement strand
GGACGTGGCGGGAGGAGGCGTTGACGTCCACGGGCAGGACGGGGATGCCCATGCGGCGGGCCTCGGCGACCATGAGGCGGGCGGGGTACATGCCGGGGTCGTGTTCGAGGATGGCGGCCATGAAGGCGGCGGGGTGGTGGGTCTTGAGCCAGGCGGAGTGGTAGGTGGGGACGGCGAAGGCGGCGCCGTGGGCCTTGCAGAAGCCGAAGGAGCCGAAGGCGGAGAGGGTGGCCCAGACTTCGTCGATGACGTCGAGGGAGTAGCCGCGGGCGAGGGCGCCGGTGCGGAAGGCCTCTTCGACGAGGTGTTCCTGCGGGCCGCCGAGGAGGCGGCGGTGCTCGTCGGCGCGGGCCAGTCCGCAGCCGGTCATGACGTCCATGGTGCGCAGGACCTGTTCGTGGAAGACGGTGACCCCGTGGGTCTCGGCGAGGACGGGCCGCAGGTCGGGGTGCGGGTAGTGGGCGGGTGCCCAGCCGTGCCGCTGTTCGAGGAAGGGCCGGACCATGTCGGACTGCATGGGGCCGGGGCGGAAGAGGGAGACGTCCACGGTGAGGTCGTTGAACTCGTGGGGGGCGAGCTTGCCGACGAGTTCGCGCTGGCCCGGGGACTCGATCTGGAAGCAGCCGAGGGTGTGGGTGGTGCGGATCATCGCGTAGGTGGCGGCGTCGTCGAGGGGCACCTGTTCGAGGTCGATGTGCTCGCCCGTGGTGCGTTCGACCTCGGCGATCGTGTAGGCGATGGCGGACTGCATGCGCACGCCGAGGATGTCGAGCTTGAGGAAGCCCATGGGGTCCATGTCGTGCTTGTCGAACTGGCTCATGGGCAGGCCCATGCCGGAGGGCTGGACGGGGGTGCGGTGCAGCAGGGCGGCGTCGCCGAGGATGACGCCGCAGGGGTGCATGGAGATGTGGCGGGGCAGGCGGTCGAGGCGTTCGGTGAGGTCGACGAGCAGGTCCAGCTGGCGGTCGCCCTCGGCGCGGCCGGACTCGATGCGGCGGGAGAGGCCGCCGAGTTCGGGCATGCGCTGGAGAGCCTCGCGGAAGTTCGAGGCGGAGAAGCGCCAGAGCTGCTTGGCGATGGCGTCCACCTCGGGTTCGGGCATGCCGAGGGCGAGGCCGGCGTCGCGGACGGCGCCGCGGGCCCGGTAGGCGTTCTGCATGCTCATGAGGGTGGTGCGCTCGGCGCCGAAGCGCTCGACGACGGCGTGGTAGATCTCGTGGCGGCGGGCGGACTCCACGTCGATGTCGATGTCCGGGAGGGTGGAGCGGTCGGTGGAGAGGAAGCGCTCCATGATCAGGCCGTTGGCCATGGGGTCGACATGGGAGATGCGCAGGGCGTGGTTGACGAGCGAGGAGGCGCCGGAGCCGCGGGCGGCCACGCGGATGCCCATGCCCTCGATGAGGTCGACGACGGCGGCCACGGTGAGGAAGTAGGAGGAGAAGCCGAGTCGGGTGATGATGCCGAGCTCGTGTTCGGCGCGGTCCTGCAGGTCCCGGGCCGCCTGGCTGGTGCCGGGGAGGCCTCCCCCGGTGTGGAGGTGGGGGTAGCGGGCGAGGAGGCCGGTGCGGGTGCGCTCGCGCAGCACGTGCTCCGGGGGGCCGTCGATGCCGATGACGGCGGCCTCGGGGACGCGGGGCACGCCCCAGCCGAGGTCGGTCTCGGGGTCGAGCGCGCAGGCCTCGGCGAGGCGGCGGGTGGCCTCGAGCCGGGGCTGTCTCTTATACACATCTAAAAAAAAAAAAAAAAAAAAAAAAAAGCTGCCCATCCTCGCGTACTCAATGTCAATTATATAAAGCA
>NZ_JABFAX010000015.1:395602-415739 GCF_017168395.1 Micrococcus sp. KRD128 | reverse complement strand
CCGCCTTCCAGCGGCGCAGGGCGACGAGGCCGGCCGCGTACCGGCGGCGGGCCAGGTGGCGGCCGACGTCCGAGTCCGGGCCGAGGAGGACGAACAGCTCGGGGGTGGGCGGGTTGTCCCGGTTGGCGGCGGTGGGGACACGGCCGGCCGCCGCGGCGGCGAGCTCGGCGACGCTGGCCCAGGGGCTGCCGCCCGCCGCTCCCCCGGTGGTGCGGGCGTGGGCGGCGGAGACGAGCTCGCACAGGGAGCGGTAGCCGGAGCCGTGACAGCCTCCTCGGGCCAGCACGACCACGCGGCCGGCGTCCTCGTCCTCACTCCACCGGACGGCCAGGTCCACGCCCACGATCGGGGTGATGCCGTGGCGCAGGCAGGCGCCCACGTGTTTGGCCATGCCGTAGAGCCCGTCCCGGTCGGTGCAGGCCAGCAGGTCCATGTCCGCGGCCGCGGCGGCGGCCACGAGGTCCTCGGGCCAGCTGACCCCGTAGTGGGCGCTGAACGCGGAGGCGACGTGCAGGTGGGCGAAGGGTGCGACGGTGCGGCCGGCCGCGGCGGCCCGGCTCATGCCGACCGCCTCAGGTCCTGGGCGTGCTCGTGGACGCGCACGAGCCGCCACCGGCCGGAGTCCAGGTGGTGGGCGACGTCGAGTGTCTGCAGGGGCGCGGCGCCGGCCCGGGCCAGGCGGACCTGCAGCCGCCACATCTCGTGGTCCACGAGACCGGCGCCGCGGCCCTTCTCCGCGCGGACCTCCTCCGCCCACCAGCGGCGCCGCTCGAACCAGCGCACGGGGCGCTCTGCGAGGACGTAGTCCCGCCCGTTCCAGCGCAGCCCCTGCGGGGTGCCGTCTGCCCCGCACTCCACCGCCACCGACTGTGTGAGGACTCCCATTCTGCTTCTCTCCCTGTGCACTGCTGACCGGACCGACGACGGGGTGCCGTCGGGCGATGGGAGCGCGGCCCGTCCGGCGGACCGGACGCGGGGAAGAAGTGGGAAGGTGGGGCCGCACCCCCGATCGTACTCGAACATGTGTTCGAATGCGATGGGTGCGAACGTAGGGCAGCCGCCGGACACGTTAAGGACGAACCGGCCCCGAGACAGGAGGGGCCGAGTCCTGGCCGTGGGCCTTGAACCCGACCCTGGGGCGCACATGCACGAGAAAATCGTCTCTTGGGCTGGAAGAAGTGCGCCGGCACGGTCCTGTGGACAATGCGAGCAGGACCACAATCCGCCTGCGTATACTCCGAACCAACCGGGCCTCGCATGCCACGGGCAGCGCGCTGCGGGATCAGCGCGGGAGGCGCGGACACACGACGGACGTCCAGTTGGAGGGGAAATGTCTCTCACCGCACCCGGGCGCGCCCTGCGCCGCCACCGATTCGCCCAGGCCGGCACGCTCAGCGTGGCCCTGGCGCTCGCACTGACCGCCTGCGGCGGGCAGTCCGAGCCCGCCGAGTCGTCGACGACGTCGCCCTCGTCCGCCAAGCCCGCCGTCGAGACGTCCGCGCCCGCGAGTACGAGTGAGACCGCAGGCGTCAGCTCATCCCCCACGGCCACGGAGAGCGGGTCCGGCAAATACGTTCCCGCGTCTGCCGACGGTCCCGCTCAGAACGTGCCCAAGCCGGAGATGCCCGCCGCCATGAAGGAAGAGACCAAGGAGGGCGCCGAGGCGGCGATTCGCTACTTCTGGGAGGCGACTTATTTCCTGCAGCAGACGGGTGAGCCCCAACCCCTGCAAGAGGTGTCAGGCAAGACTTGCAAATTTTGCGAGCAGTACAAGCAGTCAATGACAGGTCTATATGAGAACGACGGATGGATGTCTGGCGACGGCCCAAGCATCACCTCCATGGCGACCCAGCCATCTACAGACGGATATATAGCAACACTTCTCATCGATCTGAGCCCTGAGACTGCCCGTGACTCCCAGGGAAAAGTTCTTCCCGGCGGAGAGGTGTCAGCCTCACCTGAAAGTCCGTGGATTGCAGAACTTTCCTACGCAAGTGACCTTGGACATTGGGTCGTAGACAGCATGACGCTCGAGTCTCCAGCCGGATGACCAACATGAAACCTAGGCTTTTCCTATGCGGTTTCGCTCTTACCTCCCTGCTCCTTACCGCACAGCCCGCCGCCTCCGAAGAACCCGTAGTCAAATGCGGCACCCAGGGAAATTCCTATGGAATAGGCGACAACGCCGTGAAGTCTGAAGTAAATTGCACCGATCCATCGGAGATTTCTTCACCTGGAACAGACGGTGCAAACTCGCCGGCTCCCGTGGCATCCCACCTAGAGCACAAGACGGTCAGTGCGTGCATCCCAGGACAGCTCGGCAACTCGGATTTCGAGAGCTGCCGAGAGCAGGAGGACAACTTCTGCCCCGAGGGTTCATGGATCCGGGCGCAGACCATAGACACTCGTCAGCCTGATGCTAATCCCGTCTATGGCGCCCCCAAATGTTGGACGGCTAAGGCCTCCAGCAACGGCGCCCCGCCCGTCTCCATCGACGAGGTCCGCACGCTCCTCGTGCTGGAGCCTGAGATCCGGTCGGACAACGGCGGACGCGGGATCCGCAATGCGGAGACCAACTTCTACGCAGACGCCGAGACGCGCACACTCGTCACCACCCTCAACGGGGTCGAGGTCGAACTCCGCGCCACGCCGGTGAGCTTCCACTGGGACTACGGGGACGGCTCCCCCACCAAGACCACCTCAGTCGCAGGCCAGAGCCAGCCGGAGTTCAACGTCCCCACCCCCACGAGCCACGTGTACGAGGACACCGGGCAGTACACGGTCCGCCTCACCACCGTGTACATCGGCGAATACCGGGAGGCCGGGGGCGAGTGGGTGCTCATCCCGGGCACCATCAGTCTCGACTCAGCCCCCGTCACTGCGAACATCTGGCGCACCATCACCCGCAATGTCGCCGATGACTGCAGCGTCGACTCCTCAGCCTGGGGCTGCACCGGCCCCATCGAATCCGCTCCGGCCGGCTGAGCACAGACCGCGGGGCGGCCGACGGTCTCCCGTCCACCGCCCCGCGGCCCCCTCGTCGGGCGGGTGCGTCAGACCCGGCGCGCCCGCCCCCCGGGTCAGGAGCACGAGTCCCGCGCCGAGGGCCGCGAGCGCTCCGAGCGCGCCCGCCGGAACGTCACGCCCGGTCTCGACCGTGTCCGGGGTCGTGTGGGTCTCCTCCCCGCCCGTTCCCTCACCCGGCTCCTCCCCGGCCACGGGGGCCGGAGTGTCGACGGGCTCCTGCTCGGCGGGCGGCACCGGGTCCGCCTCGCCGGGAGACGGGGCGTCCTCCCCCGCCGGCATGTTCAGGGCCCGGGGCTTCTGCCCGTCCGCGAGCGACTCAACGCGTGCATAGAGGTCGGACCGCTCCGCGTCCTGGGTGATGATGACGTCCTCACTCTTGGTCACACCGTCCAGCGACCAGTCGAGGACGAGGCGGTCGTCGGTCGGGTATGTCGCGTCGGCGAGGTAGTGAAACCCGGTGAAGAAGTCCAACGTGGTGTCGCGCCAGAGGGCACCCCAGCGCGGACCCCACGAGAGTTCCGCGACCGCCGCGTCGTCGCCCAGGCCTTCGGACCGGAACGGCAGCAGCACGCCCGGCTCGGCGTGCTCCAGCGTGAGGAACCGCTCGGGGTAGTCCCCGAACACGGGGTCGGCCAGGCTGTGCTCGCCCCACGCGTAGACGAGCCCGGCAGAGGGGCCTATGTCGCCCTCCGGAGTGCCGGCGGCCTCGTCGTAGAGGGCGGCGGCCACCGGGGTGCCGTCCACGGACAGGGTGAACAGGAGATGACCGTCTCCAGCCTCACCGCGGCACCGCGTTCCCGCGCGTCACGGGAAGGTCATCCTCGTCGCCCCGTCCCTCAGAGCAGCGTGCCCTGCTGCTCTCCCATCTCCTGGGTGAGCTCCGGCCCATTGTTCCGGACATTCCCCACGGCGCTCCCCACGGGCCGCAGCGACCAGCCCGCCGCGACGTCGTACGCGCCGGCGCACACCTGGCCCACGAGGGCGTCGGCTTCTTCGGCGGACCCGAGCGTGTCCGGGGTGAGCCACCGGTCCATCGTCTCGGCGTCCATGGGCACGGGCATCCGGTCGTGCAGCTGGCCGAGTGCGGCGAGCACCGGATCGTCGTCGTCCGCGTCGGGTGCGGCCATGGTGAGGATCGTCGTCGAGAGGACCCAGGCGTCCTCCCCCGCGGCCTGAGCCTCGGGGTCCTGCCACCACTCGTACAGGCCGGCGAACCAGATGACCGGCCCCTCGCCGTCCCCGGCCCCGGCCGGGTGCACGTAGTAGGGCTGCTTCTTCGCGGCCCGCCCGTCGGGACCCTTGGCGCCAGGCTCCGGCGTCTTCCACTCGTAGTAACCCTCCACCGGCACGGCGCAGCGGCGGGCGCGGACGGCGGCCCGGAACGTCGGCTTGGAGGCCACGGTCTCGGAGCGTGCGTTGAACGCACGGGACCCCACGGACAGCTCCTTCGCCCACGGCGGCACCAGGCCCCATCGGGCCACGTGGATCCGCCGGGTCACCCCGGCACCGGCACCGCCGTCGCCCCCACGGGAGCCTCCTGCGCCGACGTCGTCCACGTGCGCCACGAGGATCGGCACCTCGGCTGTCGGCGCCACGTTCCAGCTCTGGCGCAGCACCAGATCCTCATTCGTCTCGGCGTCACCCAGGGCCACCAGATCGCTCGTAGCGCGGGCCATCACGTAGCGGCCGCACATGTCAGCGGTCCCTCCCGTCCCGGCCGCGCTCGACATACATCCACGCGATGCCGAGGGCGAAGCCCATCGACGCCCAGCCGGTCACGCTGCCCCAGGGCCTCTCGGTGCCCAGTCCGAACACCACGCCCAGGCCGACGCCGATCAGCAGCCCCACCAGCGGGATGCGCCACTGAGCGAGCGCCCCGGTGCCGTTCCGGGCACCGGCCGGAGCCGCGTTCGCCTCGTCCTCGTCTATGCCATCTCGTGCCACGGTTCGCCCCTCCGTTCGCATCGGTGTTGCGGGTCAGGTTGCAGTCTCCCCTGGCCGCCGCGGTGACGCCACACATCAGGACCCCGGCTGCTCACCGATGCGTCGCACAGGGTCCTGTGATGGGATGGGCAGAACGAGCCCGCACGCCGCGCCGCCCCACGCATGCGCGGCCTCGGGCAGATCCCCACCACCAGGAGGAACAGCGTGTCCCAGAAGGTCCGCGGCGTCGTCGCCATGGCGAAGGACGCCCCCGTCACCATCGAGACCATCGTCATCCCCGATCCGGGACCCGGCGAGGCCGTCGTCGACATCAAGACCTGCGGCGTCTGCCACACGGATCTGCACTACCAGCAGGGCGGGATCGGTGACGAGTACCCGTACCTGCTCGGCCACGAGGCCACGGGTGTGGTCTCCGCGATCGGCGAGGGCGTCGACCACGTCCAGGTCGGCGACACCGTGATCCTCAACTGGCGCGCCGTGTGCGGCGAGTGCCGCGCGTGCCGCAAGGGCGAGCCGAAGTACTGCTTCAACACCCACAACGCGACCCAGAAGATGACCCTGGAGGACGGCACGGAGCTGTCCCCGGCCCTGGGCATCGGGGCGTTCGCGGACAAGACGCTCGTCCACGCCAAGCAGTGCACCCAGGTCGACGGCGTCGACACGCCCGAGGAACAGGCCGCGGTCGGCCTGCTCGGCTGCGGGATCATGGCCGGCATCGGCGCGGCCATCAACACCGGCGAGGTCAAGCGCGGCGAGTCCGTGGCCGTGATCGGCTGCGGCGGCGTCGGCGTGGCCGCGATCGCCGGGGCGAAGCTCGCCGGCGCCACCACGATCATCGCGGTGGACATCGACGCCAAGAAGCTCGCCAAGGCGAAGGAGCTCGGCGCCACCCACACCGTGAACTCGAAGGATGAGGACCCCGTGGAGGCCATCCGCGCGGTGACCGGCGGCTTCGGCGCCGACGTGGTCATCGAGGCGGTCGGCCGCCCGGAGACCTACGAGCAGGCGTTCTACGCCCGGGACCTGGCCGGCCGCGTCGTCCTGGTGGGCGTGCCCACCCCCGGCATGGAGCTGAAGCTGCCCCTGCCGGAGGTGTTCGGCCGCGGCGGCGCGCTGAAGTCCTCGTGGTACGGCGACTGCCTGCCGGAGCGCGACTTCCCGATGCTCGTGGACCAGTACCGCCTGGGCCGCCTGCCGCTGGACGAGTTCGTCACGGAGACCATCGCCCTCGATGAGGTGAACGAGGCCTTCGAGACGATGAAGTCCGGCGACGTCCTGCGCTCGGTGGTGGTGCTCTGATGGCGCGCATCGATCACCTGGTCACCTCCGGCACGTTCTCCCTGGACGGGGAGACGTTCGACGTGGACAACAACGTGTGGATCGTCGGCGGCGCGGAGCAGTGCGTCGTCATCGACCCGGCCCACGACGCCTCGGCCGTCTGGAAGAAGGTGAACGGCCGCCAGGTGCTGGCCATCGTCCTCACCCACGGCCACGATGACCACATCCGCCAGGTCCAGGAGTTCCGCCAGATGGTGGACGCCCCCGTGCTGCTCCACCCCGCGGACCGCATGCTCTGGGACGACGTCTTCCCCGACGAGGAGCCCGACGGCGCGCTCGCCGAGGGCGACGTCCTGCGCGTGGCCGGCGTCGAGCTGCGGGTGCTGCACACCCCCGGTCACTCCCCCGGCTCGGTCTGCCTGTACGCACCCGCCCTGGGCGAGGCCGGCGACGACGGCGCCCCGACCGGCGTCGTGTTCTCCGGCGACACCCTGTTCCAGGGCGGGCCCGGCGCCACCGGCCGCTCGTACTCGGACTTCGACACGATCATCGAGTCCATCCGCGAGCGCCTGCTCCCGCTGCCGGAGGCCACCGTGGTCCACACCGGCCACGGCGACTCCACCACGATCGGCACGGAGAAGCCGCACCTGCAGGAGTGGATCGACCGCGGCCACTGAGGACGCGCCGAGGTGGGGAAGAATGGTCCCCCGTGACCATCCTCCCCGCCTCGCCCCCTCCCTCCGTGATCCTGCTCGGCGGCGCGTCGGGCTCCGGCAAGTCCTACCTGGCCCGGCGGCACGGTCGGCCCCACCTCTCGCTCGATGCGTTCTACCGTCCGCAGTCCGACGACGGCGCCGCGGGTGGGCCCGGCCCCGTGTTCCCGCGCACCCCGTACGGTGAGATCGACTGGGACCACCCCGGAACGTGGGATGAGCAGGCGGCCGTGGACGCCGTCGTGGAGCTGCTCGAGGAGGGCGCCACGCGCGTGCCCGACTACGACATCTCCACGTCCTCCGTCCGGGGGCACAGCACCGTCGCGCTCGAGCCGGGCGGGGTGATCGTGGCGGAGGGCATCTTCGCCGAGCGCATGCCCGCCGCCCTGGACCGGGCCGGGGTCCACTACGCGGCCTGGTACATCGACCAGGCGCGGACCACGACGGCGGCCCGCCGGTTCGTGCGCGATGTCGCCGAGCGTCGCAAGCCGGTGCCGTTCCTCGTGCAGCGGGGATGGTCCCTGTATCGGACGGACGCGGCGCGCCGGGCGGCGGCCGTGGCGGTCGGCTTCACCCCGCGGCGCAAGCGGGAGATCATCGCCGACCTCACGGCCTGACGGCGAGCTGCTCGTCCACGACCTCGAGCCCGGCGGCGCCGGCCCACGCCGTGTACTCCTCCCGCAGGGCCGCGGCGAACGCGGGCACGCTCACCCCGGGGCGCACGTCCTCGGCCGCGCCCGCCGTGCGCGGGTCCATCTCCAGGCCGAGCTCCCGGTAGACGTCGACGAGCACGGCCCGCAGCGGGGCGGGGTCGGACACCACCACGTGGGTGGAGAACAGGAACGCCCCCTTCACCACGCGCTGCGCGGAGCCGGCCAGCTTCACCGGGTATGTCGGCGCAGGCCCCTGCACGGAGAACTCGCCCGGGCAGTACTCCCCCGGGATCTCGCCCACGGAGGCGGGCACGTCCATGCGGGCGAACGCCCGCACGAACAGGTCGGCGAACTCGGCGAACCGGGCCTGCTGCGTAAGCGCCGCATCCTCCTGCTGGCTCAGGTGGTCCACCACCAGGCAGCCGTGATGGTAGGCCGCCGCCCGCCCGCCGGCCCGGCGCACCACCGGCTCGAAGCCGTGGGCGCGGGCCGCCGCGGCCGCGGCCTCGAAGCCGGGCAGCCGCACGTCGCGCTGGCCGAACGCGACCGTCGGTTCGGGCACGTAGACGCGGATCAGGTCGTCGAGGGCCCTTCCCTCGGCCGCGGCGGCGCGGAAGACGGCCAGCTCGTCCATGGCCCAGTCGAGGTCTTCGACAGCCCCGAGGGTCCGCTCCTGCACGGCCCAGCGCAGCCGGGGAGCTGCGCTCACAGGCCGCCCTCGACCGGCCAGGAGCGCAGGGTGAGGGTCTGCTCGACGTGGGCGAAGGGGCCGTCGTCGTCGTGGAGGACGGTGCTGGTCAGGCCCACGCCGTCCGGGCCCACCGTGACCTGCCCCGCGAGGCCGAGCCAGTGGCCGGTGGGCTCGCGGTACAGGTGGATCTGCAGGTCCACGTTGGGGAAGAACCACCCGCCTGGCTTCGCCGGCAGGGCCGGGGCGATCCCGTTGGCCGCATCGGTGAGGCTGATCAGGCGCACCAGGTCGCTCGTGCTCTCCCCCGCCACCATCTCGCGGTCCGTGGTGAGCCACACCCGGCCGTGGCCCGGCCCGTGGCCGGGCAGGACGACGCCGTCGAGGGAGGCGATGTACCCGCCTCCCCATCCGTGGAGCGCGTTGTGCGCCTGCGCCTGCGAGCGCGGCGGGAGGGGCTCGTCCGGCAGCTGGGCGACGGCGGAGGTGTCCGAGGTGGACAGCAGCCAGGCGCGCAGGGTCAGCACGGTGCGGCCCCGGGCGTGGAGCACGGACTCCACGAGCTCGATGGTGCGGCCCGGACGCAGGGTGCGCGTGACCACCTCGAGCTCGCCCGACCAGAGCGTGCCCAGGATGTCGTAGGAGAGCCGTCCCACCCGCAGCCCGGGGGTGGTCTCGTGCGCGGCCACCTCGTGCAGCAGCAGGCCCGAGACGGCGGCCATGTGCATCTCCTCCTGCCGCCATGCGCCCTGGGCGTGCACGGTGGAGCGCACACGGGAGGTGCGGACGCCGTCGGCGTCCACGGTGGGCTCGCCGAGGCGGACGTAGAAGGCCAGGGGATCGTCGGCGACGGAGGTCGCGGGGGTGGAGGTGATGTCGGTCATGGGCCGAAGTCTGCCAGAACGACGACGGCCGGTGACGTCCCCGCGGGGATGTCACCGGCCGTCACGGCGTGGGCCCAGCCGGGGTTCAGCGGCGCATGACCTTGCGGGCGATGCCGTTGCCGATCAGCTGCAGCGCCTGGACGAACACGATCACCACGATCACGGCCAGCCAGGTGACCTCCGGGCGGAACCGGTTGTAGCCCTCCACGATGGCGAAGTTGCCGACGCCGCCGCCGCCGATGATGCCCGCCATCGCGGACATGTCCACGAGCGAGATGATCACGAACGTGAAGCCGAGGATCAGCGGGCCGAGGGCCTCGGGCAGCACCACGGTGCGCACGATCCGCATGCGGGAGGCGCCCATCGCGCGGGCGGCCTCGATCACGCCGGGGTCGAGGGAGACGAGGTTCTGCTCCACGATGCGGGCGATCCCGAACGTGGACGCCCAGATCATGCAGAACACCACGGCGGTGTTGCCGATGCCGCTGCCGAGCACCGCGATGGTCAGCGGCTGCAGGGCGGCGATGAGGATGACGAACGGGATGGGCCGGATCAGGTTCACGACGAAGTTCGTGACCAGGTAGACGGCACGGTTGGCGAAGATGCCGCCCGGGCGCGTGGTGTAGAGGACGAGCCCGATCAGCAGGCCGAGGATGCCGCCGAGGACGAAGGCCCAGCCGACCATGTAGAGGGTGTCCCCCACGGCGGTCAGCAGCTCGGGGCCGTAGTACCCCCAGTCGAGGTTCTGGAATCGTTCGATCACTGGTGCACCTCCTGCACGTCCCCGGCGCCGGCCAGCTCCGCGACGAACGCGTCCACCGCGGCGGCCTCGCCCGTGAGCGCCACGGTGAGCAGGCCGTACGCGGAGTCTTTGGTGGCGGACATGCCGCCGTGGACGATCTCGAAGCCCACGCCGCGCGTCGATGCGGTGCCGAGCACGGCCGAGACCGCGGCGGAGTCCTTGAGCGAGACCATGATCAGCCGACCCTCGGTGCGCGCCCGGATGCGGGCCACCTCGTCGGCATTCGGCCGGTCCTTGAGCGCCGTGGCCACGAAGGACGCGGCGTCGGCGGAGTGGGCGGGCCGGGAGAAGAGGTCGTAGACCTTGCCGGTCTCCACCACACGGCCGGTGTCCATCACGGCGACACGGTCGGCGATCGAGCGGATGACCTCCATCTCGTGGGTGATGGCCACGATCGTGACCCCGAGCTCCTCGTTGACGCGGCGCAGCACAGAGAGCACCTCGTGCGTCGTCGAGGGATCCAGGGCGCTGGTGGCCTCGTCCGCGAGCAGGATCTCCGGCTCGGCGGCCAGGGCGCGGGCGATGCCGACGCGCTGCTTCTGGCCGCCCGAGAGCTGCTCCGGGTAGTGCTTGGCCTTGTCCGCCAGGCCGACGAACTCGAGCAGCTCCGCCACGCGAGCGCGGCGCGTGGAGCGCGGCCAGCCGGCCGTGTCCAGGGCGAACTCGATGTTCCCGGCCACCGTGCGAGAGGTCAGCAGGTTGAACTGCTGGAACACCATGCCGATGCGGGTGCGCAGCGGACGCAGCTTGGCCTCGGAGAGGTGGGACACCTGCTGGCCCAGCACCGTGACGGTGCCCGAGGTCGGCTTCTCCAGCCCGTTGATCATGCGGATCAGGGTGGACTTGCCGGCGCCGGAGAAGCCGATGACGCCGAAGACCTCGCCGCGGTTCACGGTGAGCGAGACGTCGTCCACGGCCTTCACCCCGGCACCCTTCTTGCCCCCGAAGACGCGGCTGACGTGGTCGAAGACGATGACCGGCTCCCCCGGGGCGCCCTCAGAGGGGCGCCCCGGGGTGACCGCGTCACGGTCGGACGTATGGGAACCTGCCATGGATCAGGCGCCCTGCTTCGCGATCGCGTCCTGGTACTGCTTCAGGGTCTCGTCGATCTGGGCGGCGTCGAGCTGCACCGGCACGCTGGTGCCGGAGGAGAGCTTCGCGGACTCGTCCAGCACGGCCTGCTCGTGGTACAGGGCCGCGATCTTCTTGTAGGTCTCGTTGTCGCGGTCCTCGCGACGCACGGCGAAGCCGTTGACGAACGGCTTGGCGGAGTCGGCCTTGGGGTCGTCCTTGAACAGGGCGGTGTTCGTGTCGATGCCGGCGTCGGCCGAGAACGTGTTGTTGATGACCGAGCCCTGGACGGACTCGAGCGCGTTCACGGTCTGCTGGGCGGCCACGGTCTGGACCTTCACGGTGGAGGCGGCCTCGTCGATGTCCTTGGGCTCCGGGCGGATGGTCTCGTTGGACAGCTTCAGCAGGCCGGCGGCGACGAGCACGTTGATGGCGCGGGCCTGGTTCACGGTGTCGTTCGGGATGGCGACGGTGTCGCCCTTCTTGAACTCGGAGACGTCCTTGTACTTCTTGGAGTACAGGGGCAGCGGGATGATCTCGGTGGTCCCGATCAGCGTCAGGTCCTTGCCGGAGGCCTGGTTGTAGTCGGCCAGGTAGGCGATGTGCTGGAACCAGTTCATGTCGATGTCGCCGTTGTCCAGCGCCGGGTTCGGCTGCGTGTACTCGGTGAAGTTGCGGATCTCGACGTCGATGCCGTGCTTCTCCTTGGCGAGCTTCACCAGGGCGCGGTGCGTCTCGTTCTCGGACACGACGCCGATGCGCACGGTCTGGGCGCCGTCGTCGCCCTTCTTCTCGGCCTGCGAGTTGCAGGCGGTCAGGGCGAGCGCGCCGACGGCGGCCAGGGACAGGCCGGCGAAGGAGCGGCGGGAGATGTTCGAGGGGGTCGTCATGGGGTTCTCCTTGGAGGACGGTGCGACGTCGCCGACGCGGGTGGGCACGGCGGGTGCGGAACGGTGCGGGGTAGGCCGTGCGGTGGGTGGTTCCCCGCGGGGCACAGCACGGCCTACCCCGCGGGAGACGCCCCGAGCCGGAGGCCGGGATCCTTTCGAACGCTGCTCTTGCCCGTCCCCCAGTCACCGCGGGCTCCCCTCGAGGGGTCTGCACGCAGCGGAGGCGGGCCGCTTCTCGGTCCGTTGCCACCCGTGAACATGGGGTTGGCGAGCGGCTCGTCGTGGGACCACGTGGACCCGCCGAGGCGGGATCCACAGCCGCTTCTCCTGAAGCTGGGCCCAAGCCTATCGCAGCGTGTGCGCTCCAGCCGGCGTGATGGTGACGCGCAGCGTCATACTGCGGGGACCGGGCACCGGAGTGTGGTGCATCTCGCGAGACGACGACGGCCGGTCGCCTCCGTGGGGAGGCGACCGGCCGTCGTCGGGACGGGGCTCAGGCGAGCGGGATCAGAAGTCCCAGTCCTCGTCCTCGGTGTTCTCGGCCTTGCCGATCACGTAGGAGGAGCCGGAGCCGGAGAAGAAGTCGTGGTTCTCGTCCGAGTTCGGGGAGAGCGCGGAGAGGATGGCGGGGTTCACGTTCGTGGTCTCGGCCGGGAACATGGGCTCGTAGCCCAGGTTCATCAGCGCCTTGTTCGCGTTGTAGTGCAGGAACTTCTTCACGTCCTCGGCCAGGCCGACGGCGTCGTAGAGGTCGTGGGTGTACTCGACCTCGTTCTCATACAGCTCGAACAGCAGCTCGAAGGTGAACGCCTTGAGCTCCTCCCGCTTCTCCTCCGGCAGGGTCTCGATGCTCCGCTGGTACTTGTAGCCGATGTAGTACCCGTGCACGGCCTCGTCGCGGATGATCAGGCGGATCAGGTCGGCGGTGTTGGTGAGGCGGGCGTGCGCGGACAGGTACATGGGCCAGTAGAAGCCCGAGTAGAAGAGGAAGGACTCGAGCAGGGTGGAGGCGATCTTCTTCTTGTACGGGTCCTGGCCGTCATAGCGCTCCACGATCAGGCGGGCCTTGGCCTGCAGGTTCCGGTTCTCACGGGACCAGCGGAACGCCTCGTCGATCTCCGGGGTGGAGGCCAGGGTGGAGAAGATCGAGGAGTACGACTTCGCGTGCACCGACTCCATGAACGCGATGTTCGTGAGGACGGCCTCCTCGTGCGGGGTCATGGCGTCCGGGATGAGGGAGACGGCGCCCACGGTGCCCTGGATCGTGTCCAGCAGCGTCAGGCCCGTGAACACGCGCATGGAGAGCAGCCGCTCCTCATCCGTGAGGTGGGACCAGGACTGGACGTCGTTGGACAGCGGCACCTTCTCCGGCAGCCAGAAGTTGTTGACGAGGCGGTTCCACACCTCCACGTCCTTCTCGTCCTGAATGCGGTTCCAGTTGACCGCCTCGACGAGGTGGGACTGCTGGGTCTCGGTCACGGCAGGGCACATCCTTCAGAAGAATTCGTTGGGAATCCGCGGATTCCGGGGGCTCGCGAGAGCACGGTCAGCGGGGCGCGGGTCCGGGACAGTCTAGGCCCGCAGGGGCAGCGGCAGCCACTCGGACGGGTCCGGGCTCACGACCTCGTCGGCCCTCCCCGTCCGGGTGCGCCGGCTCCACTTCGAGGCGGGAAATCGAGCGCACCCGCGCTCGGAAGCGCGGAATACGCCGGATTTCCCGCCTCGAAGGGCCGGCTGTCAGAGCATGCAGCTCACGCAGCCCTCGACCTCGGTGCCCTCCAGCGCGAGCTGGCGCAGGCGGATGTAGTAGATCGTCTTGATGCCCTTCCTCCACGCGTAGATCTGTGCGCGGTTCAGGTCACGGGTGGTGGCCGTGTCCTTGAAGAACAGCGTCAGGGACAGGCCCTGGTCCACGTGCTGTGTCGCCGCGGCGTACGTGTCGATGATCTTCTCGTAGCCGATCTCGTACGCGTCCTCGTAGTACTCGAGGTTCTCGTTGGTGAGGTACGGCGCCGGGTAGTACACGCGGCCGAGCTTGCCCTCCTTGCGGATCTCGATCTTCGAGGCCACCGGGTGGATCGAGGAGGTCGAGTTGTTGATGTAGGAGATCGAGCCCGTCGGCGGGACGGCCTGCAGGTTGCGGTTGAAGATGCCGTGCTCCATGACGGAGGCCTTCAGCTCACGCCAGTCGTCCTGCGTGGGCAGGGCGATGCCGGCCTCGGCGAACAGCTCGGCGACGCGCTCGGTGGCGGGCACCCACTCCTGGTCGGTGTACTTGTCGAAGAACTCCCCCGAGGCGTACTTCGAGTCCTCGAACCCGCCGAACCGCTGGCCGGTCTCGATGGCGATCCGGTTCGAGGCCCGCAGCGCGTGGAACAGCACCGCGTAGAAGTACATGTTCGTGAAGTCGATGCCCTCCTCCGAGCCGTAGTGGACGTGCTCGCGCGCCAGGTAGCCGTGGAGGTTCATCTGCCCCAGGCCGATGGCGTGGGAGGCCGCGTTGCCCTTGGCGATGGACGGCACCGACTGGATGTCGGACATGACCGACACGGCCGTCAGCGCACGGATCGCGGTCTCCACGGACCGGCCGAAGTCCGGCGAGTCCATGGTCTTGGCGATGTTCATCGAGCCGAGGTTGCACGAGATGTCCTGGCCCACGTGGGCGTAGCTCAGGTCCTCGTTGTACTCGGAGGCCTCGGAGACCTGCAGGATCTCGGAGCACAGGTTGGACATGGTGATGCGGCCCTTGATCGGGTTCGCGGCGTTCACGGTGTCCTCGAACACGACGTACGGGTAGCCGGACTCGAACTGGATCTCGGCGATGGTCTGGAAGAACTCACGCGCGCTGATCTTGGTCTTCTTGATCCGCGCGTCGTCGACCATCTCGTAGTACTTCTCGGTCACGGAGATCTCGGAGAACGGCACCCCGTAGACGCGCTCGACGTCGTACGGCGAGAACAGGTACATGTCCTCGTTCTTCTTCGCCAGCTGGAACGTGATGTCCGGGATCACGACGCCGAGGGAGAGGGTCTTGATGCGGATCTTCTCGTCCGCGTTCTCGCGCTTGGTGTCGAGGAAGCGGTGGATGTCCGGGTGGTGCGCGTTGAGGTACACCGCGCCGGCGCCCTGGCGCGCGCCGAGCTGGTTGGCATAGGAGAAGGAGTCCTCGAGGAGCTTCATCACGGGGATGACGCCGGAGGACTGGTTCTCGATCTGCTTGATGGGCGCGCCGTGCTCGCGGATGTTGGTCAGCGAGAGGGCCACCCCGCCGCCGCGCTTGGACAGCTGCAGGGCGGAGTTGATGCCGCGGGCGATCGACTCCATGTTGTCCTCGATGCGCAGCAGGAAGCAGGAGACGAGCTCGCCGCGCTGCTTCTTGCCCGAGTTGAGGAACGTGGGGGTGGCCGGCTGGAAGCGGCCGGCGATCATCTCGTCCACCAGATGGGTGGCCAGCTCCTGGTCGCCCCGGGCCAGGTGGAGGGCGACGACGGCGACGCGGTCCTCGTAGCGCTCGAGGTAGCGCTTGCCGTCGAAGGTCTTCAGGGCGTACGAGGTGTAGAACTTGAACGCGCCGAGGAAGGTCGGGAAGCGGAACTTGGCCTTGTAGGCACGGTCGAACAGGCCTCGGATGAACTCGAACGGGTACTGCTCGAACGTCTCGGTCTCGTAGTAGTCGTTCTTCTGCAGGTAGTCGAGCTTCTCCTCCAGGTCGTGGAAGAACACCGTGTTGGTGTTGACATGCTGCAGGAAGTACTGGCGAGCGGCCGCGTGGTCGGCCTCGAACTGGATGCGACCGTCCGCGCCGTAGAGGTTCAGCATGGCGTTGAGCTCGTGATAGCCGAGGTTCTGCCACTCGGCGGGCATGTTCTTCGCCTGGCGGATGAGGTCCGCCTCGGTGGGTGCGGTGATGGTCATGTCCACAGTCCTTCCAGGCCGCCGCGGACGCGTTCGACGTCGTCGGGCGTGCCCATCAGCTCGAATTTGTACATGAGGGGGACCTGGCACTTGCGGGAGATGATGTAGCCGGCCAGGCAGTAGCCCTCATGGAAGTTGGTGTTCCCGGACGCGATCACGCCCCGAATCCAGTGACGGTTCTCTGGGACGTTGAGGAACTTGATCACCTGCTTCGGGACCGCGCCCGGCCCGCTGCCCCCGCCATAGGTGGGGGTCATCAGGACGTACGGGGCGGTGGCCCCGAGGGTGGGCTCCCGGGTGATCAACGGCAGTCGAGCCACCCGGTCCTCGGGCAGCTCCAGCTTCTCGACGAAGCGGTGCGTGTAGTTGGAGGCGGAGGAGAAGTAGATCAGTCCCGCGTCGGTGGGGACGAGCCCCTGCGCCTCGGCCGAGCGGATGTGGCCCGGGTCCGCGGCGACGGTCATGTCGACTCCGGTCAGGCCACCGATGCCGCGGCGGACTCGGCGAGCTCGGCGATCTTGTCCGGGCGGAAGCCGGACCAGGAGTCGGTCTCGGTGACGACGACGGGGGCCTGCATGAAGCCGAGGGCACGGACGCGCTCGAGGGCGGCGGGGTCCTGGGACATGTCCACGACCTCGTAGGCGATGCCCTTCTTGTCCAGTGCACGGTAGGTGGCGTTGCACTGCACGCAGGCCGGCTTGGTGTACACGGTGACGGTCATGGCGATCCCTATTCCTTCGTGGTCTCTGGTGGTCTACGGGTGCCGGCGCGGCGTCCGCGAGGTGAATCACGGGGCGTGCCGAACATCTGCGTCGATACTACATCTAGTGATCTCGGCCGGGAACCATCCCTACATGTAGTAGTCACACCACTGTAGTTACGTATCCCCACCCTCTGCCCATCCTGTCCACACCCTGCTGTGCGAGACGATCCGCGCGGACATGCGGGACACGCCGGGACCGAGGTCGACTGTCCACAGCCGGTGGAGATCTCGGGGCCGGGTTCCCACAGCCGGAAAGTCGAGTTCGCCACGTCCGCGGGCGGCGTGTCCGACCCCCGCGGACCACTACATGTAGAAGCCCGCCACCGTCCGGCGTCGGAATACCCCGTGACCACCGCGGGTTGCCCCGGCATGAGCACCTCCCCCACCGTCACCCGCAATGACGCCGAGTCCCGGTACGAGCTCCACGACGGCGGCACCCTGCTCGCCGTCCTCGACTTCCGGGACAACGGCGCGGCCGTCTCCCTGAACCGGGCGTTCACCATCCCCGTGCACCGCGGCCGGGGCCATGCCGCCACGCTGACCGCCGGCGCAGTCGAGGACATCGAGACGAACGGCGGCCCCGCAGGGGGCCGCCGCATCGTGCCGATGTGCTGGTACGTCGCCCAGTGGTTCGACGAGCACCCGGAGAAGAGCGCGCTGCTCGCGCCCCGCTGACCGGAGCGGTCAGGCCGCGACGCGGTGCCGGCGCACCACGGCCAGGACGCCTGCGGCCAGCACCGCGACGGCGACGGGCCACGCCGCCGGACCACGCCCGGTCTCGACCGCGTCCGGCACCGTGTGCTCGCCCTCGGCCGGCTCCGCGGGGGTCTCGGGCTTCGCCGGCGAAGTGGGGGTGTCGGGATCGGCCGGCTGGCCCGGAGCCGGAGCGTCGTCGAACAGGCCGGCCACGGGAAAGGTCACGAACCCCGGGATCCGCCCGTTCTCCCAGTCATAGAGGTCCACGCGGGGATCGCCGAACCGCACGGTCACCGTCCGCGTCGTCGTCACACCGTCCCTCGCGGCCCGCAGGGTGACGGTGTCGGATCCGGTGAAGCCCTCGGGCGCCTGGTACACGTAGCCGCGCGGCCCGCCGGTCTCCTCCTCCGTCACCTCGACGACCCTGCCCTCGGCCGGGCCCGCGACGAGCGTCAGCGGCGCCACCGCATCGCCCGTGTACGAGGAGATGAACGCGTGTCGCTCCCCCGGCGCCGCGAGCAGGGTGGTGTCCCAGGCGGTGGGGAGCATGTGGAAGCCGAGCTCATGACGCTGGTCGGCGCGCAGCGGCTCGCCCGGGTCAGCGTCGGTGAGGTCGGCGTCCGGGCCGTAGGTGAGGGCGGCCACCTCGCCGCCCAGGACAGAGAGGGTGTAGACGACGGGACCGGTCCCCGACTCGCCCAGGCTCCGCCGGGCCGCGGCGACGTCGAAGTCACCGCGCTCCAACTCGTCGTCGTACGTGAATGGGACCTCGGTCTCGGCGCCGCGGGCATCCCCCTCCAGCACCGGAGCAACCGTCAGGCGGACGTCGGACTCGTCCACCTCGAACTCGGTGCCGAAGGAGGCACCGGCCTCACCCTCCGCGCTGGCCACGACTCCTCCAGGGGTGCGGCGCTGCGACGGGCCGAAGGGTTCCCCGGCTCGGACGCCCGAGGTCGACCGGATGCCGCACTCGCTGCGTCGGCACGAATCTACGGCGCACGGACGTGATGCGGATCACCGTCCGGTGACGAAGCGCTATCGACTCGGTCACGGCGTCGCCCGATGCGGATCGGGCCATCCGACCGACGCGGCGCGTCAGCGGGATGCGCTGGGCGAGGGGCTGGCCCCGGAGGAGGGGCGCGGGGTGGGCTGCGCCGTGTCGGCCGGGCTGGGCGACGGGCTCGCCGATGCGGCGTCCCGCCCCCGCTGGTCCTCGGCGTCCCGGCCGGACGCGCTGGCGGAGCCCGACGCGCTGGAGGAACTGGACGAGCCCGACGACGGCAGCACCGGCTTCTGGGTGGCGCGGAAGTTGCGCACCCGCTGCAGCGGCTCCGGGACGAAGTCCGAGGGGACGGAGCCGCCGTTCGCGCCGGTGCCCTCGATCTTGATGGGGCCGGTGAACCCTGACGGGTCCGCCGTGCGCGCCCCGCTCGACCCGATCACGCCCATCTCCCCGAGCGTCGCGGCCAAGCTCTCCAGCTCCTTGCGATGGCCCTCGACCACGCTGGAGGCCAGCTCCTTCGCCGCGTCGTCCGAGCCGTCCTCCGCCTCCGTGGCGGAGATCGTCAGCGCGCCCTGATAGAGGCGGCGCATCTGGAGCAGGTAGATCCGTCCCGCCTCCTCCGGCTCGGCGGCGGCCAGCACGTTCTTCTCCCGGTCAGACAGGAGTCCGGCACGCAGCTCGTCGCCCACGATCTCGGTCGGCTCCGCGTCCTCCGTGGACTCGGGCTGCGCAGACGGGGTCGACTCGGCACCCGCACCGCGCACGTCATCCGAGGGGACGCCCCAGCCCTCGAGCATCGACTCGAGCCGGCCCGCTCGCTCCTCGTGCTCGGACTTCATCCGTTCGGCGGTGGCCCGGATCTCCTGGTCCACGCCGTCCTTGCCCAGCACCTCATCGGACTGCTGGATCGCGTCGCGGTGGTTGCGCAGCAGCAGACCCGCGAACTGGATGTCCGCGGCGAGCGGGTCGGCGGACGTCTGGCTGGGGCTGGCCAGCACGCCCTCCAGGTAGGTGTTCCCCGCCTCCGTGCCACCGGTCTGTCCGGGCTCCTCGGCGACGCTGCAGCCGCCGGTGGCCAGGGTGATGCTCAGGAGCACCCCTCCGACGGCCACGCTCCAGCGGCGGGGGCGCACGCGGGCGGGGGCGATGTCGGCTCGGCTCATGGGCGCAGGTCCTCTCGGCGGTCGTCACCCGGTCACGGGGTCAATGGCGGTCCGACGCGGTCGGCCGCCCTGGCCTCCCCAGGGTACCCCTCCGACCTCCCGGCCCCGGGGCCGCCGCGGCCTCAGGCGACGCGGGTGGCCTGCACCACCCAGTTGTTGAAGGCGTTCCCGGCCATCCCGGTGCCCGGCACGAGGTCGCACGTGATCAGCGTGACCTTCGCATCGTCGCCCCCGGGCTCCCATGCCCAGCGGTTCGCCGGATCCTGGGTGAGCGCCTCCTTCTCCACCGAGACCGCGTCCGCATCCGCCTCGAAGGCGGCCTGCGTGCCGTCGTCGTACGTCACCACGACGACGGCGCCCGCCCGCACGTCGCCCAGGTTCCAGAACACGTCCCGCACGCCGTAGTAGACGACGTGCCCGGCCAGGACCCCCGCGTACGGGGAGCGCTCCCCCGGCGTGGTGCCCCACTGCGGCGGACCGTACCAGCCGACCGTCTGCGGCTCCGGGTCCAGGTCGCCGCCCTCGTCCAACTGCGTCAGGTCGATCCCCGCTCCGACGATCTGCTCGCCGTCCTGGTGGACGTCCACGTGCACGGGCGTCGCCGTGATCTCGTCCCACGGGGCGGCGGGGCCGGAGAGGTGGGCGGC